>NZ_CBCRXM010000055.1:0-574 GCF_965137005.1 Sphingomonas antarctica | reverse complement strand
CTTATGGCCAGGATATGCGGTCGACCCACCGCACCGCCAAATGCTCTTACTGGTATATCAACCGGATGACCGGCATCGACGAGGTCGGGCCGACCCCGGATTATGCAGCGCGCAACGACTTGGTCGATCGCGGCCGTTGCGGTCCGAGCCGCGCCAATGATCCGGCGCTCGACGGCATCAAGCTGTGGGAGCTGATGGACCAGGTGGCCCGCATCAATCGGCCCACTGAAGCAACGCTGGCGCATTGCGTCGCGTCGCTGCCCATCCACGAAACCCCCGCGACCTGGCGCGATATCGTCGAAGGATTCTGCGAAGATCACCTCGCCTCGCAGGGCATGGTCACCGATTGGGCGATCCACGCCCAAGCCGAAGGGGAGGGCGAGCGGCTAATCCTGCCCCATGTTCATATGCTTATTACGACGCGCGGGTTTGATGGTTCGCATGTCGAATTTGGGAAGCGGCGGCAGAATTGGTTGCGGACCCCCGCCGCCTGCAAATCCCTCGCCGATAAATGGTATCCGCTGGTCGGGCTTTATCCTCAGGTGATGGGCGTCCCGCTGCGCACGTTGGCGGC
>NZ_CBCRXM010000054.1:0-574 GCF_965137005.1 Sphingomonas antarctica | reverse complement strand
ATATCCTTCGTCACGGTTGCCGTCCTTTCCGCTGAGTAGCTGTAAACACCACACTTTGGCACATTGCGATGCCGTCTGGGGAGGGCGGCAACCACCCCATCTGTTCGAACGCGGCATCGACATTTGCCACGAGACGGTTCGGATGTGGTGGAACCGGTTCGGCCCGATGTTCGCCGGCGAGGAGAGACGCCAGCGGGTTGGCGCAATGCGCGGCTTCCGCCATTGGCGATGGCACCTCGATGATGTGTTCGTGAAGATCAACGGCGAGATGCATTACCTTTGGCGAGCCTTCGATCACGAAGGCGAGGTGCTGGAGTCCTATGTCACCAAGACGCGGGATAAGGCTGCAGCGCTGACCTTTATGAAGAAGGCGCTGAAGCGGCATGGTAGTCCGGAGGCGATCACGACTGATGGCCTCGCCTCGTACAGGGCGGCCATGAAGGTGCTGGGCAATGATCTGCCCCCCGCTGAGTGGCCCAGAGACTATGATAGTCTGGACCACGAAAGGGACGACGAATGCCGAGCAAGAAGCACAAGCCGGAAGAGATTATCGGGAAGCTGCGTGAAGTTGAGA
>NZ_CBCRXM010000053.1:0-652 GCF_965137005.1 Sphingomonas antarctica | reverse complement strand
CGGCAGCGTTCGCCGCCGAACTTGAAACGCAACGGGCGGGGTTAACCCCGCCCGTTGCTTCACCCGCGCTCATGCGCAACAACACCGGTCTGTCTCTGGTTGCCGCTGGATGAAAGGCGGGGGTCACGTCACAGGGTATGTGTCACAGGCAGGTGGGCACCCCCAATAACCCTGGCATGATCCGGCAGAAGATGATTCACTGCTCCTGACTAAGGGAGGTGGCGAATGCGTCAGTCGGGACTGTTCGGGTTATCGGATTAGCTGAAGCGGTTGTCGGATTCCGGCGACCCGCTGGAAACCCTGGTGCGGGTGGTGGATTTCGAGCTGTTCCGCCCGGCGCTGGAGAAGGCGTTGGCATATGGCGACGGCGCGAAGGGCGGTCGGCCCCCTTACGATCCGGTGGCGATGTTCAAGGTGCTGGTCCTGGCGGCCCAGAACACGGTCAGTGATGCGCGCATGGAGTTCCTGATCCGCGATCGGTTGAGCTGGCTGCGCTTTCTCGGCTTCGACCCGGGCGCGGTCACGCCGGATGAGAACACGATCCGGCTGTTCCGCGAGAAGCTGACCCGCGCCGGCGCGATCGATGCGCTGTTCGCCGCCTTTGACCGGCAACTGCGGGAGCGCGGCTATCTGCCGATGGGGGGTCAGATCG
>NZ_CBCRXM010000052.1:0-684 GCF_965137005.1 Sphingomonas antarctica | reverse complement strand
GCCGCCGAACTTGAAACGCAACGGGCGGGGTTAACCCCGCCCGTTGCTTCACCCGCGCTCATGCGCAACAACACCGGTCTGTCTCTGGTTGCCGCTGGATGAAAGGCGGGGGTCACGTCAGTCGGAACCTGAGCATCGCCCTCTCCCTTCGTCGGAATGGAAGGTGACTGTTCTCCACCCGGTTGTTGGCGTGTCGGGCGATCGTCTGCTTCTGGGCGATGCCGAGGTCGCGTAGCGCAGCTCCATAGGATTTGAGTCCATCAGTGGTAATCGCTTCTGGAGTGCCATGACGCTTCAGCGCCTTCTTCATGAAGGCCAGCGCGGACGCCTTATCTCGCGTCTTCGTAACGTAGCTCTCGAGGATCTCGCCTTCGTGATCGACTGCCCGCCAGAGGTAGTGGGTCTCGCCGTTGATCTTCACAAACACCTCATCAAGATGCCAGCGCCAATGGCGGAAGCCGCGCATAGCGCTCACTCGCTGGCGGCGAATGTCGGCTGCGAACATCGGTCCGAACCTGTTCCACCAGAAGCGGATCGTTTCATGGCACACGTCGATGCCGCGTTCGAACAGATGGGGTGGTTGCCGCCCTCCCCAGACGGCATCGCAATGTGCCAAAGTGTGGTGTTTACAGCTACTCAGCGGAAAGGACGGCAACCGTGACGAAGGATATTATGATTGGGGTA
>NZ_CBCRXM010000051.1:0-820 GCF_965137005.1 Sphingomonas antarctica | reverse complement strand
CGAACCGTCTTGGGCCTGTGGGACCTGATCGGCAGGCTCGTCGATATCTTCCAGCCCACCGAATGCGCCAATTACTTCAGTTCGTGCGGTTATGATCCAGACTGAACGGAATCCGCTCTAAAGTGCTGACTTTGATCACGGTCGTTATCGGCTTGGCGGGGGCGATTGCGGGCATCTTCGGCATGAACTTCGACACTCCCCTGGCGAAAACCGGTCTTTGGGGCTTCTTGGTCACTGTCATGGTAATGGCGACGTTATCGGTCGCTGTCTTTATGATCGCGCGCGCTCGCAAATGGCTTTGAACGCAAGGGGTAAAGATGCAGCTCTTACGATCGTCACACCGAACGCTTGGGTATCGCCTGTGCGGTGGCGCTATACAAACGAAACAAACCATTAGAACGAGAGTGATGTGAGTTCAAAATTAGCGGCACTGCTCGCCGCCGCGATGGTTTTGTTCGCTGGTGCTGAAGCTCGCGCCAAACGCGCGACGATCGCAATCACTTTTGATGACTTGCCCGCGCTGACCATTCTGCCGGACCAGCGGTACGTCACTTATCTCAATGCCGTGATCCTACGCGGCCTTAAGCGCTACCGCATACCCGCGACGGGGTTCGTAAACGAGGCCAAGCTGGACGAACTTGACCGCGAGCAGCAGATCGCAATTCTCAAGCGGTGGGTCGATGCATCGATGGGTTTGGGCTGACCTGCCCCCGGCGAGTGGACCGGGTTGATTGTTAGTGGATTATGCTCGCCGCCGCCATATCCGGGCGGAGGTGGAGCGAAGCGGAACCGGAGGCCGGATATGGCGGTGAAGCCGTTT
>NZ_CBCRXM010000050.1:0-853 GCF_965137005.1 Sphingomonas antarctica | reverse complement strand
TTCATATTCATTTCGGTTCTGTCAGATGGATGTGGCAGGCGGGGCAGTGTGCTGGTAGTTGGCTGAGATGAGCCGCAGATCGAGGGCGAAGCCCGCCAGTCCGTTTCGGTATTTCCATTCGGCACCCGAGCTGATCCGCGAAGTGGTCATGCTGTATGTGCGGTTCCCGCTGTCGTTGCGGAACGTGGAAGATATGCTTTTCGAGCGCGGCTATGATCTTTGTCACGAGACGGTACGTTTGTGGTGGAACCGGTTTGGGCCGATGTTCGCCGCCGAGATCAGGCGTCGGCGCGTAAGCCATATGCGGGGTTTCGCCACTGGCGATGGCATCTTGATGAGATGTACGTGAAGCTGAATGGGGAGATGGTTTACCTGTGGCGCGCGGTCGATCACGAGGGCGAGATCCTCGAAAGCTACATCACCAGGACACGGGACAAGCAGGCAGCACTTGCGTTCATGAAGAAGACTCTGAAGCGGCACGGTGCGCCTGCTCAAATCGTGACCGACGGTCTGAAATCGTACAAGGCGGCGATGACCGAACTTGGCAACGAGCAGAAGCAGGAGGTTGGCCGCCACCTCAATAACCGGGCGGAAAACTCGCACCTTCCGTTCCGACGACGGGAGCGGGCAATGCTTAGATTCAGGCGAATGAAGACGCTACAAAAATTCGCCTCGGTCCATGCCAATGTCAGCAATCACTTCAACCACGAACGCCACATCGTCGACCGTCAAACCTTCAAAGAGCGCCGCTCAGCGGCGCTTGCCGAGTGGCGTCAGATCGCAAGCTAATCCGCCATCTTCAAAGATTGATCTCCATCGTGGGGAGACGAGTTCGCATCCGACTGACAGCTCC
>NZ_CBCRXM010000049.1:0-850 GCF_965137005.1 Sphingomonas antarctica | reverse complement strand
CTAGTGGATCGAATCTAACACTTGGTGCCCGCGCCTGACGGCGGCGATGATTTTATCGGGATCGGCTGTCCAGACGAAGGGCTTTGGGGTTTCATTGTGCTCGGCGAGGAAGCGGTTGATAGCGGCCTGAAGGTCGACGAGCGAATGGAACACGCCGCGTTTGAGGCGGCGGTTGGTCAGCCTGGCAAAGAAACCCTCGACGGCATTGAGCCATGAGCACGAGGTTGGCGTAAAGTGGAAGTTGAAGCGCGGGTGCCGGTCGAGCCACTCGCGGACTTTGGGGTGCTTGTGAGCGGCGTAGTTGTCGAGGATCACGTGGATCGCCTTGCCAACGGGGACGCGCGCTTCGATCAGATTGAGAAAGCGGATGAATTCCTGGTGCCGGTGTCGCTGCATGTTGCGACCGATCACGGTTCCGTCGAGGATGTTGAGCGCCGCGAACAGCGTGGTGGTGCCGTTGCGCTTGTAATCATGGGTCATGGTGCCGGCTCGCCCCTTCTTGAGCGGTAGGCCGGGCTGGGATCGGTCGAGGGCCTGGATCTGGCTCTTCTCGTCGAACGACAGGACGATCGCGTGGGCGGGCGGCGCGACATACAGGCCGACGACGTCGCGGAGCTTGTTGATGAACTCAGGATCATTGGACAGCTTGAACTGCCGAACGCGGTGAGGCTGGAGGCCGTGGGCGCGCCAGATCCGGTGAACCGAACTGGCGCTGATGCCCGCTTCGCTGGCCATCAGCGAGGCCGTCCAGTGGGTCGTCTCGCCGGGCGGCTTCTCATGCGTTCGGGTGGCTACCCATGCGACAACCTCGGGGGTTAGAGCAGGGATACGCGACGGGCGGGTCTTGTCG
>NZ_CBCRXM010000048.1:0-887 GCF_965137005.1 Sphingomonas antarctica | reverse complement strand
GGGGGGTATAGTGATAGCGGGTGGAAATAGCATTTGCGACCACAGCCGCGCTGTAACCGCTGATTTCCTAGCAGGCCCACTATCGCCGACCGCCCGCTGTCTTTCCCCGCGACCGGCCTCGCACCAACCTAACTTCATATCCGAACGCGCTGGTGACAAGATGCTCCGATGATCGGAACGAGCGATAGTCAATGGTATCCGGGTAAGGGAACCACAGGGAGCGGTCAGCCATCCCGTCCAGCAACGGCTGTAGCAAATTGCTTTGGTGCGTCCCGCCAACCTCAGCAACCGTTCCTTTCACATAAAGGTCGAAACGGAACACTTCGCCATATTCGCAGGGGAAGAATGAACGCCCGGATAGGAACCGGGGACTGGTAAGCCGGATGCGACGATCCTTCGCGTCCCGGAAATCGACCATTCCCGATAGCAATCCCGGTGAGTAATAGCCTTGTTCGCTGGCCACGCGCCGCCCCGGCGTTTCGGTTTCCAGCCATTTCTTCGCCGCAAATTTCAAATAGCTATGCAGTTCAGATTGATTCTTGGCGCTCAGCTTGTCGAGCTTCTGACGCTCTCGACGATCAAGCAAGGGCGTGGCTGGGCACGTCATTTCGATGCGTCTAACTCGCACCGTTTGGCGTTCGCCGCCGATCCAGCCGGATAACCAATCTAAGGTTCCCGCTTCGCCCAAATCCCGTGCAATCCGTAACTTCTTGCCCATGCCGGACCTCCAATTCGAGGATGGCAGGACTTTCTTAAATTGTTGGATATGGCCCGTGGTTTACAGGTCGACAAAAAGGAAGTTCTCGCATTATGCGAGGGCGCGAACTGGTCGGATTGAACATGCGTCGGCTTCGCGTTGAGCGCGACGTGTCGCAGGAACGCTTGGC
>NZ_CBCRXM010000047.1:0-985 GCF_965137005.1 Sphingomonas antarctica | reverse complement strand
CATCCGACTGACAGCTCCCTAACAATCAAGCTGGACCACTCGGTGGGGGCCGGTCACGCCGCCGGAGATCCGAACACAGCAGCAAATAGACGCATGGTCGATAACACCGTTCCACCCGTGGGAATGTAATCTTTTTCGGAACGGAAGCCGTCGCCAGTCGTACTCGCGAAAGCAGCATTTGCTAGGGAGAGTGACATGAAAAGGTATCTTGTAGGGGCGCTGGTGTTGAGTTTACCCACGGCTGTAATGGCACAAGCAATTCCTGCGTCGACTTATTTGATTAAGGCTGGCGCGAGTGACCTGTTCGAGCGTCAATCCGGGACGGTGATGTCTTCGTCGCGAAACCCGAAGGTGAGGTCTTTCGCCACCATGATGGTGAGGGATCACGGCCAAAGTACTGCCGAGGTAAAGGCAGCAGCCCGTGCGGCCCACCTCGCTCCGAAGGCGCCGCGCCTCGACACTATGCAGGCACGCAATTTGACGGCATTGCGCAACGCCCGCGGCGAGGCGCGTGACCGATTGTACATCGAACAGCAAAAAGCAGCGCATCAGGACGCGCTTGCCTTGCAGCAGGGGTATGCGACGGACGGTCGCGTGGCGCCGCTGCGCAGGGTTGCAGGTAAGATTGTGCCGGTCGTGCAGCATCACATCGAAATGCTGTCCTCTATGTAATTTAAGGGGCTTGGGTCATATTGATTCAAGCCCCGATCGGCTCAGGACGCCCGGTGCTCTGCTTGCTGGGTGACCTCGACCTGCAAGTCGTCGCACTGCTCTGTCGGCCCAACGCGGCAGCTCAACTCGTGCGCTGTCAGACTGCGTCAATGAGCCGGACATCTCAAGCCAAGCCAGCAAAGGCACCAAGTGCTGGTGAGTTTGGAAATACCGTCCGAATAGCTATCGGGCACCTTCGTATCCGGTGATCTTAACCGCATCTCGGAAATTAAGCCGAGCCACCTCCAGATGATGCTGATCCTGGATGATCACA
>NZ_CBCRXM010000046.1:0-1058 GCF_965137005.1 Sphingomonas antarctica | reverse complement strand
TAGAGCGTTTTCCGCTCCGACTGACTCGGTGAGGGATTCCCTTCGGGGCGAGTTTGTGATTCATCCTGCTGGCTGGGATGTGGAGGCCAGCATGGATGGCACGAGCTCTTTCGCAGGATTTGCGGGACCGGGTGGTCTCATCGATTGAGAGCGGGTTGAGCTGTCGCCGGGCAGCGGCGCGTTTCGGGGTCGGCGTTGCGACGGCGATCCGCTGGCGTCAGTTGGCACTTCGCCACGGCCGGGCGATAGCCAAGCCGCAGGGCGGTGATCGTCTTTCGGGGCGGATCGAAGCGCAGGCCGGCTTCATCCTCGCGCTGGTCGAGGAGCAGGGCGACATCACGTTGGCCGAGATCCAGGAGAAGCTCGCCGAACACGGTACACCGGTCGGGATCGGCACGGTGTGGCGGTTCTTCGCCCGTCACCGGATCACGCGCAAAAAAAGACCGGGCACGCTATCGAGCAGGACCGCCCCGACGTCCTGAAGCAGCGCGAGGAATGGTTCGAGGGGCAGCTCGATCTTGATCCTGAGCGGCTGATATTCATCGACGAGACGTGGACCGCCACGAACATGACCCGCAGCCACGGTCGTTGTCCCAGGGGCGAGCGCCTGCGGATGGGCTTCCCGCACGGCCACCGCAAGACCACCACGCTGGTCGCGGGTCTGCGCATGACCGGGATGGTCGCGCCCATGGTGCTTGACGGGCCGATCAACGGTGACTGGTTCGAGGCCTACGTCCGGCAGGTGCTGGTTCCGGTACTGAGGCCCGGCGACATCGTCATCATGGACAATTTATCGAGCCATAAACGCGCCGCAGCTCGCGATCTGATCGAACAGGCAGGCGCAACCCTGCGCTTCCTGCCGCCCTACAGTCCCGACTTCAATCCAATCGAGAAGGCCTTCTCCAAGCTCAAGGCCATGCTGCGAAAGGCTTCGGAACGAACCGTCTTGGGCCTGTGGGACCTGATCGGCAGGCTCGTCGATATCTTCCAGCCCACCGAATGCGCCAATTACTTCAGTTCGTGCGGTTATGATCCAGACTGAACGGAATCCGCTCTAA
>NZ_CBCRXM010000045.1:0-1114 GCF_965137005.1 Sphingomonas antarctica | reverse complement strand
TATGCGGTCATGGCGTGTCGCTGAGGGTGGAAAGCGGTGCACTCGTTATCCGCGATGGCTTCACCCATTATCCGCAACAGCAAGCCAAGCATCGCCTCTATCCCGGCCATCGCGACACGCCGACACGCATCATCGTTTTGGATGGCAGCGGCACGTTGTCATTTGCCGTGATTTCATGGTGCACCGAGCAAGGCGTCGCGCTTGCGCGTGTATCGTGGACGGGCGAAGTCGCGGCGATTGCCAGCGGCACCGGCTTTGCTGGCGACCCCGCCAAAATCGAGTGGCAAAATCGGATGCGCGCAAGTGAGCCCGATCGGCTTACGTTTGCGACTGATTTGATCGCGCGAAAGCTGAACGGGTGTGTCGCAGTCCTAGCGGATCATGTCCCGGCGTCACGCAAACGCGATTTGGCAGTGGCGAAGCACGATGCAGCCATTGGCGACTTGCGAGCTGGCAGATTCGCCACCGTAAACGACATTCGTGGGATCGAAGGTCAATGCGCCAGTTGCTACTTCCTCGCATGGGAAGGTCTAGAGCTGAGTTGGACCGGGCGTGGCGATGTGCCGCCAAACTGGCAGCGTTTCGAGACGCGAAGCTCACTCGCCAAATCGGGCTTGAAACCAACCAATTATGCGGCGTCGCATCCGATCAATGCGATGTTGAACTACGCCTATGCCGTGCGGCAATGCGGGTTGCAGATACAAGCGATTGCCGAAGGCTATGACATTCGACTGGGAATTTTCCACCACGGCAAGAAGGGCAACGCCGCCTATGCGTTTGACCTGATCGAGCCTGAGCGCCCCAAAGTGGATGCGGCTGTTTTGGCATTCGCCGCGTCGCGCCAATTTGCGGTTGCTGATTTCATATTGCGGAAGGACGGGGTTTGCCGGTTGTCACCTCAGTTGGCGCGGGCGGTGGCGCAACTAGTCGTCTAGCCAGAAGCTGGTTTGCGACCGCGTTTCAAGCCGCTGATCGCCCCGCCGTCGATTTCGCCGAATAGTGACGCAAGCGGAACGCCAAGCGCCGTCGCCAACTTGTCGAGCACATCAACGCTTGGATTTTCCGTGCCGCGCTCGACGCCGCCGACGTAAGATCGGTCCACGCCGCTATCGAA
>NZ_CBCRXM010000044.1:0-1239 GCF_965137005.1 Sphingomonas antarctica | reverse complement strand
TCATTGGCCTCCTTCAGGATGCCAATGATCTGCTCTTCCGTGAAATGCTTCCGCTTCATCTGTCCGTCCCTTCGAGGGGCCGGTCTCTAGTTCCAACTGGATGAAGAAACGGGGGTCACGTCACGGCCAGCTCACGCGGCACCGCCGCCGTGGTTTCGGATTCGATTGGTGTGTGGATCGTCATCATACCCTCCCCATCGGCGACTCGCCGGGAACAAAAGAGGGTCGGGTATGTATGACGGGTTGGGGGGTGTAGGACAGGGGTTTGTTGCCAACCCCTTCCTAGCGACGTTCGTTTGCAGCGATCCAAGCGGTGAAAAGGTCGAGGCGGTGCGACCAAAACACCTCCACACCGGCGTCGATCAGGCGCTGCACATCCCCAAATTTGATGACGCCCTGTAAAAGGGCTGCTGGCTTCACAAACCTCCCCCAATGTTCTTTCCACGCTGAAGCCTTCTTCAGCACGTCGTTGATCCGCTTGACCGAATTTGTCTCGTCGTTGGTCACCTTGCATTCCATGGCCAAGATGACGGTTCCGCCGAGTCCACAGGCCACATCGACCTCTTGGTTTTCGTTAGCCCCGCTAGCAAATCGAGTTTTGTACATGAAAGATCGAGCGGGAAGTTGGCCCGAAGTAGAGACAACGCTACTCTGTATTCGAGTCCAGTCTTGAGATTCCAGCAGGTGCGTGACAGCCTGTTCCTGAATGTAGGACAGGCGATTCCGCCGGGCGGTGAGTATCCGCTGACTAGCAATTAAGGGGGCAACTGCTCCAATCGAGGTGGCCAGCTCTACTAGCGTCGCATCGCGCCCTCTATCGAGCCAGTGCGTAAGTCGCCTCGATCGGCGGTCGGCAAAAGTCGCAGCCACGGCATCTGCCGCGGCAGTTGCCACAGCTGCACCACTTTTTTCCGTCGATTTCGGCCAGCTTGGGCATATCAGTTTAAATTGATCTTGGCTGATTGGAGGCGCGAGAAATTGTCGCAATGCGAGTGTATGCGATCCGCTTTTCTGGAGAGCGCATGAAACATCGGAGAGAAAGTGGGAGGCACGAAGAAAAGCGATAACGATGCGTCTCGCTTCCCAAAGCGCAACCTTCCAATCTTCTGCATCCGATTTGACGTGACCCCCGTTTCTTCATCCAGTTGGAACTAGAGACCGGCCCCTCGAAGGGACGGACAGATGAAGCGGAAGCATTTCACGGAAGAGCAGATCATTGGCATCCTGAAGGAGGCCGAG
>NZ_CBCRXM010000043.1:0-1248 GCF_965137005.1 Sphingomonas antarctica | reverse complement strand
TGACGTGACCCCCGCCTTTCATCCAGCGGCAACCAGAGACAGACCGGTGTTGTTGCGCATGAGCGCGGGTGAAGCAACGGGCGGGGTTAACCCCGCCCGTTGCGTTTCAAGTTCGGCGGCGAACGCTGCCGGGGTGGCATAGCCGAGCGACGAGTGTGGTCGGTCGGTGTTGTAGTCGTGAACCCAGCGGGCGAGAATCTCCCGCGCTTGGCCGATCGTGAAGAACAGCGTCTCGTTGAGCAGCTCGTCGCGCATGCGACCATTGAAGCTCTCGACGAACCCGTTCTGCGTCGGCTTGCCTGGGGCGATATAGTGCCACTCGATGCTGACATCCCCGGACCAGGCTAGCACCGCGTTCGATGTCAGCTCGGTGCCGTTATCGCTGACGATCATCTTTGGCGCGCCGCGCCTGGCGATCAGATCGCCCAGCTCGCGGACCACCCGCCTGCCCGAGATCGACGTATCGGCCACCGCCGCCAAGCACTCGCGCGTCACGTCATCGACGATGTTGAGGACCCGGAACCGGCGACCGGTGACGAGTTGGTCGTGAACAAAGTCCAGGCTCCAGCGCTGGTTGGGAAGCGCCAGCACCGGGGCAGGCGCCCGCGCGCCGACGGCGCGCTTGCGTCCCTTCCTGCGACGCACCGTTAGACCTTCCTCGCGGTAGAGCCGCTGCGTCTTCTTGCGGTTGATGGTGATGCCGTCCCGGCGCAGCAGGATGTGCAGCCGCCGATAGCCGAACCGTCGGCGTTGTTGCGCCAGCTCGCATAGCCGCGACCGCAGGTCGCCATCATCCTCCCGGCACGAACGATACCGCATGCTCGTGCGATCCGCTCCGACGACAGCACACGCCCGCCGCTCGCTCATCCCCAACGTCGACTGGAGATGCGCGACCGCTTGCCGCTTCGCGGCGGGCGCTACCATTTTTTTGACAGCAGATCCTTCAGACCCGCGTTGTCCAGCATCGTCTCCGCCAGCAGCCGCTTGAGCCTGCCGTTCTCCTCCTCGAGCGCCCGCAGCCGCTTCGCGTCAGATACCTCCAGCCCGCCATACTTGGCCTTCCACGCATAGTAGGTGGCGCTCGACATGCCGTGCTTGCGGCACAGCTCCGTCACCACCGCGCCCGCCTCGGCCTCCTTCAGGATGCCAATGATCTGCTCTTCCGTGAAATGCTTCCGCTTCATCTGTCCGTCCCTTCGAGGGGCCGGTCTCTAGTTCCAACTGGATGAAGAAACGGGGGTCACGTCA
>NZ_CBCRXM010000042.1:0-1269 GCF_965137005.1 Sphingomonas antarctica | reverse complement strand
TGACCTGACCCCCTGATTTTCCTCCAGATGCGATTAGAGTCCGGCCTGATGGAAGGACGGATTGATGAAGCGGATACGGTTTACGGAAGAGCAGATTGTCGGGGTGCTGCGGGAGGCTGAGGCAGGTGCGAAGACGTCCGATCTGGCGCGCAAGCACGGCGTGTCGGAGGCGACGCTGTACAACTGGAAGGCCAAGTACGGCGGCCTGGAGGTGTCGGAAGCGAAGCGCCTGCGGGCGCTGGAGGACGAGAACGGACGCCTCAAGCGGTTGCTGGCGGACGCGATGCTGGACAACGCGGGTCTGAAGGACCTGCTTTCAAAAAAATGGTAACGCCTGCCGCCAAGCGGGAAGCGGTCGCACATCTTCAGGCCCTGCTTGATGTCAGCGAGCGGCGGGCGTGCAGGGTCATTGCGGCGGATCGGACGGTCATTCGCTACCAGTCGCGGCGCGGCGACGATGGCGAGCTTCGTGAGAAGCTGCGCGAACTTGCACATCAGCGTCGGCGGTTCGGCTATCGCCGTTTGCATATCCTGTTGCGGCGCGACGGGGTGGTCATCAACCGCAAGAAGACCCAGCGGCTGTATCGGGAAGAAGGCCTGACAGTGCGCCGCCGCAAAGGGCGCAAACGGGCTGTTGGCAGCCGCACGCGGCCACCTGTACTTGCCTTGCCGAACCAATGCTGGAGCCTCGATTTCGTGCATGACCAGCTCGCCACGGGCCGTCGGTTCCGGGTGCTCAACATCGTCGATGATGTGACCCGCGAGTGCCTGCGTGCGGTGCCGGATACGTCGATCTCGGGCAAGCGGGTCGTCCGCGAGCTGACCGAACTAATCGCCCAGCTCGGCAAGCCGGGCATGATCGTCAGCGATAACGGCACCGAGCTGACCTCGAACGCAGTGCTGGCCTGGTGCGGCGAGGTCGGGATCGAGTGGCATTATACGGCGCCGGGCAAGCCGACGCAGAACGCGTTCGTCGAGAGCTTCAATGGACGGATGCGCGATGAACTGCTCAACGAGACGCTGTTCATGAGCATGGGGCACGCTCGCGAAAAGATCGCCGCATGGGCCGATGATTATAACACCGGCAGGCCCCACTCCTCGCTTGGATACGCCACTCCGGCGGCGTTCGCCGCTGAACTATATAAGCAATGGCCTGCTTCGCTACGCCCTACGGGCTCCGCTGCGCAGGCCATTGCTCAACCCGCGCTCATGCGCAACAACAACGCCGAGACTCTAATCGTAACCGGATGAAGGTTGGGGGTCAGGTCA
>NZ_CBCRXM010000041.1:0-1269 GCF_965137005.1 Sphingomonas antarctica | reverse complement strand
TGACCTGCCCCCGGCGAGTGGACCGGGTTGATTGTTAGTGGATTATGCTCGCCGCCGCCATATCCGGGCGGAGGTGGAGCGAAGCGGAACCGGAGGCCGGATATGGCGGTGAAGCCGTTTCCGGGGCCGGCGGTCGGTAGCCCAGGCTGCTGTGCGGACGGACGGTGTTGTAATGTCGCCGCCAGGCTTCGATCAGCACCTTTGCCTCGGCGAGGCTGTAGAAGATCTCGCCGTTGAGCAGTTCGTCGCGCAGCGACCCGTTGAAGCTCTCATTATAGCCATTCTCCCATGGTGATCCCGGTGCGATGTAGAGCGTCTTTACGCCGATCTGGCCGAGCCATTGCTGCACGGCATTGGCAATAAATTCGGCGCCATTGTCCGACCGGATATGTGCCGGCGGGCCTCGTGTGATGAACAGGTCCGCCAGTGCGGCGAGCACATCTTCATGTTTGAGCTGACGAGCGACAACCAGCGCCAGACATTCCCGGCTGGCCTCGTCGATGATGGTCAGGATGCGGAACTTGCGAC
Organism: Sphingomonas antarctica; assembly: GCF_965137005.1. Classification (NCBI taxonomy): domain Bacteria; kingdom Pseudomonadati; phylum Pseudomonadota; class Alphaproteobacteria; order Sphingomonadales; family Sphingomonadaceae; genus Sphingomonas; species Sphingomonas antarctica. The sequence continues at coordinate 741 of NZ_CBCRXM010000041.1, read as the reverse complement.
CATCATGCGTGCGGCCTTCGACGAAGTCGTACGCCCATACATGCCCCGGATATTCCGGCCTCAGCCGGATGCACGAGCCGTCGTTCAACCACAGCCGCCCACGTTTCGGTTGCTTCTGCGGCACCTTTAGCCCTTCGCGCCGCCAGATCCGCTCGACCCGTTTATGGTTCACCGTCCAACCCGCATGGCACAGCAAGGCCGTCACCCGGCGATAGCCGTAGCGACCATATTGTTTCGCCAGCGCGATGATGTCTTCCGATAGCGCCTGTTCGTCATCCGCCCCGCGCGGCACCTTGCGCTGCGTCGATCGATGCTGGCCCAGCACCCGGCAGATCCGTCGTTCGGACACCGAGAGCTCGCGTCGCACATGATCGATACAGCGCCGTCGCCGCGCGGGGCTCAGAAGTTTCCCCGGGCTGCCTCCTGCAAAATCAGCTTGTCCAGCGTCAGGTCAGAGATCGCCCTTCGAAGCCGAAGGTTCTCCTTCTCCAGATCCTTCATCCGCCGGGCCTGGTCAGTCTTCAGACCGCCATACTCCTTGCGCCAGCGATAATATGTCTGCTCGCTGACCGCGATCCGCCGACATGCTTCCGCAGTCGATGACCCCTGTGCCAGCACAATCTCAACTTCACGCAGCTTCCCGATAATCTCTTCCGGCTTGTGCTTCTTGCTCGGCATTCGTCGTCCCTTTCGTGGTCCAGACTATCATAGTCTCTGGGCCACTCAGCGGGGGGCAGATCA
>NZ_CBCRXM010000040.1:0-1291 GCF_965137005.1 Sphingomonas antarctica | reverse complement strand
CAGCCGACAAAGCTGGGCACCCACATCAACACGTCGCTGGCGCTGACGGCGGCGTGGCGAGGGCGTAGTTTCCCTCTCTGCCGGTTTGAGGGCGGCGCTTTCCGGCTGGTGAGGGCCGAACCGGCCTTCGCCGGGCGCAGCTATCCCGTGGCGGCACGCCGTTCATGGAAGATCAGGCGGTCGATGTTGTAGGCGAGGTTGGCGAGCGTGATCTTGGTTTCGGCGCGCGCGATGCCGATGGTGCGGATGAACAGCGCCATCTGGTTCTTCTGGCGGGCGAACACATGCTCGACGCGGGCACGGACGGTTGATCTGGCGGCGTTGGCGCGCGCGGTCCGTGCCGGCATCGGCTTGCCCTTGGGCTTCTTGCGATGGATGCGGCTGACCCGGGCGATCGACTTCAGCCAGGCCTCGTTGGATCGGCTGCGATAGGCGGTGTCCGCCCAGACGTCGGAAGCGGTGTTGTCGTTGGTCACCACGTCGCGCAACATGCGGCCGTCGAAGCGGGCACCATCGGTGACCTTGGCCTTGCGAATGAAGCCGTAGCGGCGGCAGATCGCGATGCTGCTCTTATAGCCGAAGCTCGGGATGGCGATGTCGATCCCAGGCCTTCCGCCGGGCAGCGGCCGACCCTTGGCGAACTTCAGCGTCCAGCGCGCATCGACATCCTTCTGCGCGGCCTTCGCTGGCTGGTCCGGCCAGATCTCGGCCGCGCTCTTGCCCGCCTTGATCGCCTCCTTCTCGGCCGCAGTGTTGCGCTGCTTGGGTGCCGCCACCAGCGTCGCGTCAACGATCTGGCCTCCCATCGGCAGATAGCCGCGGTCCCGCAGCTGCCGGTCAAAGGCCACGAACAGCGCATCGATCGCGTCGGCGCGGGTCAGCTTCTCGCGGAACAACCGGATCGTGTTCTCGTCGGGAGTGACCGCGCCCAGGTCGAAGCCCAGGAACCGCAGCCAGCTCAGCCGATCGCGGATCAGGAACTCCATCCTCGCGTCGCTCACCGTGTTCTGCGCCGCCAGGATCAGCACCTTGAACATCGCCACCGGATCATAGGGGGGCCGACCGCCCTTCGCGCCGTCGCCGTAAGCCAGCGCCTTCTCCAGCGCGGGGCGGAACACCTCGAACTCCACCACCTGGCTCATCGTCTCCAGCGGGTCGCCGCAGTCCGACAACCGCTTTAGTTGATCCGATAGCCCGAATAAACCCGTCTGACGCATCTGCCGCCTCCCTGCCAAGCGCAGTGAATCACCTCCGGCCGGATCATGCCAGGGTTATTGGGGGTGCCCAGCTT
>NZ_CBCRXM010000039.1:0-1361 GCF_965137005.1 Sphingomonas antarctica | reverse complement strand
GATCGTGTCCCACAGCGTGGTGTAGGTTCGCGGTCTCGCCGCTTGGATCTCCGGCTTGGCCGGGTTGATCATGCTGCCATGGATGACAACGTGACGATGGGATCATCGCTCATTTGCGACACACTTTCCAGTGTCATGTATCGGGCGCGCTGGACGGCCCATTCGTCGTTCTGTTCGGCCAGGATGGCGCCGACGAGGCGGGTGATGGCGTCCTCGTTGGGAAAGATGCCGACGACATTGGTTCGCCGCTTGATCTCGCCATTTAGGCGCTCGATCGGATTGGTGCTGTGCAGCTTGGTGCGATGCAGCGCAGGGAAGTTCATATACGCGAGCACGTCCTCCTCGGCGGTATCCATGAGGGTTGCCAGCCTGGGCACCTTGGGCCTGAGCTGGTCGGCCACCTTGCGCCACTGGACGCTGGCGGCCTCGGGCGTCTCCTGGGCGAATGCGGTACCAATGAAGGCCGAGACGACGCGGCGACCGCTTTTGCCGGCGTGTGCCTGGGCATTGCGGGAGAAGTGGACGCGGCAGCGTTGCCATGCGGCGCTGAAGACGCGGGAGACGGAAGCCTTGATGCCCTCATGGGCATCCGAGATGATGAGCTTCACGCCGCGCAAGCCGCGGCGTGCGAGGCTGCGCAGGAAATCGGTCCAGAAGGTCTCGGCCTCCGACGCGCCGATCGCCATGCCAAGCACCTCGCGGCGACCATCGCTGTTCACGCCGACCGCGATGGTGACCGCGACCGAGACGATGCGGCCGTTCTGGCGGACCTTGAGGTAAGTGGCGTCGATCCACACGTACGGCCAGTCGCCCTCGATCGGGCGACCGAGGAACGCCTTCACGCGGACATCGATCTCTTCGCACAGCCGGCTGACCTGGCTTTTCGAGATGCCGCTCATTCCCATCGCTTTGACGAGATCATCGACCGACCGCGTCGAGATTCCTTGGATATACGCCTCCTGCACGACGGCGGTCAGCGCCTTTTCGGCAAGGCGTCGGGGCTCAAGAAAGCCGGGGAAGTAGCTGCCTTTCCTGAGCTTGGGGATGCGCAGTTCGACAGTGCCGGCACGGGTCTCCCAGTCGCGCTCCCGGTAACCGTTGCGCTGGGCGAGCCGCTCGTCGCTCTTCTCTCCATAGCCAGCGCCCGTCAGGCCGCCCACCTCGAGGGCCATCAGCCGCTGCGCGGCAAAGCCGATCATCTCGCGCAAAAAGTCAGCGTCAGCGCTCTTTCCCACAAGCGCCTGCAGGTTCATCGTATCGTCGGTCATCGGTGATCTCCGTTGGTTGGATGTTGCAACCCAAACCTAACCGAAGATCGCCGATGGCCAACCGCGACCTACACCACCACCTGGGACACGACC
>NZ_CBCRXM010000038.1:0-1398 GCF_965137005.1 Sphingomonas antarctica | reverse complement strand
ATCACGGGTACTGTCAAATCTATGGGGCAGCCGTTTTACTGTGTGATTACACAGTTCGTTCAAGCCGGAATATTGCGTTTATGATCACCAAGTGATCCCGCTATGTTTCGATAAGCGCCATCGTCAGGCCAGATTTTTTTGAGCAATCAGATGGTTGAGATACCAGTTTTTGGCATCTGCCCCGTAGATTTGACAGCACCTTCCTGAGCGACAGCGGAAAACGGACGCACATCAGCACTACCAGCCGGATGATCTCCGGCGAGAAGTTGAACCGGCGAAACCGACTATGTGGTGTAGCTCTCGATCGACGGCTCATACGCAGCGGCTAGCAGCTGCCCCATTGGTCTGACAGCACCCGCGTTCCTGACCGCCCGCAGGATGTAAATAATGATCGTCGAAGCTTCCAATTGCCATGAGGTTTTCGAGATTCAAGATATCGACCCTACCGAAACCAACCTTTGCAACTTGGCCTTCGCGCAGTCGCCTCATCATGCGGTTAATGTGCACCGGAGTGAGGCCCAATATGTCGCCCAAATCTTCCTGAAACAGCGGCATTTGGAACGTCGCATTTGCTGTGAGGCCCGCAAGAATGGCACGCGTGTGCATCTCACACAGGAGATGCGCCGTCCTGGCATAGGCATCGCGGCGACCCATGTTGGCAAGCCAAGCTTCGAGAATTGCCGCATTTTGCACTCTCGCATCTTGCACGATATTCTCAAGGGCGGTTCCTGCTCCGACCAGCGCGTCTGGCAAAGTGCCAATCAACAGGTTTGAAACAGCACAGGTCCCATACTCACTATCTCCACTGCCGGCGGCGCGCGGGAACAACAGGTCCCCGGGGAGGTGAATGGCGGTGATCTGCCGCGCGCCGCTCGCGAAAGCTATGTAGCTGAAGGCCCAACCATCGAGGATCAGAATTACGTCATTGGATAACATCGACCGATCAGTGACCAGCGCCCGCCGAGAGAGACCGCGAACTTCAACTAGATCTCCCGTCAGCGCTTCACGCACGGACGGTGCAAGCGTGTTGAACCGCGCCGGCAGCTGCATGATTGCTGGTCTGACCCCGTAGATCTCAGGTGTTCCCACGCGAATAAAATACTTGAAATGAATTGTGGTTCCATGTTCGTAACGAAGTGGATCCAAGGGCTGTGTCGAACGTTCGCTGTCACGTAGCGAGGCTTGTTGGCGACAGATCCGCGAGCTGATGACTCGACCTAATACGAGGATGCCGATGCCAATATTTCATCTCCATCTCGACGAATGCGGGAACGTTTCGCGCGACGAAACAGGCACTGAGTACCCTGATGTGGATTCTGCGACAGAGGCAGCGACCAAAGCGGCGCGCGAGGTGATGTGCGCTGAAATAGCTGGGTAAGCTGTGCCTCAGCTGCTGTG
>NZ_CBCRXM010000037.1:0-1406 GCF_965137005.1 Sphingomonas antarctica | reverse complement strand
CTGCTTCTGTGGTTGCCGCCCGGTGTGCAAGAGGTTTCTGATCCAATGCGCGCGTGATCGAGTGCGGTCTTCTGTAAGGCCTGTGAATGCGACATTATGAAAAGTCGCTGGCCGGTATGGTGATCTGCGGATCAGGTCCAAATCTGTTCGTCGAGCTCAGTCGCTCCAAGCAGATCGCTGGTTTTCCTGATCCAGATCTGTTCGATCATTTTGCCCATTCGGGTCGTCGCCTTCTCACACCCCCTTCATCCGACGTCAGGCTGATTTTGCTGCATCATCATGCAACTGCTGCCGCCTGCGCCGGAACTCGATAATCCTCATTCTTCGTCAACATCGCCCAGATCGTCCGCGCCATCTTGTTGGCCAAAGCGATGGCCACGAGCAGCCTCGGCTTTCGCGCAGCCATGCCAGCCAGCCACGAACCTTCCGGTATCGATCTGCGTCCAATCCAGTTCAGGCGCGACATCGCGCCGATAATCAGCAGTCTGCGGATATCAGCCTGCCCGGCCTTCGAGATACGTCCGAGGCGCTCTTTGCCTCCTGAGGAGAATTGGCGTGGAACGAGACCGAGCCAGGCCGCAAAATCGCGGCCGCACCGGAAACTCGCCATTGGCGGGGCAAATGCTTCGACTGCCAAGGCGGTCAATGGGCCAACCCCGGGCATTGTCTGCAATCGCCGCGCCGTGTCGGCTTCACCCGCCAGCACCCTGATCTTCTTGGTTCGGCCGTCAATGCGTACCGTTTTCTCTTCAATCTGTTCCAGCAGGTCGCGACATTCCTCGCGCGTCAAATCGGGCAAATCGCTGTTCGGCGTCTCTACAATCTCTTCGATCCGTTTGATCTGACGCATCCCTTGGGGAACAACATGGCCGTATTCGTAGAGGCAGGCCCTGAGTGCGTTGACCAGTTCGGTGCGCTGATGGACGAGCCGCTCCCGAGCTCGAAACAAATTAGCTCGGCTTTGTTGCTCTGTGGACTTCGGCGCGACGAAGCGCATTTCAGGCCGCTGGGCAGCGATCACGATCGCCTCGGCATCGGCCGCATCGTTCTTCTGTCGCTTCACAAATGGCTTCACATAATGCGGCGCAATCAGCTTCACCTCATGGCCAAGCCTGATCATCTCGCGAGCCCAGTAATGCGCGCTGCCACAGGCTTCCATCACGACCACCGCTGGAGCCTGCTCGGCCATGAACTTGCCAAAACTCTGCCGCGACAGCTTCTTGCGGAACTTCGGCTGCCCCGTCATCGAGGCTGCATGTAGCTGGAAAACATTCTTTGCCAGATCTACCCCAATCATAATATCCTTCGTCACGGTTGCCGTCCTTTCCGCTGAGTAGCTGTAAACACCACACTTTGGCACATTGCGATGCCGTCTGGGGAGGGCGGCAACCACCCCATCTGTTCGA
>NZ_CBCRXM010000036.1:0-1496 GCF_965137005.1 Sphingomonas antarctica | reverse complement strand
CTCAGCCTCCCGCAGCACCCCGACAATCTGCTCTTCCGTAAACCGTATCCGCTTCATCAATCCGTCCTTCCATCAGGCCGGACTCTAATCGCATCTGGAGGAAAATCAGGGGGTCAGGTCACCGCGAGCTTGTGAACGGCTGAGTCCCTTAGCCGTCGCGTTTGCGATGCGGCGGGCGTATTCATCCTTGTAAATTCGTGTCCGCCGCATCCCGATCTCCGTTGAAGCCGGGAACGGGACTGACTCGATAGATCGATTCCATTTTCATCAAACGAGACGCATCGGTCGCTGTTGTCTTATGCGGACACTATGACGAACGCCGATCTTGCCGAACAATTGAACGATGCGCTTGGGTTGACCGGATCGAACGCGGTTACGCCGAACGTCATTCGTCAGTGGGTGCTTTGGGATTTGCTGCCAAAAGCGACGATCAAGGATCAAAAGAGGGGCGATTGGACCCGCGACGCTCGGTCGCTACGTCGCGCTACGCGACTGGCCGAACTCCGAAAGTTAGGGGTAAAAAGGGAAACGGCCTTTATCGTGCAAGCCTATCTCGAATGGGGGCACGGCGAATTCAATCGAGTGCGCGAGGCTGCCTTAAGTGAATTGCGCCGCAGCGCTGCATTGATACGCAAGGCGGTCACATCTGATACCCAATTTGATAATTACAGCGACTTGTCCGGAACGCGACAGCGTGCATTGCGGCGTCAAGGCGGGCCGTTGGATAATCGATTTCGCGGCACCGTATTTGAACAATCGCGAGAGTTTTACGCTTGGGCACTCAAATTCGTTTTAGGCGATGCAGCGCAAATCGATAAATATACCCTGATGATAGGTAGCGCATTGTCGAAATTAGCTGCTCCAATGGACAGCATACCGACCGAAAGACTTTCACTGTCACTTGTTGCATCGGTTGGCGGCTTGTTTGGCGATGCTGAGGAAGTTGATGATGCCGGTGAGACGGCATTAAGCAATTCCAGCGAACGAGATTTCCGCGTTGCGCGTTTGGAATGGAAAAAACTGACCCGCATATTGAGGCCGGAATTCGACTGGACGCAGTTCGGGTCTTTTGCCGAAATGCTAAATCCGTTCCGGACCGTCATAAGCGCAATTGGCCCTCAGATTACGGTCGGCAATTTCGCTGTTTCCGGATTTACCGCCCTCATAAAAAAGCGCATCGATGCTCCGGAATTAATCCTCAATTGTTGAGACAATGCCGCCAATTTCCGCTAATTCCGACCTATGTTTTACGACGCCAATTTAGCAATTCCCGATAATTCCAATTGGGCAATTCGCTCGCAAAAATGGCAGGCCGAAAACGATAGCGCCGTCCCGAAAAGACGACGGCGCGAACGCAACGAAACGCCACTAATCCTATGCGGTCATGGCGTGTCGCTGAGGGTGGAAAGCGGTGCACTCGTTATCCGCGATGGCTTCACCCATTATCCGCAACAGCAAGCCAAGCATCGCCTCTATCCCGGCCATCGCGACACGCC
>NZ_CBCRXM010000035.1:0-1621 GCF_965137005.1 Sphingomonas antarctica | reverse complement strand
AATCTGGCCTGACGATGGCGCTTATCGAAACATAGCGGGATCACTTGGTGATCATAAACGCAATATTCCGGCTTGAACGAACTGTGTAATCACACAGTAAAACGGCTGCCCCATAGATTTGACAGTACCCGTGATAGCAAGTCGGCGCGGTCTGCGGCTGCGCCGACCCAGTCTTTGCGGTAATCGCACCAATCAAAGATGATTTAACCCCGAGCAGAAGGGCTGCCAGCGATTATTAAATCTCCGCTGTCGAGTGCTGCGAATAGAGGGCGCGCCAGTGGCCATCGCGATAAACGAACACGTCACAGGATGCGATCGGCTCGCCCTTTCCGGGGACAAGCGATACCCATGTGACGATCGCGGTGTCGCCGGTCAGCATTACGTCGCCTCGCGTGGGGTGCGTGGCCTTATAATCGGCGACCATTTTGCCAAAATCCGAGTGCGCGCGAGCCTGCCACGATCGCCGCTTTGTTGGTGATTTTCCCGGCCGTACCGATCGATTGGTATTCTGGAAGCAACAGCGCGTCGACAAACGCGGCGTCTCCCCTGATCTCGGCGTCCGTCCAGCCTTGGTCGGCGGCGAGGACCGCCGCGGCGGTATGAGGATCGCGCGACGGCGCAGCTCGCGCGGGGGCTGGGACTGATGCCACCAGCATCGCGCCTGACATCAAATTTCTGAACCGGACCGTCATAATCTCGTCGTCCTTTCTAATTTCCCCCAATAGCTGATCCGTCGTTAAGCGGCTTGGGCGTGCACTACGTTCGAAAACATTCGCTAGTTCTCCGCCCACCTCCTCGATAAATCCAGCCTGCTGGCTCAAGAAGTTGGCATCGCCAAAGGAGAATCCGCCGTTGAACTGGACCATCCGTCAGGCGCGCGAGGACGATTGCGACCAGCTCGCCCTCATCGGCGCGGCTACTTTTCTGGAAACATTCGCAGGGGTATTGGGCGGGACAGCTATCGTTGCACATTGTCGGCTCGAGCATACTGAAGATGCCTATGCCAAACTGATCGGCAGCGGAGCGCGCGCGTGGCTCGCCCTTTTGCAACCGGGCGACGCACCAGTTGGCTTTGCCCTCACGGCGCCCGCCGACCTACCGGGCATGGTCGACGGCGATGTCGAGTTGAAGCGGATCTACGCACTGTCGCGCGTTCACGGCAGCGGTGTGGGTGGCGCGCTGATGGAGCATGCGATTGATGCCGCGCGGGACGCTGGCGCTAATCGTCTGTTACTTGGGGTCTACGCCGAAAATCACCGCGCGATCGCCTTCTACGGCAAAAATGGCTTCGCTCCGGTCGCAACGCGAAAGTTCAATGTCGGCGGGATCGACTATGATGATGTTGTCCTGGCGCGCTCACTCTGATCACCTCTTTGGCCCAACTGCCAGTGTAGTACGACACAGTGGAGCCGAGTGTTTCGCGGATACCAAATACGACGAAATCAGCAGCGGCGGCACAGGCTCGGCCTGCGGGAATCCGCCGCTGCTCGGGTTCAGGCGGATCGTGTCCCACAGCGTGGTGTAGGTTCGCGGTCTCGCCGCTTGGATCTCCGGCTTGGCCGGGTTGATCATGCTGCCATGGATGACAACGTGACGATGGGATCATCGCTCATTTGCGACA
>NZ_CBCRXM010000034.1:0-1978 GCF_965137005.1 Sphingomonas antarctica | reverse complement strand
CGGCCTCCTTCAGGATGCCAATGATCTGCTCTTCCGTGAAATGCTTCCGCTTCATCTGTCCGTCCCTTCGAGGGGCCGGTCTCTAGTTCCAACTGGATGAAGAAACGGGGGTCACGTCACGGGGCCGTTGTCGCCGTTGACCCAATATCCCACCGTATAGGCTTCCGTCGCGATCGGGCCGGTCTGTTGATCGAAGATGCGTCCGGCTGGTTGACCGCCCGGGTGGGTCGTCCCAGCGCTCCCGAACGTGTAGGACCCCGTATCGCCAACGACGGATGATGGCGTGAGAATGATTTGCGCGGCACATACCGGAACAGCCGCACCGAGAACGGCAATCACGAATGCAGCACTTACGCTCAACGATTTTACATTCAACAATGTCTCGCCTCCACATGATCGAACCAATTTCAACCCAGCGAAAACGCCAATGGTAGTTCGCCGCGATCGCGGACATTGGTCGTAAGCTGGTGAAGGTGCACTCGATCTGGGGTGCGCCTTGGTCGAGGTCGCTAAGGCCGCAGTGGTCCAACTTATTGTAAGAACACGCCAATTATTCGGCTGTTTTCCTCCGCGTCGTGCCAAACAGGGACAGTCGCCAGCGTCTCAGACTAAGTCGCGGCGTTCGTTTCAAATTTTCACGCGATGGTCTGTGGCGGCAGGCGGAAGGACAGCGTCACGCCTGCACGAATTTGGGCGTCGGCGGCGGCGGCCATGAGTTGCCGGGGCGCGCGGAAGTACGCTCTTGGGGTCATTGCCATGAAATCGCGAAAATCCCGGTAGAAGTGAGACTGGTCGTAATATGCGCTGTCTATGGCATCTCCGAGCGCTTCGCCGACGGCTGTTCTGACTCGCCCTAAGGTGTCCAGAAAGCGCTGCAGCCGCATGAGGCGTTTCGGTGCAAAACCGAATGTATTGAGGCACAGGCGGTTAAGCGTCCGCGCTGAGACATTTGCGGCTCGTGCGAATTCGCCGACTTCTGTGGGACGCATACGAAGTGCGCGATCCGCCGCGAGTACAGTGCAACTGATCGGCGGTTTGCGGTCTAGCAGGTGGAGGATCACTTGCTCAAGGCGCACGAGACTGACTTCATCTGTTTCATCGAGCATCAGCTGCGCGCGGAGTGTTTCGCCCTCAATGCCCAGTCGGTTCCCGAGCGGCTCTACGCGGTTTGCCATCTGGCTCGCGTTGCCCGATATTAATCGGTGCCAGCCGAGCGGAGTCAGTCCGAACCCGATGGTCTTTCCACCGCTCGTGACGATCTTACCGTGCCGGTCGGTCGGTCCAAACAATGCGGCAGTTTGTGAGGCCGAATTCTCGAAGCCCGGGATATCTACATGCCATTCGCCAGCAACTGCGAAACGTATGTTGCCCCATTCAGGATACAGGAAGTCGGTCAGCCCCGCTGAAGCCTCAACAACGTAGAAGAACGTTATGTAACTTTGCAATCGCGGCTGCGGCCGATAGATACGCACAGCCGCGCCCCCGTCGATCGACGATGACGGGCGATTGCTCTCAAGTTTACCATCCATGCGGCCCCACTTACGCTGGTCTGATCCCGGAGGCCGGTATGAAGCGCTTGATCTGCCTGCCTTTACTCAACGAGGGTGTCAAATCCGGCGCTTGGCTTGCCATGACTGCTATCGGCGGTTCCCCGGACATTGCCAGCATCCGCAATTGGGCGGTTGCTGCCTGTCGGCTTTTGGATGCGCCCCAGTTAGGCCGCAACGTCTGCCTTGGGTTGTTAGCGGACTGGCCGCTTTTCAAGGCCGGCGGACCGAAAAAAGGTTGGCACTAAAACTCGGCAGCGCAGTGGCCACAGGAGGAGTTGGTCATTGGAGCGTTTACCACCCCAAGTACGATCGTGTCCCACAGCGTGGTGTAGGTTCGCGGTCTCGCCGCTTGGATCTCCGGCTTGGCCGGGTTGATCATGCTGCCATGGATGACAACGTGACGATGGGATCATCGCTCATTTGCGACA
>NZ_CBCRXM010000033.1:0-2205 GCF_965137005.1 Sphingomonas antarctica | reverse complement strand
CACCGACTGGTAGCTACGGCAATTACTTTACCGATGCGGCTGGATTTCTCGATGGGAGCGGCACGCGATTTTTCACCCAGTCCGGTATTGACGTCCGCTTCTTTCAACAGAGCAACAATGCGCGTTATCGAGTGAATACCTTTGGCGCGTTTGGTTCGTCCGAATATGTCACCGCCAACTCATCGCTGGTGTCCAACGGCGTCCCCGAGCCTGCCGCATGGGCATTGATAATCTCCGGTTTTGGTTTGGTCGGCTTCGAATCGCGCCGCCGTCGCGCGACAAAATTCGTCACGGCATAAGCGATCGATTAATAGCAACAGGTGGGGTCGCGGGAATACCGCGGCCCCTCTGTCTGGCGCATCAAAGTCCGCCATCGGGTCTTTAGCTAACCGGCAGCTCTCGGATACGCCCTACCTTCGGTGACCGTCTGCTATTGGGGCGGTTGCCGACCGGCGGCTTTCCGCATTTCGCCCGCCAAAAGCGGAACGGCTGCAACCGGCCCAGTTGCGGAAGTTTGACGAAAGCAACCGCGCGACGACTGCTTTTGGGCCGTTACCGGACAGACAGCTTTGCAGCACCGTAGGCTATGAAGCTGACGACTTCGCCGGGCGCCGCCGCATCGCGGTCCAAAGCGCGCCATGTCCCAGGCTCGGCGATCAACGCTAACCAGATTTGCGGCCCTTCCGTCATCGACATAGCGCTGCGCTGCCGAACGCGCCGCGCTGGCCGCAGTCCCGCTTCGGGACGTAAAATCAACGCGATACTATTCGCGCATACCCCAAATGGGGCTCCCTTGACTGTGATGGATGGCTCAAGAGCTGCAACAACAAAGGGGGTCTGTGTGGCAGAATCGCGGAGCGATATTTCGCGGGTGCGGGTTAATTGGCGCTGGCTGACGCTGGCCGCCGCGGTGATCGCGGGTCCGGCCTATGCCACTGCCGATGCCCCGGTGCAGCAAGCCCTGGCGCTGGCGCAACAGGGTCGCGCTGGCGAGGCTTATGCCCTGCTCGCGCCGCTCGCCGCGACACGCGCGGGCGATCCCGATTTCGATTACGCATTGGGCCTCGCCGCCGAGGACAGCGGGCACCGCGCGGAGGCGATCATCGCGCTCCAGCGCGTTCTCGCAGTCCAACCCAAAAATGCCCCGGCGCGCGCCGAACTCGCGCGAGTCTATGCGCTCACCGGCGATGTCGACACCGCCGAGCGCGAGTTTTCGACGGTGGTCGAGGATCCCAGCCTGCCCGATCCGGTGCGGCAACGCTTCAATCAGTTGGTGGGGGGCCTCCGGCGCGAACAACGCGCCGGAGGCACCAGCCTGTCGGGCTATGCCGAAGCCAGCAGCGGCTATGACAGCAACATCAACACCGCGACCGGGCTGACGTCGATCACGCTGCCGCTGTTCGCCTCGCTCGGCCCCGCCGCATTGTCGGGCACCGCGACGCGAATCGACGAAGCGTTCGGCAATTTCGAAGGCGGGTTGAGCGTCGCCAGCGGCGTGTCGCGCCAGACGCGGCTGTTCGCCTCGCTGCTCGGTTCGTACCGCGACAATTATGGCAGCCGCACGTTCGATCAGGGGACGCTGACCGGGACGGCGGGGGTCGGCTTCACGCGCGCCAATCGCGACGTCGTGTCGCTGAGCGGGCAGGCCCAGCAATTCTGGCTCAACCGCGACAGTTATCGTCAGGCGTACAGCGCCATCGGCCAATACACTCACCGCACGGCGGGCGGACAGGCGCTGTCTTTCGGGGTGCAATATTCGCGCCTCGATTACCGCACCGATCCGTTGCGCGACGCCGACCGCTACACCGCGACCGCCAGCTACACCGGCAAGACGACGTTCGTCGCGGTGAGCAGCGGTCTGGAGGACACCCGCCGCGCGGCGGGCGACAATGCGTCGAACGGCTTTGTCGGCGGGCGGATGGGGTTCGAAAGACCACTCGGCACACGCTTCTCCGTGCTGGGCAGCGCGGGGCTCGAATATCGCGGTTATCGCGCGCCCGACCCGCTGTTCCTGCAGACGCGCCACGACACGCAGTTCGATGCGGCATTGGGCTTTCGCGTGCTCGTCGCGCCGCGCGTCACGCTGCGCCCGCTCGCCACCTACACGCGCAACGCCAGCAATATCGATCTGTACGATTACAACCGTGTGACCGGCTCCGTCGCCGTGCGCTTCGAATTCTGACCGGGGAATGACCATGAACCGCC
>NZ_CBCRXM010000032.1:0-4926 GCF_965137005.1 Sphingomonas antarctica | reverse complement strand
CNNCTGCAGGTTCATCGTATCGTCGGTCATCGGTGATCTCCGTTGGTTGGATGTTGCAACCCAAACCTAACCGAAGATCGCCGATGGCCAACCGCGACCTACACCACCACCTGGGACACGACCGGAATCCCCGCATGGACTCGTCCGTCTCGTTCAATCCACTAGGAAAAGCGAGAGCACGCGCGGATCATGCAGTTCCCGAGACTGACGATGTAGTGGCGTGTATCGATTACACTCTCCACTCTTGAGCACCCGCTGCGCCCGCGCAAGAGTTTAACCGTTGGCCCTGATACCCATATGGTGGAGATGCGCATTTTCACGATCGGCTATGAAGGTGTCACTCAAGCCGAGCTTATCTCAACGCTGTCAGCAGCGGGTGTCAAAACCTTGGCCGACGTCCGCGCCGTCCCGCTGTCCCGGCGGCCAGGCTTTTCCAAGAACATTTTGGCAGGCGGGCTGCGCGACGCCGGCATCGACTATATTGGGCTGAAGGCGCTGGGCACACCGCCTGAAGGGCGCGAGGCCGCGCGCAAGAACAATCATGCGAAACTCGCCGAGGTTTACGCTGGGCAGCTGGAATTGCCCGAGGCGCTCGCGCAAATTGCACAACTGCGGACGATCGCGGAAGAAACGCCGACAGCTTTGCTGTGCTTCGAACGGGAGCCGACCCGCTGTCACCGCTCATTGCTGGTCAACGCCGCACTTCCTGAAGCCGAGGTCGTCAATCTGTTCGTTTAAGTCGCAGCATTGCAGCGGATCTCAACAGTCCGCGACCAACGATTGAGAGCGTAATCCATGCGCATCGCATGTGATCCTTATGCGGCCCAGGCCAGCTATCGGCGAGTTGGCTACACCAAGGCGTCAGAACCCATGATGAACTGCTTCCAAATTGCAGCCATCCGGATCGAGGACGAACGCTCCGTAATAACGCTCATGATATTGTGGACGTGGGCCCGGTGGACCGTTGTCGCGACCGCCGGCCGCCATTGCGGCTTGGTAAAACGCATCGACTGCGTCTCGATCTGGCGCTTCCAACGCTATGTGGACGTATCCGCGTATCGGCTCGCGCCGACCGAGCCAGAAATACGGTTTATAACCGGAGCCAAATCCAACGTGCTCCGGCATATCTTCAGTCCCGCCATATGACTTCAGCCGAGTCATGCCGAGCGGGGCGAGCGCCTTCTCATAGAACCTGATGGAACGGGCGATGTCGGATACGCCTATGCTGACATGGTCTAACATACGTGCCTTTTTCCCCAGGACCGTGATATGTGCGCCATCGGTGGAGATACCTCGTTTTGTTGCGATACCCAACCAAACGGACTTTGCCTTTGGGCGAATTCGTCGACCCACCCACCGTCCACACGACCGAACAGTCAGAGCTGGCGCGCCAGAACCACATCGTCGTAATCGGTCCCGCCAACATTAAACTTCCGCGTGGCGAGCTGCTCAAAACCCTTCTTGCGATAGAAAGCGATCGCACGATGATTTTGCGCGAAAACCCCCAGCAGGAGACGCCGGGCGCCAGATTCCGTCGCAGCACTTACCGCATACTCCATCAACGCGGTGCCGATACCGCTGCCGTGAAAGCGCGACAGGGCATAGATCCGCTTCAGTTCGACATCGCCTTCGACCATGCCAGGTAGGTGCGCTGTCCCGACGAGCGCGAAGCCAATCGGTGCATCGCCCGGCCGCAACACAGCTAACCACGCGCGCTCCGGCGGTGAGCAATTTGGTGTAGGCCGTTTCCGTATGTTCACGCCGACAGTGAGCGACCACAGCCGTCCCGTCCAAGACTCCCGCAAAGGTCTCCAAGAATGTTGCGGCCCCTATAAGCGCAAGCCTGTCGCCATCATCCCTGCCGGCCTGACGGATATTCCAGGTCAATGGCGATGCTCCCATGACGACGCCGACTTTTCTGGTTGCTGGCAAAAAGATCTAATGACGATAGAGAAAAATCAAACGTAATAAGCGCGTCGCACGATGGGTCGAACCGCCCGACGGCACGACGCAAGAGTGTTCCGAGGACCTTGATCGCGTTACCAGTGGGTCGCGCGTAGCAACGTAAATTTGGGCACATGGCTCGGGGGCACCGCGATGGGTCCGACATATGTCAATTGAAGCACATCGCCCTCGCACTCATACTTCCACTGCCCATCATTGAACGGTTCGGTGCTCGGCGCAGGAAACGACATCCCAGCGACCTTCACCAGAATGTTCACTTTAAGGGTGCCGCCGCCGTTTTTATAACTCAGCAATCCTGCCGACGCCGTAAATTTACCCCCGTCACTTCCTGTCACCGCCACGTGAACATTTAGCGGCGGCATCCCATGCTCAGCCGCCCCCGCGATGTCCGCCGCGAAATCGGTCGCGTCGATCGTCGAAGTTCCGTCCGGTCGAAAATTGAAGCGCATTGTACCAGACGCGCTCGTTACCTTGCCGTCGCGACCGAGCCAATTCGACAGCAACGCCGCACGCGCGTTATTATCGACATCCCAAGTGCCAACGGGACAGGTTCCAGCGCTCGTATTTGAAATCAGGCCTATCTGCTTGCATTTCGATTTCCTCTCGACCTCTATCGAAGCCGTCGCCGACTTGTCGGTCTTCATCACCACAACCTGAGACCGATCAACTTGGTCGCAGTCGTCCGAGCCAACTGACAGAGGAAAATCGTTTGCCCATGTTGTCTTGGCAGCCATCTTTACGCCACGCCCGACATTGGCCGACGGCGCCTCCAGCGTCGCCGCAAAGCGACCCGACTTGAAAATAACCGGGCGGAGCTGGACGGTGTAAGGCGCGCCCGGCAGCGCGGAACTTCCGGCTTCACTGATTGTGATGGGCAATCCCGGCTTTAGGGGGCCAGGACGCCATCCGGCTCCGTTCGGTATGCCATTGTCCACGAGCTTGCGCGCGAAATCGCTCATACCCTGCGCACCCCCAGCCGTGCTTACGAATTCCGCTGCCTGCGCGTCTATTGGCAAGCCCACGCCTTCGTTCAGCCCGACCATAAACTCGAAGACGGACGCCGGCTTCTTGTTCCACATCCACTGGAACAGAAGTCCATTCTCGTAACTCAGCTGTGTGAAAGGCACCGTTCCGATTTTGCCGACAAACGCCTGTTCAACCTCGTGCGGCTCAGCTGCGTCAGGCACCACAACCTGACCAAGGGTCGTGGCCAATCCTTCGAGCCACCAATCCTTGTTTTTCGATGCGAACGCGTACGGGTAATTCCAGCGTTGGACGCAGTGCGCGAATTCGTGAGCAATGACGAACGCCAGGTCGCGTGGGCGATCGATCCCGGCACTCGTCAACCAGACCTGATTGAGATCGAGCAACACGATACAATCTTGGTTACCGTTGCTGTTTCTCGGGGACATAGTCAGTCCCTTGAAATGCTTGCCGTGAAACTCGATCGGTGTGTTGGTGGAGCCTAGCACGAACGTAACCTCGTGCATCTGAAGAGTCGCCGCCGCGCTCCAAACCGCCTCGGCCTTGGCGACCGTATCATTAGCGATCTGGATCGTCTGGTACACCGGCGGAAGGTTTGGGGCGAAGGTCTTGTCCGATGCGTCCCAGATGTAGCGAACTGGCAGACCGGCCGGGGCGTTCTTCTGGATTTGCGCGCACTTGAAATTTGGCAGCCGTTCCTTGACGATTTTGACCATCTCCGGCTTGCTGCAATCGAGAAATTCAGCGGCGGCAGGCGCGGAGCCGAACAGCAAAAAAAGTAAGAAAATGGCGCTACGCATGCGCCAACGCTTCATGCGAAGCAGCGCGATTGCAAGCGCATTTTTCGCCTTTCCTTTATGGGGTTCGAGCTGATCATTGCACGCGGTACGTATACTACGGTTCGGCAATGCCGACACGTTATCGGAAAGCGGATAAATCGCTGGAATGACAAATTCACGAGCCGAAGGCGCGCCCGCGAGCCTTCAGCATAATAATGCTCGGATTTGAGCTTTCTCCGATCTGGACGACGCAGCGGCAGCAACTGCTCTGACTCAAAGAAAGGGGCGGCGCTGGATCAGCACCGCCCCATAGTTCGGCCCCTCCGTATCGACGGAGGCGGCTCGGGTCGCACGATGGGCCGGCGCGATTGCCGGCGAATCTCAATCCGAAGAGTTTAATCGCCCGCTTGTCGGCCTACGCGAAAAGGACCTTGGCGCGAGGCCGGCGCCGCATTGCGCCACCAACGACGCCAAACCCGCCGATCATCAGTGCCCAGGGAGCAGGCTCGGGCACAGCCGCGCCAAGGGTGACTTGATAACTGATCGACGCACCCGTCAGATCGAACGGCGCGAAGACACCATCGACGTTGGTGGAGCTTTGCAACCCGGTGAAAGAAAACTCGGGTCCGACCGGCTGGAAGAGCAACAAGCTGATGCAATTTCCGCAGCCGCCGTCGCGGGGATTGGGGAGATTGGCCGGCATAAGACCGTTGAACAGCACCGAACCGGTGTTCGATGCGCCAGTCGGCCCGCTGTTATTGGCACCAAACAAATTCACCCCGAAAAATTGTCCATAGCCGGGCGATGCGACCGACAGCGGCACGGTGAACGGGCCGTCAAGCGCCAGATCGATGTTGACGCCATCGCCGCTCGCAATGCTGAAAGGCGTGAAGCCGTCCAGTATGAGTGTGCCATATCCGAGCGTCGCACCGCCAGCTGCGTTGAACGAGCCACTTGTCTCGTTGGCGATTGAGCCCGTTAGCGAGAGGTTGTACACGGTTGCCGATGCCGGGCCCGCGAGGCCCATCACGGCCAACGCTCCCGCCATCCATGCACTCGCCAGTTTCATATTCATTTCGGTTCTGTCAGATGGATGTGGCAGGCGGGGCAGTGTGCTGGTAGTTGGCTGAGATGAGCCGCAGATCGAGGGCGAAGCCCGCCAGTCCGTTTCGGTATTTCCATTCGGCACCCGAGCTGA
>NZ_CBCRXM010000031.1:0-5647 GCF_965137005.1 Sphingomonas antarctica | reverse complement strand
GGCCATCAGCGAGGCCGTCCAGTGGGTCGTCTCGCCGGGCGGCTTCTCATGCGTTCGGGTGGCTACCCATGCGACAACCTCGGGGGTTAGAGCAGGGATACGCGACGGGCGGGTCTTGTCGGGACTGTCAGGAATTCTGTGCGCGAGGCCATAAGATGGAATGGAAAGGACCATCGATATGGCAATCGACAATGACACATTGGACCAACTGCTGGCGGGGCGTGATCCGCAGGATCTGTTTGCGAAGGACGGTCTGCTTGACGAGCTGAGGAAGGCGCTCTCCGAGCGCATGCTGTCAGCGGAGCTGGACGATCATTTAGAGAATGAGGGTGCCGCAGGCGCAATCAATCGGCGCAACGGGTCATCGAGGAAGACGGTGCTGACGGGCACGTCGAAGGTCACGCTGGCAGTGCCGCGTGATCGGGCCGGGACGTTCGATCCCAAGCTGATCGCCAAATATCAGCGCCGCTTCCCCGACTTCGACGACAAGATCATCTCGATGTACGCGCGCGGTATGACGGTGCGCGAGATCCGGGGGCATCTCGAGGAGCTCTACGGCATCGATGTATCGCCGGATCTGATTTCGACGGTCACCGATGCGGTGCTGGAGACGGTCGCCGAATGGCAGGGACGGCCGCTCGACACTTGTTACCCGCTGGTCTTCTTCGATGCGATCCGGGTGAAGATCCGCGACGAGGGCTTCGTCCGCAACAAAGCCGTGTACATCGCGCTGGGCATCCAACCCGACGGCACGAAGGAGGTGCTGGGCATCTGGATCGAGCAGACCGAAGGTGCCAAATTCTGGCTCAGGGTCATGAACGAGCTCAAGAATCGCGGCATTGCCGATATCCTGATCGCGGTCGTCGACGGCCTGAAGGGCTTTCCGGAGGCGATCAACGCGGTCTTCCCCGAAACCATCGTTCAGACCTGCATCGTGCATCTGATCCGGAACAGCATGAGCTTCGCGTCCTGGAAGGACCGCAAGCCGATCGCTCAGGCGCTTCGGAGCGTCTATCGCGCCGAGACGCCCGAGGCCGGCCTGGCAGCGCTGGAGGCGTTCGAGGAAGGTCATTGGGGCCGAAAACATCCGGCGATCGTGCAAAGCTGGCGGCGACACTGGGACCAGGTCATTCCGTTCTTCGCCTTCCCCGAGGGCGTGCGCCGGATAATCTACACCACGAACGCCATCGAGGCTCTGAACTCGAAGATCCGCCGTGCCGTCCGCACCCGCGGTCACTTCCCCGGTGACGATGGCGCGATGAAGCTGCTATACCTCGTGCTCAACCACGCGGCGGACGAATGGAAACGACCACCGCGAGTGGGGTGAAGCGAAGAGCCAGTTCGCCGTGATCTTCGGCGAAAGGTTCGTCATCTGACAAACACAACCGGCCTCGCGCACAAAATATCGGACAGGCCCGGTCTTGTCGCGCAGCAGGCCTTCCACCCCTTCCTGCATGAACCGCTCCTGCCAGCGCCAGACGCACGTCTTGGACGTGTCCGTCCGGCGCATGATCCCGCTGGTGCCGACCCCGTCAGCGCTCAGAAGCACGATCTCGGCGCGCCAGACGTGCTTCTGAGGGGCGTTGCGATCCTTGCCGATCCGCTCAAGACGCTCTCGGTCCGCGGACGTGAGGTCGATGACTATGCCACTGCGCATCCGCGCTCACTCGCACGGCCACACGCCACTGGGAATCCCTAATTGGACTCAACCGTCAGGCGAGAACCACTAGTCCTATCCCTGAGCGGAGCCCGCACTCCAAAACTTGCGGTCAGTGAAAGGGCAATTCCCGTCGCTTCTGAGCAGCGGTATTGTCGAACATGCACCACGCGCTACGTCCGGCCTCGATCGCCGTTGCCATCCGCTCAGCATAAGCATTCAGGCCTCGTCCGGATAGGACGGGCGATACATGGCTGGCAATCCGTGCAGTCGCCAATAGTTCAATCCCTGCCAGCCTCCGGGCGAGCCTGCTGCGGTCCCGAGTGCCGAGTCTGCCACGACGCGAGCCGCGCGCAGGCGCTGAAGAACCACGTTTGCCGGGGCTTCGAACCACGCGGCGTTTCGGGGCTTGCAGACGATCTCAGCATCGATCATGTCGCATAGACTTTTGAAGAAGCGGTCTGCGACCCGGGCGTCAAAGGCGAGTTTAGGTGGCAGCTGCACGAGCAGCGCGGCAAGCTTGCCGCTGAGCGACCCACGTCCTTGACGAGCTGCGCAATAAGTGTGGTGACATCGACCAGTTCAGCCTGGTGGGTGATCGTCTTGGGAATCTTCACAGCAGACCTGAAACTTGCTGGCACACTCGCTGCCCAGTTTGCCCAAGTCGACATCTGGTGTCGCCGGTGAAAGGAGGAGTTGACCTTAACCCCGCGGAACACTCGCGAATAGCGCTCCAGCGTTGTTCCTTCGGACGAGAAAGAGGGCGCGTCCTTGGTGGCTATACTCCACGCGCCGTTCCAATTACGGGATCCATGCGTCAACCAACGCCGAATCACCTGACGTGGCTGCACGCAGGAGTCCGCGGAGCACGACGTCTGAGCGCTACCGCCAAGCTGCGATTCGGCGGATGCAACACCCCAGCGGTTCAGCACAGCCTCGTTAGCCCGGCTGAACCCACGGGGGGCCTATCCTGCCTTTGGAGCGTTCACTTTCCCAGCGACGCCGCGTCCATATCGACCGCCACTTCGCGTGGCCAGAACCGCAAGTCGCGGCAAGTCCGGATGAACGCGGCCGCGTCCCTGGCCGTGGCCAAGAGCACGAATCCAGCGTCCAGCTCGGCAGGAATACGCGCAGCATCAAACAGCTTCTGGGCCTCGGCGACGTAGCCGATAAACTTGCAGTGTCCAAAGGCATCCGACACGAAATCCTTCGACGCCGCGTCCCCGGCAAGCATGGCAGCGCCTTCTGCCGAGGGCAAAATGGCTACCGCGTCAAACAATATTGACGGCCCACCATCGATTTTATGTTTGGCAGCGACTTGTGTTCCGTCGTTTAGCGTCACTCCGCCAATCTTCGGCGCGACTACTTCCCACGTTGCACCTCCTTCATCGAGTGCTTCCGTGAGCCCAGAGAAAAGGTCAGCATCCGAGCCGTCGGTGAGGAACAGACCCATCCTGCGGCCCTTGAAGCTCCCCGGGCCGTTGGCGAGGATGCTGAGCTTTGGCGACGGAGGCAGGTCCTGCGTCGGTTTGGCTGCCTTGGCCGCATCGGGAAGCGCCATGCCCAGCCCGTCCGCGACCGTCGCGGCGAGTCCGCCATCGATGTTGCGTAGGTGCGACACGGCGCGCGCGCGGATGTCGACCCGTTCGACCTTCGACAGTTCGAATACCAAGGCATCGCCGATATGCTTCTGCTCAATCGGCAGCTGACTCGTAAAGAACAGCCGCGCTTGGCTGTAATGATCAGCAAACGTTTCGGAGCGGATGCGCTGCTTGGTCGTCGGAGGCAATTCGGCGGCGAAGCTGTTGAAGCCCATTTCAGGGTTTTCGCGCGGGCCACCATCGGCACCCCAGCTGTTGGGCTCGTAATTGGCGCGCCCCACGGGGTTGCGCATCGCCATATGCCCGTCCTGCTGGAAATTCATCACGGGGCAACGAGGGGCATTGATCGGCAAGTGCGTGAAATTGGGGCTGCCGAGCCGCTTCAGCTGCGTGTCAAGATAAGAGAAGTTGCGCCCGTGGAGCAGCGGATCGTCCGAGAAATCGACCCCAGGCACGATGTTCTGCGTACAGAACGCGACCTGTTCGGTGTTCGCGAAGAAATTGTCGACGTTGCGGTTGAGCGTCATTGTGCCGACGATGCGGACCGGAATGTCCTCCTCGGGGATCAGCTTGGTCGCATCGAGGTGGTCGAAGGGTAGCTTGTCGGCGGTTTCCTGGTCAAACAATTGGACGCCCAGTTCCCATTGCGGGAAGTCTCCGCTCTCGATCGCCTGCCACATGTCGCGGCGATGGAAGTCGGGGTCGGCGCCATTGATCTTGACAGCCTCGTTCCACAGTACGGACTGCAGCCCCTGACGCGGTTTCCAGTGAAATTTGACGAAGGTCGACTTGCCCGCCGCGTTGACCAAACGAAAGCTGTGCACGCCAAAGCCTTCCATCGTGCGGAAGGAGCGCGGGATCGTGCGATCGGACATCTGCCACATAATCATGTGCCAGGCTTCAGGGCTCAGGCTGGCAAAGTCCCAGAAATTATCGTGCGCTGACTGAGCCTGCGGAAAGCCCCTGTCGGGCTCATCCTTGACGGCGTGAACAAGGTCGGGGAATTTGATTGCATCCTGGATGAAGAACACCGGGATATTGTTGCCCACAATGTCCCAATTGCCCTGCTGGGTGTAAAGCTTGACCGCGAAGCCGCGCACATCGCGCGCCAGGTCGAACGAACCCTTGTTGCCCGCGACTGTGGAAAAACGAACGAACACCTCCGTTTGCTGACCCGTCGTGTTCAGCACGTCGGCGGTGGTGAAGTCGGCCAAACTGTCGGTCAATTCGAACACGCCGTGCGCGCCATAGCCGCGCGCATGAACGACGCGTTCCGGAATGCGCTCATGGTCAAAGTGAAAGATTTTTTCGCGCAGGATAAAGTCCTCGAGCAATATCGGCCCGCGTGGGCCGGCCTTGAGGCTGTTTTGCCCATCGGCAATGGGCAAGCCCTGCTGTGTCGTCATGGTAAGCGCGGCGGTGGTGATCTGGTGCGTCTCGCCGCCATGGCCCAGTAGCTCGGCATAGCTGGTGGGTTGGTCGGCGGCAGGTGGAAGCTCGGGGGCTTTTTTGGGTGTCTCGCCCTTAACCTTGACCACGCCTTTGCTCAGTTTCTTCACCATCACTCTCCATTTTGGGTAGTCGGATGCCCCAAAAGCGAACGGGCTATACTTATGGTTCCAAGGCCTTTCCGCGCTGTTCGTCCGTGCCATCGGCATCGCCCGTGCCGAGACGAAGATCACCCTCGCGAACCTCGTCTACAACATCGACCGCCTGATCTTCCACGAACGACGTGCAGTCATGGGATAGCTGCGCCCGGCGAACGTGCTTTCCGGCCATCAGCAGCGGGAAGCGCCGCCTTCAAGCCGGCAAAGAGGCGCAGCACGCGCTCGTTACGACCCCGCCGCCACCAGCGACACGTTGATGTGGGTGCCCAGGTTGCTCTTTTTGGGAGCGGCCGGGGATGTTTGCCGTGGAGAGTTATGCCGCCGTTCGGCGCTTCGTATTCGTGGATGGTCGCAGCCGTCGCGAGGCGGCGCGGGTTTTCGGGCTGAACCGGGAGACGGTGGCCAAGATGTGCCGGTTCTCGCTGCCGCCGGGATATACGCGCAAGGAGCCCGAAGCTGGGGCCGCTGATGCCGGTGATCGATGCGATCCTGGCAGCGGATCAGACAGCGCCGGTGAAGCAGCGGCATACGGCCAAGCGGATCTTCGAACGGCTGCGCGATGAGCATCGCTTTGCCGGCGGATACACTGTGGTGAAGGATCATGTCCGGCTCTGCCGGGCGCGCGGGCGCGAGATGTTCGTGCCGCTGGCACACCTGCCGAGGGTACTGTCAAATCTATGGGGCAGCCGTTTTACTGTGTGATTACACAGTTCGTTCAAGCCGGAATATTGCGTTTATGATCACCAAGTGATCCCGCTATGTTTCGATAAGCGCCATCGTCA
>NZ_CBCRXM010000030.1:0-6197 GCF_965137005.1 Sphingomonas antarctica | reverse complement strand
GCGAAGGCCGGTTCGGCCCTCACCAGCCGGAAAGCGCCGCCCTCAAACCGGCAGAGAGGGAAACTACGCCCTCGCCACGCCGCCGTCAGCGCCAGCGACGTGTTGATGTGGGTGCCCAGCTCTCAGCATCGCGTCGATCGATCTGAAGGGAACCCCGGTCAACGGCGATTACGCGTTCGGGGCATCAGCGGTCGTCAACCGTGGGACGTTCAGCCGCATCGATGGCAGCACCGGCGGGTTCGCGGACCTTTTACTGACTTCGGTGCCGCCAGCCGATATTCTGACCCCGCCGATGGACTCCGACTTGGGCGCGGCGGTTTCCGACCACGCGCAGGTCGCGGCCTTGCTGTCCCGATCGGCGGCGGAGGATCACGGCATGACCGGTTTCACCGGATCGGCGGGTCTGCAATGGTGGCATGGCGGCGGCGCCCTTAACTGACGCCACCGCCACAGCCGATAGAAAGTAGCCCGATCAGACCACGCCGTAAGCCAGCATGGCGTCGGCGACTTTCTTGAAGCCGGCGACGTTCGCGCCCTTCACGTAATCGACATAATCGTCGGACACCCGGCCATAGGCCAGGCAGCGTTCGTGAATGCCCTCCATGATGTCGAGCAGCAGCTGTTGCAGCTCGGCTTCCTTCCACGAGCGGCGTTCCGAATTCTGGCTCATTTCCAGCCCGGACACGGCGACGCCGCCGGCGTTCGATGCCTTGCCCGGCGCGTAAAGGATTTTCGCGGCCTTGAAGACGTGAACCCCATCAAGATCGGTCGGCATGTTGGCGCCTTCGGCCACCGCGATGCAGCCGTTGGCGACCAAGGTTCGCGCATCGTCACCGAGCAATTCGTTCTGCGTGGCGCACGGCAAGGCGACATCGCAAGGCACGCCCCACGGGGTCTTGCCGGCGGTGAAGGTCGCGCCTTTGAACTCGCTGACATAATCCTCGATCCGCCCGCGCCGCTTGGTCTTGTGGACCTTGATCCAGTCGATCTTCTCCTGCGAGATACCGTCGGGGTCGTGAATGAAGCCGCCGGAATCGCTGAGCGTCAGGACCTTTCCGCCGAGTTGCGTGACCTTCTCCGCCGCATGCGTCGCGACATTGCCCGATCCGGAAATGACCGCGGTCTTGCCCTTGAGGTCCTGCCCCTTGGTCTTGAGCATGTTGGCGAGGAAATAGACCGCGCCGTAACCGGTCGCTTCGGGCCGGATCAGCGAGCCGCCATATTCCAGCCCCTTGCCGGTCAACACGCCGGTGAACTGGTTGGTGATGCGCTTATACTGACCGAACATATAGCCGATCTCGCGCCCACCGACGCCGATATCGCCGGCGGGCACATCAACGTCCGCGCCGACATGGCGGTACAATTCGGTCATGAAGCTCTGGCAAAAGCGCATCACTTCGTGATCGCTCTTGCCCTTCGGATTGAAGTTCGCGCCGCCCTTGCCCCCGCCCATCGGCAAGCCGGTCAGCGCGTTCTTGAACGTCTGCTCGAACGCCAGGAACTTCAGCACGCTTTCGGTGACCGACGGATGAAAGCGGATGCCGCCCTTATACGGCCCGATCGAATTGTTGTTCTGGACCCGCCAGCCACGCTGCACGCGGATGTTGTGATTGTCGTCTTCCCAGCACACGCGGAACGAGATGATCCGGTCGGGTTCGGCGATGCGGCGGAGGATCTGGTAATCGTGATAATCGGGCTTGTCGGCGATGAAATCGAAAATGTCCTCGGCAACTTCCTGTACCGCCTGGACGAATTCCGGCTGGCCCAGATTGCGCTTCTTCACCCCCTCGATGAAGCGCGACAAATCGACATGATCACCTTTCGACATACCCTATCCCCCTCTTGATTCGTGCACACGACCGCGCTCCGTTGGCCGGAGTCGCTGGCGATTGATAGCAGTAGTTTCGGACGCGATGCGAATCGCTTTCCGTTCGCTTCCTGATCGTGCATGACCCGGCCAGCGATCCGGGGAAGATCGCGCCAAATGGGGGCATAAAGATGACCAAGGCGTCGGATCTGTTTGTCGAGTGTCTGGAAGCGGAGGGCTGCGAATATATCTTCGGCGTGCCCGGCGAAGAGAATCTCGACATGCTCGACAGCCTGTCGCGCTCAAAATCGATCAAGCTGATCCTGACGCGGCATGAACAGGGTGCGGGCTTCATGGCCGCAACCTATGGCCGCCACACCGGCAAGACCGGCGTGTGCATGGCGACGCTCGGGCCAGGTGCGACCAATTTCGTCACCGCCGCCGCTTATGCCCAATTGGGCGGCATGCCGATCCTGATGGTGACCGGGCAGAAGCCGATCAAGAAATCGAAGCAGGGCCGCTTCCAGATCCTCGACGTCGTCGCGATGATGGGGCCGATCACCAAATTCACGCACCAGCTGGCGGCCGCTGACAATATCCCCTCGCGCGTGCGCGAAGCGTATCGCCTGGCAGAGGAAGAAAAGCCCGGCGCGACGCATATCGAATTTCCCGAGGACATTGCCGACGAGGACACCGATGCGCGGCCGATCCCGGCATCGCTGGCGCGGCGTCCCTCCGCCGAACCCAAGGCGGTGCGCGAAGCGGTGAAGATGCTGGAGGCGGCGAAGTCGCCGATCCTCGTCATCGGCGCTGGAGCCAACCGTAAACTCACCGGGCGCATGCTCCTCCAGTTCGTGGAGAAGACCGGCATCCCGTTCCTGACGACGCAGCTTGGCAAAGGCGTGATCGACGAGACGCACCCGAAATTCCTCGGCTGTGCCGCGCTGTCCGCGGGGGATTTCGTGCACCGGGCGATCGGCAGTGCGGACCTGATCCTCAACATCGGGCACGACGTCATTGAAAAGCCGCCCTTCTTCATGCGCGACGGCGGCCCGCCGGTGATCCACATTTCGACGCGCTCGGCCGAGGTCGATCCGGTCTATTTCCCCAATGTCGAAGTGCTGGGCGATATCGCCAACGCAATCTGGCAAATGAAGGAAGACATCGTTCCGTCGGGCCGGTGGAATTTCGACGCGATGTTCGCGGCGCGCAAGGCCGAGGTCGAGCATACCGCCTCGCTCGACGGCGATGCGCGCTTCCCGATCTTTCCGCCTCATCTGGTGCGCGCAGTGCGCGAAGCGATGCCCGCGGACGGGATCATCTGCCTCGACAACGGGGTCTACAAGATCTGGTTCGCGCGTAACTATAACGCGCGCCAGGCGAACACCGTGCTGCTCGACAACGCGTTGGCGACGATGGGCGCGGGCCTGCCGTCGGCCATGGCCTCGGCAATGGTCTATCCCGACCGCAAAGTCATGGCGATCTGCGGCGACGGCGGGTTCATGATGAACAGCCAGGAAATGGAGACCGCGGTCCGGCTGAAGCTCAACATCACCGTGCTGATCCTCAACGACAACAGTTACGGCATGATCCGCTGGAAGCAGGCGAATATGGGCTTCAAGGATTGGGGGCTGACCTATGGCAACCCCGATTTCGTGAAATATGCCGAAACCTATGGCGCGCACGGCCACCGGGTCGAAAGTGCAGCGCATCTTCCCGAACTGTTGGCGCACTGTTTGTCGACCGAGGGAGTCCATCTGATCGACTGCCCGGTCGATTATTCCGAAAACGACCAGATCCTGAATAAGGACATCAAGCAGCTGAGCGCACAGCTCTAACGACCGAAGGGCGCGCAATGGTGAAGCTGAAGGACGTCTACCCGCTCTACCTCAACAACAAGGCGGAGCAGCCCAACACCGATCTGGCGGTGACCGACAAGTTCACCGGTGAAGTCGCGTTCCGCTGCGCGCAGGCCGATGCGGCGACCATCAACGCCGGTATTGCGGGGGCGGTCGAGGCAGCCGAGCCGATGGCGCGGATGCCGGCCTATGCCCGTCGCGACGTCCTGCAACATTGCGTCGACCGGTTCACCGAGCGCGCCGAGGAACTGGCGTTCGCGCTATGTGTCGAGGCGGGCAAACCGATCAAGGATTCGGAGGGCGAAGTCGGCCGCCTGATCGACACGTTTCGCATCGCCGCCGAAGAGTCCGTGCGGATAACCGGCGAGGTCCAGCCGCTCGACATCTCTCCGCGCGCCAAAGGTTATATGGGTATGTGGAAGCGCGTGCCGATCGGGCCGTGCAGCTTCATTTCGCCCTTCAATTTCCCCCTCAACCTGGCGGCGCACAAGATCGCGCCCGCGCTTGCCGTCGGTTGCTCGTTCGTCATGAAGCCGGCCAGCCGGACGCCGCTGGGCGCGCTCATTATCGGCGAAGTGCTGGCCGAAACCGATTTGCCGCGCGGCGCTTTTTCGATCCTGCCGGCCCATCGCGACGGCGCAGACCTGTTCACCGAAGACGAGCGCTTGAAACTATTGTCGTTCACCGGATCGCCCGGGGTCGGCTGGGACCTGAAGGCCAAGGCGGGCAAGAAGAAGGTCGTCCTAGAACTCGGTGGCAACGCCGCGTGCATCATCGATCACGATGCCGATCTGGACGACGCGCTCGAACGCGTGATCTTCGGCGCATTCTACCAGTCGGGACAGAGCTGCATCCACGCCCAGCGGATCATCGTTCACGAGGATGTGTACGACCTCTTTCGCGACATGTTCGTTGCGCGCGCCAAGACGCTGATCGCAGGCGACCCCAAGGACCGTAACGTCTTCATCGGCCCGATGATCACCGAAGGCGAAGCGAAACGGCTCGACGGCTGGATTCAAGCCGCAGTTGCCGCTGGTGCCAAGCTGCTGTGCGGCGGCAAACGCGACGGCGCGATGCTCGAGGCGACGATCATCGAAGACGTGCCGCGCGACACCGATGCCTATCGCGAGGAAGCATTCGGCCCGCTCGCCATTCTGTCCAAATTTTCCGACTTCAAAGCCGCGCTGGATGAGGTCAACGATTCAAAATTTGGGCTGCAGGCCGGCATCTTTACCCGCGACCTGTTCAAGACCCTCGACGCATGGGACGACCTCGACGTCGGCGGCGTGGTCATCAACGACGTCCCCTCCTTCCGCGTCGACAACATGCCTTATGGCGGCGTCAAGGATTCAGGCCTCGGCCGCGAAGGCGTGCGCTTCGCTATGGAGGACATGACCGAAATCCGAAATCTGGTGATCCGTCGCCTGTCGTGACGAGCCGTGCCGCTTTAGCGCCTTCTTCATGAAGGCCAGAGCGGCACATTTATCTCACGTCTTGGTAAAGCAGGACTCAAGCACCGTTGAACCGCCGGAATGGACGAAGCGGCTTTACTGTCGATTGCGGCTCATCCGCAGAGGTTAGCGGAAGCCCGGCAGGTCTGACGGTACCGTCTGGGCAATAGGCAAGTACGCGCGAACCTTAAATTCGTGGATGTCCGCTTCTACACCCTCGGGTCGGAACGCGCCAAACCGCTCCCGGCCCAAATTTAGGCGCGACCTTCGATCTGAACGCTATTCCGTCAGGCCGACCGAACCTGAAATACGATCGGCCAGCATACTGACGAACAGCCTTGTCTTCGTAGGCACGTAACGGTCTGGGGTAATCACGGACAGCGGAACACCGGGAAGCCCCCATTGGGAGAGAACAGCTAACAATGTCCCGCTGGCAATACCTCTGCTTGCCATCGTCTCATCCAGCACCGCAATGCCTAGCCCGAGTTCCGCCAATTTGCGGACCATAGCCATGTTGTTGGCCGTGATTGGGCAGTTCGCGGCGACCACGTGGCGTTCAGCTTTCGAAATATTTGTCAGATACCATTCACCCTGGTCAGCCTGATGCAGAAGATGGATGCGGCGATGGTCGTGGAGCTCTCTTGGATGTGACGGCGTTCCCGCCTGCTCAAGGTATGAGGGCGCCGCGTATAATTTTCCTCGTAGTGTTGCGAGACGGCGAACCCTGAGCCGGGAATCGGGTAAAGACCCAATCCTGACCGCCAGATCGAAGTTTTCATTCACAAGATCGATCCGGCGCGCCGACAGATCGATCTCGATGCGAACGTCCGGAAAAAGCTGCGAATAATCCGCGATGACGGGTGCCACCAATCGCGAGCCAATCTCGGCGTCGACCGAAAGACGTAGAACACCTCGAGGCTGTTCTAGCAGACCATGCAAATCACGATTGGCCTCCTCAACTGACCTGCCCCCGGCGAGTGGACCGGGTTGATTGTTAGTGGATTATGCTCGCCGCCGCCATATCCGGGCGGAGGTGGAGCGAAGCGGAACCGGAGGCCGGATATGGCGGTGAAGCCGTTT
>NZ_CBCRXM010000029.1:0-7142 GCF_965137005.1 Sphingomonas antarctica | reverse complement strand
CGCGATCGACCAAGTCGTTGCGCGCTGCATAATCCGGGGTCGGCCCGACCTCGTCGATGCCGGTCATCCGGTTGATATACCAGTAAGAGCATTTGGCGGTGCGGTGGGTCGACCGCATATCGTGGCCATAAGCGTTAACGCTGTTCCAGATGACGTAGCGAGTGTTGAAGGGACGATCCTGATGGATGGTCATGGGTAGGCTCCTTGACGTGGCCGAATGTGGCCGGTGGTCCAGCAGCGACCTGCTGCAGGATTTCGTGGTGACAATTTTGAGAGTGGGGATGCTGACGACGGCGCGATTGGTTTGACCGTGTGATCAGCGCTCGATCGTCAGAGGCTTTGATTGGCGAGCCAGTCGGCAAACGCATCGCTCGCCGCGGCGGCATGGCCATTGCTCTGGGCGAGCCACAGCTGCCAGACGGCAATCGCCTCGCAGCTAACCTGATTGGTCAGGGGTTGCAGCTCGCCGAACGACCAGGCGCTGGCGATGTGTCCTGCTGACTGCGAGTACAAAGCAATGTGTCTGTCGGCGCAGACGGTCGCCAGATCGGGAGCACCCGCGCCGCCATGGCCAATTGCCAGATCGATGCTCGGGCTGGTGACAAGCGCCATCATCCGGTCGAGAAAGTCTCGACCGATATCGGCATCTCCGATCGCGGCCGCGTCGAGCAACGGACCGACCACACGATCAGGCAGTTGCCAGCCGATCACCGTTCCGGCGTCGGGCATGAGTGGCGTGGCCCAGGTCAACAGCGCGTCTTCGCCAGTGCCAGCGCCGATCGCTTGGCGCTCGAGAGCAAAATGCCAGTCGCCAGCGTCGTCGCGCCTCGCGACCAACATCGCGATCGCGGCGACGATCTTGGTGGCGGGGAGCGCGCTGTCACGCGCGGCAGGAACGTCGATGGTCGCGACGGCAAGCGTCACGAAACAGGTCTTGGTCATGTCAATGTCCTTGAGTTGACGCGCGTCGTCGCACCGCCGGAAGAGCCGGCAGCATGAAGCACGCGAAGATTCGGGAGTTCCGGGGGGACCCCGGATTGATCAGGTGGTCAGGTCGGAATGGTCAGTGATCAGAATGGGTCGTGATTGCCACCGAACGCGCGTTCGTCGGTCGCCAGCCGCACGCGGTGCTCCGCTCGCTTGAGCGCTGCGGCCACGTCGCTGGCCACTGCGCGTGGTCGTGCCCATGCAGCATTGGGACACGTCGCAAATGGCAGCAGATGCTTGCGTTCGGCAGAAGCTTCGATCCACTGTGCGAACGCTGCCAGCGGACGGCTCATCAGCGTCTCGTCGCTATGCCGCCAGGCATGCCACGCCAGCCATGCGAGGTAAGTCGCCGCGACATCCTCTTCGCAATAGCGCGTGATCGCATCGACCTGCCCGGACCGCCACAGGTCACCGACATCGCTACCGTGGGTGCTTGTCTTGCAGGGGATCTGCAGTCGATCGCAAATCTCTGCTAGGCTTGGGCGCTTGGTGCCACCGTAAAGCGAGTACATCTCTGCGAGATCACAATGATCGCGACCGAACCGATGCGCGCGCGCATGCCGCGACAAGCCTTCAAGACCGAAGCGGCGCTCGGCGATTGCTCCGAGCTGCAGCACTGGAAGATCATAGCCACGTGTATTGAACCCGATCGTTGTTGCCCCGCCAGGCATCGACTTGTCGACCGCTTCGTAAAACTCACTCTCCCGTCCCGGGTGGCAGACGATGCTATCAAGTCGGAAATCGTATCCGCCTTTGAGCAACCTCGCTGTCAGAAACGACGCGACCACCGGGCGGTGAAGCGGCCATTTGGGAAAGCTGCCATCCTCGGGATCGGTTTCGACGATGGATTCGATGTCGAGCACGACGACATGATCGCCCGAATGCTCGTCGCTCGGGCGTTGCGGATAGAATGACCGCATAGCAAATCTCCTTGAGATGAGCGTGCCCGCGGCTGCGGGCACGGATCGAAAGGATGAGAAGAGAAGCAGCTCTGCGCCTGAAGGCGCATCACCACTTTTTTCCTCTTCACCCTTTCAATCACTTCTGCCCTTTCTGAAATTTACTAGCGCTGCGCGCCGTGACCGATCCGTGCCGGCTTTTCCACGACCTGCTGTAGACTGGTCTGTCCGCAGGGGCCGTCGCACTTTTCCACGCTTTCCGGTGCGAGCGCGCTCAAAGCGAAAGAGATAATTCCGACCTTGTCCAAGTCGGTTGGGGCATTCGATTAACGATCCCCCAGATCTCGGCTCTCATTTCTGGTGGCCATCAGGTCGGCCAGCCGCCCGGCTCAGGTTGACGGTCGCCACGACCAGATCGCGTAGGCCGGGATCGCGTTGTCATCAGCGCCCATTGAAGCGATCACCTTTTACTGTTCGCCACGGTTGGTGCTGAGTGCCCGTTGAACGTGGCGTTGTGCGAACCAGTCGTCGTCAATTCTCAAGGCGGCAGCCATGCATGGATCAAGTCCAAACGAGCCATCCTTGAAATCGCCCATATAGATGTCGGCCTTGCGCAACCGCTCAAACAGATGTTCCTCATGCTCAAGCGCCCCCTGATCAGGGGCGGCGGACTAGATTGCGGTGAGGGTTAAGTCCGTAGAACCGTGCGAAAGGCTGCGGCGCCGTGCATTGCGCCGCGCGCTAACTGATCCCAGATTCGCGCGATGGCGCCCGCCGTCGCAGGACCGCGGGAGAGGGCGTCTCATTCGCCTGTGCCTGTAAAGTCGGGATCGTCGAGTGATGTGGAACGTCACTTAATCTAGCCGCGCCGCCCGAGGCCGCTGTCAGGTCATCCGCTGGGATCGCGCGTTTATAGGCACGCACCCATGCCCTTCGCCCAGATTTAGTGTCAGCCTGGCGGCGAGCATAGCGGTCAAGCGCATACTGTCGCTCTGCCAAGCGTGTCGGTTGCTTCCGATGCGCACGACGCCGCGCTTCGGCAACCGTAATCGTCTCTGTGGTGATGTTTAGCCGCTCAGCGGCCCGTGCGCATTGTGCAAGGTAGGCTGCGTCTCCGAACACTGCGGCGCTACCGAACCGCGCGTACGCAAGTGTCAGAGCTGCCTCGACGGCACGGTCGGACACATCGTTGACCCAGATGATGGCACCGGCATCGACTAGCGCCGGTTGTCGGCGTCGGCTACTGTCGTTCCGCGTCCAGTAGCGCACGACATTACCCCTACGCTCGGCGTCAAAGCCTTCGATCGCGACGACAGGCGGTGGACCGTGGCCGCCATGCCACGGCATGGCGATGCCGGCATCGAGC
Source organism: Sphingomonas antarctica (assembly GCF_965137005.1). NCBI lineage: Bacteria > Pseudomonadati > Pseudomonadota > Alphaproteobacteria > Sphingomonadales > Sphingomonadaceae > Sphingomonas > Sphingomonas antarctica. The sequence continues at coordinate 3,890 of NZ_CBCRXM010000029.1, read as the reverse complement.
GCGCCTAAGGCGTCGAGGTCAATCATGTCGAGATCATCGACGCCGTCCGCTGCGTTGCGCAACGCGCGAACAGCCGCGATGCGGACGTCGAATGCCGCGCTCAGCGACGCAATCGCATCGGCGCCGATACGCGGCCACGCAGCGGCGATATCACGGCGCAGGCGTGGGTCTCCCCCAAACGCGGCGAGATCATCGCGATGGTGGGTGATTTTGGCGCGCATCTCGGCCAGGGCAACGTTGCGTGCCGCAAGCAGCGAGGCCACACGCTGGTCGATCCGCCATGAAACCGCCTGTTCCCGTTCTTGTCGTTTCAGCCAGGCCGCGGCTTTGTCATGGTCGAGGATGCGGGGCTCGTATGGCGCCGGTTTAAGGTCTTCCGGTTCGAGGTATCGGCCTAGCCGGTCCGCCTTAATCAGCTGCGTCCAGCTATGTCGGCGGTCAATATTGCTGAGTTTGGCACGGTCAGCGCCGGCATAAAGTTCACCGCCATTGACGGTGGGCCGGATACCCAGTCCCTGCGTGGCCAGGTTGCGATGCAAGTCGTGCCACGACCTTGCTTCATCGAGAATTGGTCCAGCGACTTCTTGCGCGAGCCGGGTGAACGACTTGAACCCGGACTGGTTCTCAAACGCGATTATCTCTTGGCGCAGCTGCGCGCGCTTGCGTATCTGCATCGGTGACGCCTGCTGTGCCGGTGCGGGCCTGCGCACGACGTGGCCGTCTCTGACCTCGTAACGACCGCCAGCTTCGCTCTGCAACTGCTGTACATGCTCGATGCGGGCAATGGCGCGCTGCATCGCCTCCTTATAGTTGGCTCGGCTATCTGCTCCCTGCCCAAACGGCAATGCCGCGCCAGTCTCGGCATCAACCGTCACTATCAGTGCGTGGATATGGACATTGCCAGTGTCGGCGTGTGCGGCCCACAGGACCGCCGCTCCCTCGCAGCCAAGTTCCTCTGCCAGCATGCCGACTGCTTCGTGGCACTGATCTTCAGTTGGATGTTCACCAGCACGATAAGACAATACGGCGTGGCGCACGGGCTTTTTGACCCGGCGCTTACGCGCCCGCAGGCGTCGTTCCATCTCGGCGACGCCTTCGTCCCATTCGAGCCCCTCGCCTTTGACGAGCGCGGAACGATAAAGCACTCGTTCGCGAGGCGGCTCATTCCGCCCACGCTCAATCTCGCCCATTCGTCCCATATAGGATGAGAGGGTCAGCCCATGATCGAGGCCGATCGCGTCAGGCCGGAGCCGGCGCGGATCGGCGTCGGCCATGTAGGCGGCAAGGCCGCGGGCATAGCGGTCCGCGCCTTTGGCCCCTTCCTTCTTGTCGATTAGCTTGATGATCATGGCGAAGGATATCGGTAATTTGCCGACACAATCCAAGCGATGCGTCTGACAATGACGGCGCAGCCGGCAAACGGTTGCGAGACCCGCCACAGGCGGGCGGAGCGACCGGTCGACCCGGGTTCGCGAGAGGCGAACCCGCATCCTGTGTCAAAAACTACCCCTTCTCGAGGCAAGCCCGGGCAGGACGTGGCATGGCGTGGCGTGCCAACTCGTGTCGCAGGTTCATGCGGCATGACATCATGTCGCTGCACCGAACACAGCGTCGGATAGCCCGCGTATCACGTAACGTGGCGCGACAAAATTTGAGAATGTCCCAAGTTTAGAGACGATCAAATCGCGAGGGTGTCTCCGTCAAAACACGGAGTACACCATCATGCCACGTAAGGAATTGGACGGCGCTAAGCTCTCCGCCGACGTAAGCAAACTGGAGCGCGAGGACCAGACCTCGCCGCCCACCGCGCGGCCATCGCTGATGGACGCGGTGCGGGCCCTCGCAACCTATATCGAGGCTCGCGCCAAGCTCGGTTGGACCGACGCCATGATCGCGGTTGTGCTCACCAAAGCTGGCTATTCGATCAGCGCCGATACGCTGCGCTGCTATCGCAAGCGCCTGCGCGACGAAGGCCTGATGGCCCCGCTGCCGGCCGAAGGACCGAAGAGGAGGACACGACAGGCGGCGATCATTCCCACCAAAACCGCGACGCCGCTGATCACCGAAGCAAGGCGCGACACCGATATCGTCGCCGAGGCGTCGATCGCGGTTGTACCCGCGGCAGCGCCGCCGCCTGCGGCGGCCACCATACCACCAGCAGATGGCATCGAGGTCGCGCGTGCGCCGCCCAATCCAGACCTGACCCTGACCCCCTCTCCGGCCCGCACCTTCCGGGTCGATCCCACCAAGCTGCCGCCCGACCGGGCGTAACCCCTCCAAGGAGTTGACCACATGAACTACGTTACCGAACCGAACATTCCCCTCAACCGAGCCGCCCGACGGCGGCTCAAGACCATCCTGTCGATCAAGAACAAGGGCGGGGTCGGCGGCAGCCACCTCGCCATGGCAACCGCGACCGTGCTGCGGATGAGCGCCGGCAGCGCGTTCACAACCGTGCTGGTCGATCTCGACGGCTCGACCGGTACCACCATCAGCAAAATGGGCGAGCGCGACGAGGAGGGCCACATCAAGCAGGAGCAGTCGCTCGACCGCGGCGTGCCGGCTATCGACCTGTTCGATCCCGCCCGGCGCGGCGCTCTGTTCTCGCTGACCGAGATCGAGGACCGGTTCCTGATCCTCGACGGGCCGGCCGCCTCGATCAACACGTTCAAGGCGCTAACCGAAAATCTCGATGCGAAGGACTGGGTCCGGCACAACGAAGCGTGCGGCCGCGATCTCGTGGTGATGATCCCGGTGACCCCGCACCTCGCCTCGATCGCGGCGGTGCCCGAGGCGATCGCCATGTTCGGGGATGCTGCCCGCTATATCGTCGTGCGCTCGATGCTCGGCTGCAGGCCCAGCGACTATGTCCTGTGGGATGCGCCCGAGTTCTGCGACCGGTTCGGCCGGATGGTCAGCGGCCGCTCCAAGGCGATGCTGGAGGAGGCGGGCGGCGTGGTGCTCGACATGCCCGCGCTCAACCCCGGCGTCCTCGCGCGGGCCGAGGCGCTTAAGGTACCTTTCGCGGAAGCCATCCACTCGGCGCTCCTCGACGCCGCCGAGCGTATCTCGGTCCGCCGCTGGCTGGAGACCTGGGCCGGGCAGCTCGATGGCGTGCGTGACATGCTCGGGCTCGATGCCGACTTCGCCTGGAACATCGCGTGAGCGGCGGCAACGGCGCCGGTCGCCGCAAGACCGCCGAGGAGCTGCTCCGCCAGCTTCTGACCGAGCCCGAATATATGGCGGTGCTCGAATATACCCGTGATCAGGGTCTCGAGCGCGATAGTGCTGTTTCTTTCATGGTCGCGATGCTCAAGGTGTTCGCCTTCGTGTTCGATCGGCAGCTCAGGGCGATCGAGATCGCCGAAGCCGGCACCGATGGCCTGCTCGCCGCTACCCAGCAGGCCGGTAACCGGCTCGACACGCTGCTGACCGGGAAACACGAGCTGTTCGCCGAAATGATGGAAAAGAACCTCGAGCGCATGGCCTATTACACGAGCGAGATGCGCGCAGCGATTGGCGAGGTCCGGATCACGAAGGACGAGCTCGAGACGATCAACAAGGAAGCCGTCGGCACCTTCCGCGCCTACAAGCGCCTCACCGACGACGGCACCGGCACGGCGCTGTCGCAACTGTTCCAGAAGCATGCCCTGGAAGCGCTCGACCGGCGTGTGCCGTTCTACGACGACACGATCCGTCTGCTGATCAGCAACACCATCACCGGAGCGGCGGCCCGGGCGACGAAGATGCTCGGCGCCGGGTTGCTGATCCTAGAGCGTTTTCCGCTCCGACTGACTCGGTGAGGGATTCCCTTCGGGGCGAGTTTGTGATTCATCCTGCTGGCTGGGATGTGGAGGCCAGCATGGATGGCACGAGCTCTTTCGCAGGAT
>NZ_CBCRXM010000028.1:0-7247 GCF_965137005.1 Sphingomonas antarctica | reverse complement strand
GGAAGCGGCGGCAGAATTGGTTGCGGACCCCCGCCGCCTGCAAATCCCTCGCCGATAAATGGTATCCGCTGGTCGGGCTTTATCCTCAGGTGATGGGCGTCCCGCTGCGCACGTTGGCGGCTTGATGCTGGGATCAGTAATTGCGGCTATGCTGTACGCTGCCGGGACGGCACGAGCAGTCGTCGGGTCGGCTCGCTGCGCCGGGCGGTCGATGGCGATAAGTCCAGCGTTGCGGCTCCAACCGAGCCGGGGTGGCGCGGAGGCAAGTCGGCACCACCATGAACTCGGAAATCCATTTGGCGAGTTCGTCCGCACCGCGACGGCGCAGCATGGCGGCAAACCGGTCCCACCGGTGGCTTTGGGTGTTGAGCCATCCGATCATTCGTTCGCGGGCGTCGACCGAATCCGTCGGCAAGGCCCAGCTGGGTGCTGTCATGTCTGGACGGCGCCCTGCGATCAAGGGTGATATTTGGCATGGCGACGGTCGCGGGTGCGGTCATGTCTCCGGCCTTTTTGTGTGGGTTTTCCGTAATTTCGAACGTGGCGCGTTCACCCGTGCTCGCTGCGTCGACGGCCTTGAGTATGACCATCGCTCCGGAGGCTAGCGAGTCTGAGCCGATATCCAGCGTGTCGACGCCAGCACCGCCAGCGATGAAATCCTTACCCGCCCCGCCTGATAGGACGTCGTCCCCGATCCCACCCGCGATCAGGTCGTCGCCTGCGCCTCCACGTATCGTGTCGACGCCCCCGCCGCCCACGATGATCTCGTCGTCGGCAGAGCCAGTCGTCGTGTCGGAGCCGCTACCATCGACGAAGATCGTGAGATTGCTGCCAACGTTACCGCTCGTCGGTAGCGCCCTCGTCGTCGCGGTGTCGGTCGTCGCGAACTCAACGCGGTTTATAATGTCGGTGTTGGTGGTGTTCCACAGCCATTTCATGCCTGTTGCGAGGTCTGATGCAGCGCCGTCAGCGCCCGTAACCGTCGAGAGCGCCTTCTTAACCAGTTCGTCGCGACCGACGATCGTTGTATGTGCGAGTCCGTTACCCCAGCGATTTGCGCTAAAGTTAGCTGCAAGCGTTAAGCCGTCGGTCGACAGGTCGAGCATACCCGACGCTACCGACGAGGACGCGCCGCCCTCAACGTCTCCAAGCGCCAGCTTGCCTGCGAATTGAACCAGTGCCTCTGCGAGTTGATCTGCACTGTCTCTGAGTGTGGCCGAGACTTCGACACGATCGAGGGCCTTTGACAGGTCAGTGGCGTCGTCGAACATGGAGATGATTGCGGTATCGCCAAAAGGACGTTCGCCGTCGGAAATCGCTGAGTACGCGATTGCCATCAACAACTGCGATGCAGGATCGGCAGCTCCGGTTCCACCCTGAGCACGCCCAAGAGCTTCTCCGATATCGGCATTTACAAAGGCGTGACCGATCGCATTTCCGGCCTTGAACCATTCCGCCTTGTTGTTCTGGTCGGCCCACATCAATGACACGAGCAGCCCTATCGAGTGGAGGGCGACTGCGTCCAAGTCCGTATGAGATTGATAAGAGTGATCGGGGGTCGACTGCAGAAAACGAAGACCTTCCAGTATTTCGCCCGGAGTAAAAATTGTTTTCAGTCCTGAGATGTTTGGTGCCCAGGGTGCCAAACCGCGATAGATATCTGACGAGCGGTTCGGCCAGACCAGCGAGGGAAGCCCTGTGCTGACCGCACCGTACGTGTTCGCAGCGGCCGCTTCGAAGGGCATGTTGTCGAACAGCACGCCTGACCGATTGTAAATCGAAGACACTAAGCCAGCCAGTCCACTACCAAGCGAGTGGCCAGTCGTGGTGATGTTCGCCATTCGCGGATCCGACGCGCTCATGTGGGCGGCGACCGTGTTGTAATATTCGAACGCCATTTTTGCTTGCGGCTCGAAGTTCGAACCGACACCAGTCCCCCAGCCGTTTCCGATGTCCTGCCACAAAGGGCTGCTAAAGAACGAGTACCAGTGATCGACTTGAAAGTTTGTCCCGCGATAGGATATTATTGTCTCGCCGTTCCAATTATATGAAGACGCGTAGAACCCGACTGCCTCTGCGCCCGTAGGCAGCGAAAACGTGTTCTCGGTTGCTGTACCGATCCCAGTTGTAGCGATGTCGAGGTTGGCGCCGTAGCTGCGGTTGTACGAATCCATTGCCAGGATCGACATGAGCAGGTCGCGATTCATGGTCATATCAATTCCTTACAAAGTCGCCGTGTTTCAGCTTTTCGCTTAGTGGTAGCTGGCCGAAGCCGCCGGTCCCCTTCAGCCACGGTTCGGGAAAGTCGCCCAGCCAAGGAAGCCTGCGGCGAATGTTGTCCGTTGGCGGATCATCTGTGATCGCGATGACGATTCGACGCACCTGTGCACCCGAGCCAAGATCGTGGGCGGGGACGATCCTCACCGTCTTTGGATCGGCTGCGTTTCCGAGCGTAGCCATGACGGGCCAGAGAGAAGCGGGCTGCTTTCCCGTACCCGTCGCGGGACCCCACCGCGAAAGCTCAGCGGAGTGTTCCGTATTTTTCAGCGCGCGTAAGCTATTCAACCAGGCTCTGGCGTCGCCGCCCTTGTCAGGATGGACTGGCAGAAGGGCGGCCATGGCGTAGTTGACGGCAGCGTTTTCGTTTGAGGGTGATCTGAGAAGAGCGTAAATTGTCGATCCGTTCGGCAAATCGACTGCGGCAGCCTCGCCGCTTACATGCGTGGTAAGCAGGCTGCCTAGTGCACCCTTGGACGCCGAAGTTGCGACCTGAATAACGCTCGACCCGGTGCGAATACCTTTGGAGGTCTCGATCTCCACTGTCATGCGATATCTGTAGGTCACCTGATTTCCAGAATCGCAGCCAGAAAGAACTGTACCTACGAGCGTAAGAAGGCAGAGCGTTCCGGGTCGTATGTGAAGTGTGAGCTTATGTGTCCGATGGCGATCCCCGAAATTGCGTGCGCGGCAGTTAAGCCATACTGAAAGCAACTTGTTCGGATACATTGCCTACACTCCCACAACGAAGGCGCTTTTTCCCAGATTACGTTCGGGATTATTTGGCCATAGATGCTGGTCGTCACGTCGGACGAAAACGCTAAGATGGCTCAACCAAGCAAACCTCGTTTTGATTCCGGTTGTGACGGAATCATTTGTCATTTGAATGACGATTCTTCGGAGTTGGTAACCGCTGCCAAATTTCCGTCCTAAGTTGGCTGGGTCGACGGCTTCGACAGTTGTGGGATTCCGATTGTCCCGGAAAGTGACCATCATGGGATAAGCTGAGCTGGGCAGTATCGCTGGAGCGGTCAACTGCGTGAGTGCCTTGTTTCGAGCAGACCAATCATCGGGTACGTCGTGTGACGGCAGGACGGGATTATAGGCAGCTTTCGCGAAGGCGCCGTCAAAACCACCAGCGGTCTTGAGCGTTACGACCAGCGTCCGACCGTTTGGAAGGTCGACCAGCACTGCTTGGCCACGCCTACTCAGGTGAAGGCTGTTGTCGGGTATCCCCCTGCCTTCCGTCTCGGTGTTCTCAATCACCGATGTTCCCGTGCGAAGACCCTTTGGAGTGTCGACCTCGACAGTCATCCGGTACCGGTAGGTATAGCTCTCGCCGAACAGCGATCCGCAGGAGGCGAGGAATGATGCAGCGAAAATAGATTGTGCTGTCGTTTTCCAGGTCAATTTACCGCTCCCTGCCGGCCGTCGCGCGTGCATGCTCGATCGGGCTGATAAGATAGGAAATGATTGAGCGCCGTCCGGCCTGGATGTCCGCCGTGGCCGACATTCCGACGGATAGGTCCATCCCGGAAGGCGCTCTGTGAAGGCGCACACGCACCGGATAAACCAGGCCTAGCTTTTCGGTTTCGACTGCGTCGGATCCGACTGCCTCCACGGTCCCGATAACAGTTCCGAAGCGCGTGAATGGGTAAGCCTCAAGTTTGACCACGACGTCTTGTCCGACGCGCACGAACGCGCGATCGCGATTAGGAAGATTTCCTTCCATCACTAGCGAACTACCCGCAGGCACCACGATCATGATCGGCTTCGCCGCTTCCACGATACCGCCGATCGTGTGGGCGGCGAAACCGGTAACGACCCCGTCGGCTGGGCTGAGAAGTTGCTGAAGACCCGACCGCTGCTTGGCCTTGACGAGCTCTTCCCGTCGAAGGCTTGCATCGCTTTCCGCCTTCGCTAAATCCGCGAGCACCTTGGCCCGCGTCTCGGCGCGCGTCCGCGCGCCACCGGTCCCGGTCGAAGCTAGCTGAGCGTCGGCCGTGCGCACGGTCTGCAGCGCGATGTTGTGATCCCGCGCGGCAGCGAGCCGCTGCCGCCGCATCTCGATCACCTTCAGCTTCGACACGTAGCCCTTGGCGAGGAGAGTCTCGTTGGCGGCGATCTGCTCGTCCAGTAGAGGCAGCGTCTCGCCCAGCTTCGCCGCCTGTATTCGCGCCTCGCCGCGGGCCGCCGCCGCGGTCCTGGTGTCGGCGCCCATCCCGGCCATGCTGGCCTCGATGCCGGCGAGTTCCGCCTGCGCGAGCTGACGCTGCGTCGCTGCCGTCTCGGTGGGCGTGCCTGCGGGCGGGACGAAAGCAAGTCCGTGGCCTTCCAAGGCGCCAAGCACTGCGCGGGCGCGCGCCGCGTCGAGCTCGGCCGTCTCAAGCGCCTTGCGCGACTGCTCTGTCTCGGCGCCCGCGACGGTGGGATCGAGCGCGATCAGCGGCTGGCCCTTCCGGACGTGCTGGCCGTCGCGGACGTAGATCGCCCTGACGATGCCGGCTTCCGCCGGCTGGACCAGCTTAACGTTGTCGGCGGGGATCAGCTTGCCGCTCGCCGAGACGACGATGTCGACCTTGCCGAACACCAGCCAAAGCGTCGTCAGCAGCAGTCCGGTGAGCAGCAGCCAGGCCGTCGCGCGTGCCGTTGGCGACACTGGCCTCTCCGTTATCTCCAAGGCGGCGGGCAAGAATGCCGTCTCCTCGGTGCGGACGAGGCCCTTGGCGCGCGCCTTTTCGGCGGCGAGCGCGTCGCGCGCGATCTGCCAGTGCCCGCTGATCGCGTTCACGCCCGGACCCCCGACTGGCGGCGCTGGAGGTCGGCGAAGCGGCCGTTGGCGCTGAGCAGTTCGTCATGCGTGCCGTGCTCGACGATGCGTCCGCGCTCCATCGTGATGATCGTCTCGCATTGGCGGATCGCGGACAGGCGGTGCGCGATGATGATGACGGTGCGGCCCTGCGCCATCGCCTTCAGGTTCCGCTGGATGATCTCCTCGCTCTCGGCGTCCAGCGCCGACGTCGCCTCGTCGAAGATCAGGATGCGCGGCTGCGTGACAAGTGCCCGCGCGATGGCGATGCGCTGGCGCTGGCCGCCGGAAAGGTTGACGCCGCGCTCCTCGATGACGGTATCGGGCACTGTCAGACCAATGGGGCAGCCACTTTCCTATATGGTTAGGCCTACAACGGTATGAATCATATTCCGACTTCGAACGTGTTCTGATCTTGTTGTGTACCGGTAAGTCGGACATCCTGCGCAGCTGTTTTTGTGGAGATCGTCACAAACGAACCAGATCCGGTTAGTCTGACAGTACCCGCCGGTGAATTGCGGAAAGATGCTGCCGCGCTGCACGGCACTGCTTCCACTGTGATTGTTGGCATCACTACGATCGGTGTTACCGGACTTTTGACGGGCAATCACATTGGCGCCGCTGCGCTTGGCGTGATGGCTGGCAACGCATTTCCCAAGCTTCGGCCATCGGATGTTCCAAAGAGCCGGGCCGACTAGCAGCAAGTTGGCGGGCCAGTACTGGCTGTCTGAAGCGGAGAATAGCCGATTATTCTCCGCATAAATGCGGATAATAATCCTTGCATTTGCGGAGATAATTCGTACATATCCTCCGCGAATGGTGCGGACAATAATGCGTTATATCTGGCAGCAAACGAACTGGCCCGATCTCCGATGGCGGAACGAGGACCTTGTCGGCCAACTTGCCAAGGTCCGGCATCAGCAAGGCCGCCTTCTCGGCCGAATGGAAGCAATGGGCTTTCCGTTGCGCGAGGAGGCGGTGCTCCACACTCTGACCGAAGACGTCCTAAAGTCGTCAGAGATCGAGGGAGAGATCCTCGACAAGGACCAGGTACGCTCCTCCATCGCTCGCCGCCTAGGTTTAGACGTGGGGGGCTTGGTCCCCGCGGACCGCAACGTCGAGGGCGTGGTCGAAATGATGCTCGATGCGACACAGCACTATAGCGAACGGCTTACCCAAAAGCGTCTCTTCGCGTGGCATGCAGCGCTGTTCCCAACAGCTTATAGTGGCATGCGTAAAATCCGTGTCGCCAAGTGGCGCGACGATAGCGAGGGCCCGATGCAGGTTGTGTCGGGTGCGATCGACCGGGAGAAGGTGCACTATGAAGCGCCACCGGCAGAGGCGCTGGCAGGCGAAATGAAACAATTTCTAAAATGGTTTGAAACCAATCAAGGAACAGATCCCGTCATCAAAGCCGGCGTGGCGCACCTGTGGTTTGTTACGATCCATCCGTTCGACGATGGGAACGGACGCATTGCCCGAGCCGTCGCCGACATGGCGCTGGCCCGTTCGGACAATACCGCGCAGCGCTTCTATAGTATGTCCGCGCGGATCCGCGCCGAGCGCAACGACTATTACAATATGCTTGAGAAGACCCAGAAGGGCGACGTCGACATTACCCACTGGTTGAGCTGGTTTCTCGCCTGTCTGCAACGCGCGCTTGATGGCGCGGACGTAACGTTAGGCTCAGTCATCGGCCGCGCTGAGTTTTGGCAGCGGCACGCCGATGTTGCCCTGAACGAACGCCAGCGCGCCGTGCTGCTTCGGTTCCTCAACAATTTTGAGGGTAAGCTGACCAGCTCGAAATGGGCCATCTTGGCAAAGACATCTCAGGACACCGCGTCACGCGACATTGCCGACCTTGTAAAAAAACGTATCCTCATGAAGGACGAAGGTGGCGGGAGAAGCACGAGCTACTCGCTGGTGGGCTGACGAACCGAAACGACAACCGACCTTCGCGCCAAAGGTCAAATACTTCTGCGTGGCTGTGAACGTCCCAAACAAGTAACATGCGCACGTTCCTTGCCCGACTGGATGTGTCTGACGTGACCCCCGTTTCTTCATCCAGTTGGAACTAGAGACCGGCCCCTCGAAGGGACGGACAGATGAAGCGGAAGCATTTCACGGAAGAGCAGATCATTGGCATCCTGAAGGAGGCCGA
>NZ_CBCRXM010000027.1:0-8145 GCF_965137005.1 Sphingomonas antarctica | reverse complement strand
ACCCCACCCCGACGCCNTNGGCGNCTGCCCCTCCCGCCTGCGGGAGGGGATTCTGATACCCCCTCCCCAGCCGCCACAATCCCTCATCCCACTTATACGTCTGCAGCGTGCTCACCCCGCGCGCGAGGTCCATGCCTTCCAGCCCGCCGAAATCGCGCGCCAGTTGCACCAGTTCGTCGACGTCAAACGCCCCGTCATGCCGGTGCGCGATCACCGCGTCCGGCGCGCCCTTCTCGCGGATCATCCGCGTCAGCGCGCGGGTATCGACACCCGCCAGCCCGATGCGGCCGTTCACGCGCAGCCACGCGTCGAAGCCGCCGGTGGCGCGGAAATTGCTCGCCTGGGTCACGTCTTCGCGGACTATGCAGCCCACCGCGTGGGGGTTGATCGCCTCCATATCCTCAATGTTGGCGCCGACATTGCCGATATGCGGAAAGGTGAAGGTGACGATCTGCGCCGCATAGGACGGATCGGTCATGATCTCCTGATAGCCCGTCATCGCGGTGTTGAAGCACACCTCGCCCACCGCCGCGCCCTCCGCCCCGAAGCCGCGCCCGCGCACGACGGTGCCGTCCGCCATGACGAGGATACCGGTCGCGCGCGTGTCTTCAGCCATGCGGAAATCGGGCTCCGTGGGTCAGGGTTGCAGCGATGTCGCTAAGGGGCGGGCGTTACGGCGAGGGGGAGATTTGGTCAACCGGGTGGGGGACCGAAATCCCATATGAAGAGATCGTCACCCCGGACTTGATCCGGGGGGTATAGCGATAGGTCTCATCTGACGCAGTTAGGACCACATTGAAATCCAAATTCGCGACAGGTTGCTATCCGCAAACTGCTTATCACCTTAAGGGGCGGCATGTCGGAATCGATGCTCGTGAACGCCCTGCGCCATGCTGTCTCTTTAGTAAGAGGCCCAATCGGCGACCCGATCAGGCCTGACTGGGCGGATTTCGACGCCGTGGCAATATCGCCGTTCGTGAACGCCCTCACTTATGCCCCCGAACTGCAACGCATTTGGGGAAGGTGGGCCGTTACGCCGGGATCAGGATCGACTTTATCTGCTGACGCTGCCGCAAGATACCTAATCAGTAGAGCGCGGGCGCAATTTAGTCCGGACGTAATCATCGCTGACTTGCTGCGCTTTGCTGCGTCCGGGGAAGTCGATTATCAATCTGTGCGCGCAGTCACGAATGTTGAAGTGGTCGAGAGCGTTCCCGTAGGGCACAATGTGCGATTGATGCCCCCAGCCTCGCTGCCGCCCGGCGTGTGTCGCAATGTGGCCTTTCAAATGGGTCTGGCGGTTGGTGACGACGATAGAATTGCCCCCGGTTTGTCGGCCTTGGTTGTGTCGGTCAATATGGAGCCATTGCGCGATGCGCCGCGACCCCAAGTTGTAGGCGGCGTTCCGATGCCAATCCCAATACTCGTAGCCCCCGAAGTTCAAGAGCAATTGGATGACGCATTTGTTCGCGCCCGCGTGGCGCTCGTTGCGGCGGGTGGCGCAGCTCCCAAGTTCGGAGCGTCATATGGGTATGTTTCGTCGCCGGGTTGGCCGCTGCTGATTGACAACGGAGTTGGAGGGGGGGCCATTGTTCCACCGCCGCCGCCGCGTCTTACGACCGCACATGCGTCCGCGCTCAAGCGCGTATATGAATTGGCTGAAGCCCCTGACCAAACGATTATGTTAGCTGTCGATCATTTAGCAGCGGCAAGAATGCGCCAGTCTGACACTGAACGGGCAATTGACATCGGTTCGTGTCTGGAAATTTTACTTATGCACGAACAGAAGTCGGATAATACGGAAATTACTAATAAAATTTCCCATAGGGGTGCGTGGCTCATCGGAAATGACGGACCTAGTCGACTAAAGGCATTTAAAACAATCAAAGAGGCGTATAATTTTAGGTCGAAGGCCATTCATAGCGGTAAGTTACCCGTCATTAAATCTATGGAGGAGCATGAGGCTCGGCAATCGTTCTTCCGAGAAAGTGAAGATATTATCGGTCGATTGATTGAAGTATTGCTTCAAGGTTGGCCCAAAAAATGGGATGAAGTTACTCTCTCCGCGAATTAAACTCATTATCCTAATCCGACTTCATTTCAAACATGGATGCCCAATCAGCAGACGTGCAACCCGCAAATTAGGAATTGCAAACACCGCTAATTATGCTCTTTAATTTAACATATCCCTTGGCGTTAGGGTGCAGCCCGTCATCACTATCCAGCGCTGGAACAGGTTTTCCGCCAAGCATAATCAGCGCCGCATTTAACTCTATCGCTTTGTCCGCGTTGAATTCTGCGGAAATGCCTTTGCCGGTTATTGGTGCGATACCGAGTAGAAGCACACGCACGCCAGCTTTGCGGGCGACATCCAAAATGCTGGTAAGGTCGCGTCGCACGTCGGCGGCACGTGTCATTACTTTGCGATGCGCGTCGTTCACCCCGACATTGACGATCAGTAATTTGGGCCGCTCGCTTGCGATTACCTTGGGAGCAAATTGAGCCGTGTCCGCAACTTTCGCGCCACTCACACCGGCATTTAACACGCGTTTGCCGCAAAGAATTGGTAGGTCCATCAGCTCGACAAAACTATCGCCTACCATAACGATCGGAAAACGGTCCTGCGCGGCATGTGAAAGGATCGCCTTTTCGCGATGCGATGCGTAGTTATCACGACTACCGCTACACGCGGCGAGCGCCAACAACGACAGGACACCAATCGCGGATCGCGGATCGCGGATCGCGGATCGCGGATCGCGGATCGCGGATCGCGGATCGCGGATCGCGGATCGTAATTTGCTAAGGTCTAAATGGCAATGGATCGACAGCCGACTGGGGCATCTAGTCTTGATAGCCAAATTATCGCGCAGACCTAGCATTTAGAACAACCCCCTCCTGCCGCCCCCTGCCACCCTCAAACCTATTTTAGCCCGGATAAGCCGGACTTTGCCAGCATTCTTCGCAAATTTGACGGGTCAACGCCCAGCCGTCGCGCCGTCGCTCGCAATCCGTCGCGGTCGTGGGTCTCCCGCAATCGCTGCAATTCGGCTTGCCGGTCGTGGCTGAGCTTCGCCCCTAGGGCAAGCGCGGCTGGCAGTTTCGCTGCGATTGCTCGCGCCAGCGTGTCCCCGTCCCGAATGTCCCGCCCGCTGACGAACGCCTTCAATCTCGACACGGACATGCCAAGCATAGCGGCGGCTTTTCGTTCCCCGTTTTCGGATAAGAATACGCGTAACTTGTCGGCAAGGTCCACCCGGTCGCCGACGGCAACACCATATTCAATCTCACTATTGACGCTCAGGCCGATCATCGCTTGGCGTTCCCAATCGTGAGACTCTTTGCCGATATGGTGCGTCGCGGTCATCTTTACATGGCGGCGGAGGGTAACGCCCCGGTCGAACGGCTTGGCGTTCAAGAACTTCGATTCCGGCTGCGTATGATATTGGGCCAGCGCGTCGGCATAGGATTTGAGGGATGTTCCCAAAACAGCTTTGCCGGTATCGCGGTCGAACGCCGCCGCGATGGCTTTGGCGTGATCGCTATCGAACGGCGCGGCGGGTTTGAGCCGCGCCGCTTTGCGCGGACGCGGGGTTGCGCCGTCCGCAATCCGTTCGCCGCCAAGGTCGAAGCCTTGCATCATCGAAAACAGGAAGCCGAACGGCTTGACCTGATCGCGATAGAGTCGGTCGCAATTGTAGGTTTTGAACCACGCCAGCAAATCGGGCGTCGTCGCGGCATAGCGGCTGATCGCGGTCGCGCTCAGGCTGGCATGATAATTGAGCCGCACTTGATCGGGATGGCCGGCGAGTGCCGCACTCACAATTTGATGCCAATGGTCGCAATGCCAGCGCTCGATTCCGTCGCCGAGAACCGACTTGTCCGGCTTTGGCAAATCAACGGGCGCGTCGGCTTCGCCATAGGGCGGGCGTAAATGCCCAAGCCCATGCGCGGAAACCTTCCGCATGATCGGACTGCCATCGGTGGTGATATTGAATAGCGCATAGCGCTTCGATGATATGGCCCAGCAAAAGAGCGGTTCGGATTTTTTGGTCGCCAGCCCCGTGTTCACATCCTCATTTTTCAGGATCGAGCCGCCGAACTCATACGGATTGAGCGCTGCGAACCAATTGACAATCAAGCGGGTGCGCTCCGCAAACTCGTCGCCATCCATTGCCTCGGGCTTGGCTATCGCGATGCTGTCCGTGTCGCAAAATGACCAATCCAATCCGCTATCGGCGACTAGCCGTTCGGCGGTGGCGAGCATCAACCGCGCCGCCCCTGTTATCAGTGTGCCGAGCAGGGGATGAAAGAACGTCCCCGGCATTTCGGACTGGTCTGTTTTGAAAGTGAACGGGTCGCACGTCGAACTCAGGATTGTCGTCGCCTTGCGCGTCCGGCCTGTTTCGACATTGACCTCGATAAAGATGCCGTAGCTGGTCGAGTTGGCGGCAATCTTTTGGGCGTTTTGTTCGGTATCAAGCGCGACCCATTCATCGCCGATCGCTCGGTCGCGGCGCTGTTTGGTCGATTGGCGCAGCTCAATGATACGCTTGAAAAAGTCCGTCTCCACGGGATCGACGCGATAATCGGCATTGCCACTTATATCGATAGCGCGAAGCTCAGGCTGCACCGGCCCCGGTGTGAATGTGATGGCTTCGAGGATCTTTGGCGCTTTGCCGCTTAGCAATTTCGCGGCGATGCAATCCGCCAACGTGAACCACAGCGGGCAATCGGAACTCAGATAGTTCGCTCCAATCGTGCTTTGCGCGTCGCCGTTATAGGCGGCGCGCACCGGGAAAATGTCACCATCAGGAACGACACGAACGAGCGTTGCCAATTGCCGCCAGGTCGATTGCAATTGAAGTGCCGCCAAATCGACCGCCGCCAGAAAATCGCGTGTTTTGCCGGTCGCATCGCGCCACATCATGCCGTCGGCGATAACGAACTGCCACAGTCCCATGAGCGTGCAGACGGTCGGATACATCGATAGAAAATCGCACAGCATGACTTGGCGAAGCTCGCGCCGGATACGAACTTCGGAACGCCCGCCGAAATAGCTGCCCATGATCTTGGCGAGCAAAGGGGCCGGAACAACCGGTTGAGCCTTGCGCCACGGCACGATGCCCATTTCGCGCAGATAGCCTTTGCCAATGCTCGCTTCGCTATAGACTTTTTCGGGCTTGGTCCGGGTCAATTTGAGGCGGTCGAGCCGCGTCATAAGTTCGCGATAGCACTCCCATGTCGCTTGCACGTCACGCACGGCATACGTCACAAACTCATCGGTAACGGGTGCGTCAAAATCATCGCATTCGAGCTTGGCATTTTCGACGCCAAGGAACGCCGACAGGCTGGCGAGCGAAAAGCCCCGTGCGAACAGCGCCCCGGCAATAGTCTTAACATCGATGAAATGACCACGGCGCGTTGGCGTCGGCGATCCGCGCCGTCGCTGCCCGCGACTTGAAAGCTGCTGCGCCGTTCCGGCGAACGAAATCAGCGCGGTTCGCTGAGACAAATGCTTGATGCGAACATTGGGATAGATTTTCTGAGCGGACAGTTTGAACGTGAAGCCGCCGTGCATCGCGCTCGCAATGCCATCGACCGGCGTTCGCAGGGTCGCATGGCGAAACGCCAGCCGCGAAATGTCGAACGGAAGATTGAAACCTACGATAGTTGCCCTGAGCTGATAGGCACGGGCGAAAAACACATCGTCAATAAATGACGCTCGCGTTCGCAACTCCAAGCCGTGACGCGTTGCATGATCGCGAAGCACTTTAAGTTCGTCGGCAGTTACGCCGTCCGGATCATAGAACAGCCCGGCCTCGTCAAGTTCGTCGCCGTTGCGGAACTGATAAGCGCCGAAGCGCAGCGCCTGCCCCGGATGCGTCGTCGTTTCGCAATCGAAAATCAGCGTCCAGTTCGACGCGGGCGAAGGTGCGGCGTGGCGCTTGGCTTGCGGCTTGCTCGCATCGGGCAAAGTCTGAAATGTGGGTGCTGCATATGCGCGAAGCGAAACCGGCAAGCTGTCCGTGATCGGCGGCGTTGACGGCGCGATCACTGCCCGCCCTCCGCTGGCGCGGCGGCGCGTTCGATCAATGCCAGCCCGAACGCGTAAAGTCGTTCGATGACGAGCCTCAGCATGTCGGCCAAGCCGAGCAAAAAATGCCCGATGCTATCAAGCATCGCGTCGGCATTCGGATCGAACGCCGGGTGATCCTTTTGATCGTCGCTCAATACCCGGTGACAGTTGCGGCAAATCATGGCCGTCATGTCGTCGCGGCCATGATCGGCGGGATGGTGCTTTTCGATGGCTTGCCAGCGGCTATGACCGCACGTCCCGCAACGCGGGTTGTCCGTGCCGAGTATCTCTAGCCGCCGTTGTTTGCGCGTTTCCCGCGCCAGTTCCTTCGCCGTCATTTCATCCTCCTATGGCTACCAGTCGATAAATTTCGTGGAAAACCTCATCGCCCTGAGCCGCGATGCGGTGCAGTTCATTGGGATCGGTTTCGAGCGCGTGGCGCTTGCCCTTGGCGTCGATGACTTCGCGACCCTCGAAAGGCAGCAACAATTGGCGGTCATTCGTGCGAATGAATTTGCCGACGGCGGCAAGATGCTGCCCGTTTAGTGAGGTTTCGTTATAATCGCGCAGTCGAACGTCAAGCACTTGACCGTTGCTAATAACTTTCCAGTCACGAGGTCGATTGTCGATGATGCGACGCGACGGCCCCCGCCCCGAAACTTCAACGGTTTCGCGAAGGAAGCGCCGGAACCGCTCGGGCGCGACGTTGACCGACTTCGCCGCCAACTCGCGATTGCCGATGCGCCGGAACTCGCGAAGCGCGGCCTCTAATTTGTCATCGATTTTAGCGCGCTGGCGGGGGCGCGTTGGCGTTTCGCCGGGGCGCGCATGTCCCCGCGCTTGTGAGCGCGAGCGGCCCTTCGCGGTCGCATTGGCGATGCGCCTTGCGTATTCAGCCCTGTAGTCGCGTTGCCGTGTCATCATTCGATCCGCGCCGGTGATTCGGCGAATGGTCGAATGGTCGGGCCGCGACCCTTCCTAAGCTACTGGATCAACCTGCAATTTCATTGTTGTCGCTTTCTGACGCTTCTTGCCGAAACCGCTTCAATTGTTTCCGAAACGTCGTCAGGCCGGGCGGAGCCACATTGGCCCGATCTCGCGGAAATCGCTTCGCGAACTCCGTCTGAAACCTTTCGTGCAGCATTTCAGCGCTAAATTCTCCGTTGTCTCCTGCCACATCCAAGGCGAGCAACACTTCACGGGAGAGCGGGTAAGTGCTGTTCCGGCCTACCTTCATTTGCGCCAGTGAATTAGGTTCGGATGCCGATAGGACTTCATCCGTCGTTCGATAAATCCCTGCACGAGTATCGGCGCGGGCCATGTCATGCGCTATCGCGGTGACTAGCCTAGCGAGGGCGGGATGCATCTCGCTTTGCGCTCGCAATACTCGGACATCGGCGAACTTTCTCCCGAACGCGGTAATGGAGTTTTCTGGTAAGTTGACCCGCGAATTGGGACTTGCGAAAACGGCTGGCGAAATTTGCTCAGGCGTTATTGCGCCCGGTGGATGCGGGTCGAGTATACCTAGAGCGACGAAAAGCCCGTCGGCGATCTTATCGCGTAGCTCCAATTCGAGTTGAGCTTGAGCAAGCCGCGCTGCGCTTTTTGACCCGTCACGATACTGCGTTTGTAAATCTGCGTTGCCGAAATACAGAGCCGCAAAATCGAGTGGCGAACCTATTTTCCAATTCGCTAATTCGCCCAATTCAGGATCAAATTCGTTCAATTGAATTAGTCGATTAACCACCAATTTGCCGGACCTCGCTTAGCGCATCTGCTATAGAAATAGCGTCAAAAAAGGGTTGGCAGATGTTTCTACAGCTAGAGCCGAATGAGCCGCAATCCAACTGCATTCGAGGTGAGTGGTTTGCCCGTAATTCCCATTGGCTGGCTGACGCGACGCCAAGCAAACGCCGCCGTCGCGAGCGCAATGAGAAGCCGCTGATTTTATGCGGTCATGGCGTGTCGCTGAGGGTGGAAAGCGGTGCACTCGTTATCCGCGATGGCTTCACCCATTATCCGCAACAGCAAGCCAAGCATCGCCTCTATCCCGGCCATCGCGACACGCC
>NZ_CBCRXM010000026.1:0-8517 GCF_965137005.1 Sphingomonas antarctica | reverse complement strand
TCTCAACTTCACGCAGCTTCCCGATAATCTCTTCCGGCTTGTGCTTCTTGCTCGGCATTCGTCGTCCCTTTCGTGGTCCAGACTATCATAGTCTCTGGGCCACTCAGCGGGGGGCAGATCAATAACCGGGTTGAAAACAGCCATCTGCCATTCCGACGACGAGAACGCGCGATGCTCAGATTCCGACGAATGAAGACCCTACAGAAGTTCGCCTCAGTCCACGCCAGCGTGTCCAATCACTTCAACACCGAACGCCATCTCGTTGATCGCCAAACCTTCAAAGAACGCCGCTCGGCCGCACTGGCCGAGTGGAAATCGCTCGCCTGCTAGGCGCCAGCCTCAAAGACCCACCTCCATCGTGTGGAGACGAGTTCGCATCCGACTGACACCACCATCAGGCGCAACAAGACCGATACCAACGATGCCCGTGGCATTGCAGAGATCACCCGCAACGGCCGCGACTATCTGACCGAAGTCTATGTGAAGAGCGCGGCTTGCTTCGAGGTGCGTGCCCGGTGTTGTCAGGTTAACTTTCGGGCGCGGCAATAGACGGTGATTCCGTCGTTTCATGCAGCGGCGGCGGACGCGGCGTTCCACTCCACCATAGCGGCAGATCGAAAGTGTTTCATCGTGTTACGGGATATCAGGTGACGCTGGATATTGAATGTGTTGTAGATTGCGCTGTGGGTGGAAACGAAGCGTTGAGCCTGGCCCTGGGACTTGAACCGTTGCATTTTCCGCTCTCGTCTCCGGACCGGCAGGTGCGAGTTCTCCACCCGGTTGTTCTCGCGTAATCGTCCGGGTTTGTGACGAGCCAAGCATCCCAGGTCGCGCAGCGCAGCTGCATATGAGAGCAGGCCATCAGTCACGATTTGGTCCGGCACGAAGCCCTGGCTTTTCAGCAGTTTTCTCAGCAATTTCAGGGCTGCGGCCTTGTTTCGACGTTTCTGCACGAGTACGTCGAGGACCTCGCCTTCCTTATCGACGGCGCGCCACATGAACATCCGTTTGCCGTTGATGCACACGACCATTTCGTCGAGATGCCAGACGCTGTCGGCCCGCCCGCGACGCCTGCGAATATTGGCGGCAATAGCCGCACCGAACTTGTTGGCCCAGCACCGGACGGTCTCGTAGGTCACATCGATCCCGCGTTCGGCGAGCATCTCCTCAACATCGCGCAAGCTCGTGGTGAAACGGAAATACAGCCAGACTGCCAGTCGGATTGTGTCCGCCGGAAAGCGGTGTCGCTTGTAGGAAATCGGTTTCATGCACCCCCTCTAGCCGAGCGAGCGCTGGCTTCGGAGACAAGTTAGCATTAGCCTGACAGCACCTTACCAAGGCCTGATCGGGTATCGCTAGCTCGATCATGACGAAGTCGGCTGGAGCAATCTGGTCGTTTCGTCAACGAGCCAACCTTTCGCCGACAATCCGGCCCTGTGCGAACAATTATCCTCTTTCATTGATATTTGGTTGAACAGTCGAAATGAATCGTCAGCCGACGATCCGCATTGAGCGCAGCTTCAATCGTCAGAAGTGCGGCACCCAGCTCCAAAAAGCGGCCAATGTACCCCGAAACGCGCACGTACGATTGGAAAAGCGCCTGCGAGCATGTGTCTCGTTGGACAGATTTTATTTTGCCGTGCGACGCTGAAGCCAAATAGCTCGGTCGCGCTCGCGTGAGCGCGGCCCGGCAACGATGGCCGGAGGCTCGGCTAACGATCCCAAGATATCCGTAACGATGTCCGCGGTCAGCGGACTCAAGAACTGCAACCCACATGTGTTTCCAGCAACCCAACATACGCGAGCGGTACCGAGCGGATGAAGACACTCGACATCAATTATCGTCTGCGCATGAGGGGAATTGGTCGTGTGAGCTCGAGCGCCGGAGACCGATATGTCCAGGAGGTGGAGAATGAATTCGCTCCCGCCTTCCCGCCATGTTCCTCGCCGAAAGATTTTGTAACGTCGATCGCTCCGCCGAAGGGCGGCCGATCCCAAGCTGCGACTAATTCCTACTTCTCGCACTGCTATTTACCACCGCCGGGTAACTTACCCTTCAACGCATCTTGAGCCGCTTTTGCTGTATCGTCAGCCGCCTTCTTGGCAGCCTTGGAAAGGTCGTCAGCTGCCTTGGCCGCGTCGGCGGCTGCCTTTTTAGCATCCTGAGCGGCGTTGTCCTGTAGCTTTGCCGCTTCGGCGGCCGCATCGGCTGCGGCCTTCTGAGCAGCTTTGGCCGTGTCGTCCGCGTCCTTTGCCGCCTTCTCCGTAGCCGCCTTGGCCGCCTCGCTTGCCGCCTTTGCCGCGTCCTTCGCTGCCTTGTCCGCTGCGGCGTCGGATGCCGCCTTGGTGGCATCTTTCTCGGCCTTGTCGGAAGCTGCTTTGGTCGCGTCTTCGGCCGCTTTGACGGCACGCTTTGCGGCGTCGTCGGCGTCCTTCGCGGCATCCTTAGCTGCCTTGTCGGCATCTTTGCCCGCTTTATCAGCGGCGTCCTTGGCTGTCTTTTCGACGTCCTTGGCTGCCTTGTCCGCCGCATCCGCCGCTGCTTTCGCAGCATCTTTCGCTGCCTTGTCGGCGTCACCGCGAGCCGCATCGGCAGCCGCGTTGGCCGCGTCCGTCAGAGCCTTGGCGGCGTCACGAGCGGCTTTGTCGGCCGCCGCTTGGGCGACGGCGTCGCCTGGCGAGCGTGCAGCAACATCGGCGGCCGCGGTAGCATCGACCGCAGCCTGCGCAGCAGCGGCATCGGCGGCCGACTTGCTCGCCGCCAAAGCGGCGCGCGCTTGCTCCGCCGCGGCCGCGGCATCCGCCGCCTGCTGCGCTTGGTTGGCGGCCGATGCAGCCGCGGCTGAAGCCGCATTGGCGGCGTCTTGTGCAGAGTGATCCGTTGCTGCTTTCGCCGCGTCTTCTGCGGCCTTCGCGGCCAGCGCCGATGCCGCGTCCGCTTCCGATTGAGCGGCTGCTGTTGCGGCCTGCTGAGTTTGTGCCTGGGTCGCCGCGGCTGCCGCAGCCTGCGCGTCTCGTTGCGCCTGCGCTGCCGCAGCAGCGGACGCCGTCGCCTCGGCATCGCTGCGCGCCTTATCGGCTTCTGCCTTCGCCGTCGCGGTTGCCGCTCGGTCCGCTGCCGCCGCAGCATCGGCGGCCGATGACTCTGCCTGCGTCTTGGCTTTGGCGGCAGCATCTGCCGCTTCCGCCTGTTTGCTCGCCGCCACGGCGGCTTCACTTTGGGCCTGCTCCGCCGCTACGGAGGCATTGACCGTTTCGACGGCCTTGACAGCCGATTTCGAAGCTTCGGTCGCCATCAACGTGGCACTGGCAACTGGCGCCATTTCGGCACCTCCGGTCGTCCCGTCAACCATCCCTCCCGTGATATCCTTGAGCGATGCCGGAGCTTCGTAGACAGTAGTCGTGATTGTCGCCTGAGCAACGGGCGTGGCAACTGGCACTGCGGCGGTCGGGGACACAGAAACGGGCGCTGCGGGCGAAACGATGGTCCGCCGTACGCCCTCCGCCTCCACACTCATGCGATAGAGATCGGTGGCGCCAACCATCGCCACCGATCCGGGGCGCAGCAACTCATGTGCGCCGCCATCTTGGGTCGCGACGTCGACGGCGCCCTCGAGCACTTGCACCGAGGCGCCTTCCGGCGTCACCCCGACCGAGAAGGTCGTGCCCTTCACCACAGCCGCGAGATAGGGCGTCTTCACTTCGAAATGGGGCGTCATCTTCTTCTTGATCATGAAGACGACATTGCCGAAGTCTTCGATCATCTGAGTGAAGCCGCCCGGCTTCTCTTCTGCCGGCAAGCGAAGTTGAGAACTACTGGCGACCATCATATATTCAGTGCCGCGCACAAGCACGGCACGCCCGCCGGGGCCAGTGCTCAAAATATCGCCTGCCGAAACAGCCCCGCCGCGCAGTGCGACCTTGGCGACGCCGGCATGGCGGATCTGCACTGGGCCCGAACTCTCGCTGACGACCCAGCCGGGTTCTCCGGCGATGGCGCTAACCGAACAACTCGCAACGAGCGCAGCGATCATATGTTTGCGCACGACACTCTCCATTGGCTTCCGAATGAGCACCGTTGGACTTTCGTGCTTTACCAATGGGTTCCGCCATGCGGTGAACGCGAGCGTAACCACGATATGGCTAACCTTTTGCAAAGGCTTCCGGATTATGCCCGGCGCTTCCCGGGTCTCTGGCAAAGAAAAGGTCGTCTAATGCAAGTCGGCAAGATCCGTTCGATGGCCGGGGCATTGGTGTCGCTCGTGGCGCCGGTTGCGGCCGAGGCTCAGGAACGGCTCAATCAAGCGGATCCATCGATCATTGAACGGGGATTACCGCAAACGCGACCGAAAATGCCGCTCGCGCTCCCAAGCGCGACCCCGTCAGCCAATCTGGTGACCGATACCGCGCCCGCCGGCCCACCGCGGATTGCCAATGCCATCGTCGTCGATGGCGCCCCCCTTATCTCGCGTGCAGTCTTCAGCGATGCGATTTTGCCGTTCATCGGGCGTAATCTGGCGACTCGCGACCTGACTGAGCTGTCGCGCGCCGTAGCGAATGTCGCGCGGTCGCAAGGCTATCCGTTCGCCAGTGCGTCGATCGAGGCACAGGTTATGGCGGGTGGCTTGCTCCGTGTGCATCTCGATGCCGGTAGCCTGTCGGCAGTGCGCGTGATCGGGGCGATCAACCCGGTGGCCGATCACCTGCTGACGCGCGCGCTTGTGAACGGTTCGCCGGTGCGGATCGATCAATTGCAAGGCGCGATCCTGTTGGTTGGCGACCTTCCAGGGGTGACCGTCAAGGACAGCAAATATATCCGTCAAGACGGCTTCGGCATCTTGTTAGTGACGATCGCCCAAGACCCGCTGAGCGCCTATGCCCAGATCGACAATCGCGGCAGCAAAGAAGTCGGGCCGGTTCGGTCGACAGCATTGATCAACGCGCGCGGGGTGTTCGGCGCGGGGGATGAACTCGGCCTCATCGTCGCGCAAACCCCACTGCAATTATCCGAGTTCGGCTTCATCCGTGCCCGCTATAGCGCACCGCTCGGTTATAACGGCACGATCCTGTCGGCGTCGGCATCCTTTGGCCGGACCCACCCGGGGGCGTCACTCGCCGCGCTCGACGTGATCGGCAAAAGCGTTGATGCGGCGGTCAACCTGACCACCCCGATCCTGCGCACGCGCAGACGGAGTTTATGGGGGCAGCTCGAATTTCGCGGCCTGCGCAGCGATCAGACTCTGCTCGCCAGCGAACTGCGCAACGATCGGCTGGCAACGCTGAAGGCCTCGCTCAATGGCTTGGTCGCTATAGGGGACAGTACGTTGCGCGCCGAACTGCGCGCTACGACTGGGTTGCCGTTGCATGGCGTGACACATGAGGGCGCCTTGCGCAGTTCGCGCAGCGACGGCGATGCTCGCTTTGTGACCTTTGGTTTCGACGGCGACTGGACCATGCCATTGATCGGCAACTTGAGTCTGGCGCTCGCCGCGGAGGGCCAGGTCGCGACACGGCCGCTGTTGGCGACAGCAGAGATCGGCGCAGGCGGCCCGGTGTTCGGGCGCGGCTACGACTATGCCGAGCGAACTGGCGATGACGGTATCCTAGGCTCGGGCGAAGTGCGGTACGACGCGGGGCGAGTTGTTCGAGGTGTGATCGACCGGCTGCAGCTCTACACGTCGGTCGATGGCGGGTACGTCACCAATCTGCGCGGCGGCCTCGGCGGAGGCGCGCTGGTCTCGACTGCGTTCGGTCTGCGTGCTGGCCATGGCAAGCTAAGCGGCATGCTCGAAGCCGGCCTGCCGCTGAATAAGGATCGCTTCGACACGGGTAATCGCGAGCCGCGTGTTACATTCCGGCTGTCACGAATCTTCTAATGCTGACGCGGCGACGCTCCAACGTCTTGATCGCCATAGCGATGTTTGTTGTCGGCGTCCTCATTGCGCTGAGCCCGATCGGCGCGGCGTTCGACCGCGCGCTGGGTCCGGCGCGGTTCGGCGTCGCGCATCGCACAGCAAGCGGCCAAGTCGTCATCGTCGAAATGGATGCGCGTAGCGCGGCGACAATCAAGCGTTGGCCCTGGTCGCGTACCAATTACGCCGATGTGGTCGATCATTTGCGTCAAGCCGGCGCAGCGTCGATCGTGTTCGATGTCGACTTTTCAGCAAACTCCGACGCGCCCGGCGATCGTGCGTTCGCGAACGCTTTGCGGCGCGCTCACGGCCTCGTCGCGATGCCCACATTTGGGCAAAGCGCGGACTCAAGCGAACATCGCACAATAGATGCGCTACCGATCGCGCTGTTCCGGCCCTTTGTGGCTCTCGCATCGGTAAGCATCTCTCCCGACGCCGACGGTCAAGTGCGCCTGATGCCGCTCGGCACGATCACCGCCGAAACGCCTCGTCCATCACTTTCCGCTTATATCGCCCAACGCTCCGGCACCGCCGATGCACAGTTCCCGGTCGATATGTCGATCGATCCAAACACAATCCCCCGGCTGAGCTTCGTCGATGTGCAGAACGGTGCGGTAAATCCGTCCAGCGTGCGTGGCCGCAATATTCTTATTGGTGCGACCGCGATCGAAATGGGGGATCGCTATGGGACGCCAAGCTGGGGCGTTATCCCTGGTGTGGTGGTCCAGGCGCTGGCAGCCGAGACGCTGCTTCGCGGCGTTCCCACCGTCGGGAGCATGATCGTTCCGCTGCTGCTTGCAGCGCTGGGCATCGCGCTGATCGTGAGTGTTCGGTCGGGTGAACACATCTTTCTGACGACAGCCGGCGCCAGTTTGAGCCTCAGTACGATCGTGCTCGGTGCACAGCACTGGCTGCTCATTTATTTTCCCCTCGCTGCCTCGTTAGGCGTGATCACGCTGACTGGCGTGGTTTGCGCCCTTCGTGAAATGGCCGATCGATTTCGTACCCAGCGCATCGTCGACGAACTCACCGGTCTCCCGAATATTCGCGCGTTCGAACTCGAGAGGCGCGAAAGCTCGGGTGAAACTATCGTCGTCGCATTGCTTGAGAATTACGAAAGCCTGCTGGCGGTTCTGGGCACGCGTGCGTCGGCGGATGTTGTCATGCGAGTGGCCGATCGCCTTCTGCTCGTCGCGCAGGGAGGTGCGATCTATCGTACGGGTGAAAGACAACTCAGTTTCGCGCTGGCCGCTGACAGTCCGGTAAACGAAAGTCTTGAAGGGTTGCGAGCGATATTGTTGCGCCCCGTCGAAGCCGCCGGGCGGCTGGTCGATATAACTGTTGCGCTTGGTGTCTCGATAGATCCGGCCGCAGGCTGCGAACGCCAACACGCCGATGCGGCGATTGCCGCCGAGCAAGCTGGGCGTGATGGTGTCTTTTGGCAGCTGAGCGATACGCGAAATGAAGACCTGGAGCGTTCGATCTCACTCATGGGCGAACTGGATGCTGCCCTCGAGGCCGGTGAGATCGAAGTCCACTACCAGCCCAAATACAGCCTCCGCGCGGACCGCATCGCAAGCGTCGAAGCGCTGGTTCGATGGCCGCACAAGACCCGCGGTTTCGTCTCGCCGGAAGTCTTTGTGACGCTCGCCGAAAAAACCAACCGCATCGCACCGTTGACGCTCTACGTCTTACAGATCGTCATGAAAGATCTCGCGGTCTGGCGAAATGATCATCGGGACGTCACCGCCGCCGTGAACATTTCGGCGAAGCTTCTTTCGACGGCGTCGTTTAACGCCTCGGTCGAAGACCTGTTGGCGGTGGCAAAGATCCCCGCGACGGCGTTGATCTTCGAGGTGACCGAATCTGCGGCAATGTCCGACCCGGCGGGTGCAGTGGCTGCGCTGCGCCACTACCGTGAGATAGGCATAGCCGTGTCGATGGACGATTATGGCACAGGCCAGTCTACCCTAACATATTTGCGAGAGCTGCCGCTCAACGAGATCAAGATCGACCGAAGCTTTGTGCAACACGCACATCTCAACCGGGCTGACGCGGTGCTGGTTCAATCGACAATCCAGATGGCCCATGATTTGAATTTAAAGGTCGTAGCCGAAGGTATTGAAGACATTGCCTGCCTGCGCTTCCTTCGGTCGTGCGGCTGTGATTTCGCGCAAGGCTATCTGATTAGCAAAGCGGTGCCCGCACACATGCTGATCGCTATGCTAGACCAAAAAGCGAAAATCGCTGCCTGACGCAGAGTCTGCTTGTTCAAAGTCCTCATCGAAAGCCGTCTGTCAGCCAACGGCCCAATTGCGGACGTTGGCTCTGTCAGACCAACGAGGCAGCTGCTAGCCGGCGCGAATGAGCCGCAAAACTCGAGCCAAGCCACCCAGTCCGTTTCGACGATTCAATTCCTCACCGGAGATCATCCGTCTGGTAGTGCTGATGTACGTGCGATTTCCGCTTAGCTTGCGGAACGTCGAGGACCTGCTTCTGTGGTTGCCGCCCGGTGTGCAAGAGGTTTCTGATCCAATGCGCGCGTGATCGAGTGCGGTCTTCTGTAAGGCCTGTGAATGCGACATTATGAAAAGTCGCTGGCCGG
>NZ_CBCRXM010000025.1:0-8770 GCF_965137005.1 Sphingomonas antarctica | reverse complement strand
CTCAACTTCACGCAGCTTCCCGATAATCTCTTCCGGCTTGTGCTTCTTGCTCGGCATTCGTCGTCCCTTTCGTGGTCCAGACTATCATAGTCTCTGGGCCACTCAGCGGGGGGCAGATCAGGGCAACCATACCTTCTCACATGAGTCTCCCAATACTCTCGGGCCGGAAGGGTATATCGCCGACATCATAAAGGGGGAGCCGGTTACCCGCGCCCTTCTGGCGGCAAGGCACCGGAACATCATCTGGTTTCGTCACCCCTATCTCGAGACCGGCGCGCCATTAGCGGTAAAGCGAGAGATCGATAGCTGGCTACGCGCGCATGGCTATCGCATCGCTCCCGTCACGATCGACGGTGACGATTGGGAGTTCGCTGAACCCTATGACGACGCCATTGCCCGACACGACGAACCTCGCCGCCAACGCATTCGACGGGAATATCTCGATCACAGCGCAAAAGCCGTAAGGTGGTATCGCCGCGCGGCCCGCGCGCTATTCGGGCGGGACATCGCTTATGTCATGCTCCTGCACGCAACACGGCTCAACGCCGATTGCATCGGCGACATTCACGCATTGCTGAAGCGCGAAAAGCTGCGGCCGATTTCACTCGCTAAAGCGCTGGCGGACCCCGCGTATCGCACAAAGGACCCATACGCCGGGAAAGACGGGATCGATTGGCTCGAACGATGGGCGTTGGAACTCCACAGGGAGTTGCCGTGGGACAGCTATAGCGAAGTTCCAAAGGATATTGCGGCCGAATATGACAAGGTCGATGCAGACCGCACCAAGCCTAACTAACGCGTTGGTCCTAGTATCGAATGCGACCGCCTGTATATGTACGGACGACGACATTAAAAACTCGTAATGCGCATCAATTGGTAAGGAGTATCGATTCATGTCGAAGAATTCGAAGCCGCTGTTCGCATTGGTCGCGATTTCCGCATTGTCGGTCGCAGCGTCGCCCGCCTTTGCCAAAGGCTGTATCCGAGGAGCAGTCGCGGGCGGGGTGGCAGGTCACTACGCTCATCATCACGCAATTTCAGGCGCGATGGCAGGGTGCGTAGCCGGCCATTATTATTACAAGCACAAGGCCAGCGTCGCCAAACAGGCGCCTCCAGCACGACGCTGACAAGATTTGATAGCGGCGTTGGTCGACCCTTGGCCGACCATCCCGATTTGGCAGGCGATTTTGCTCAACGACCGAGTGGAATGTGCCGCCCTCACGCCAGTGATTGAGGCGCAACCCCCAGTGGGCGATCGGCGCAAAGCAAGATCTTGTCCGGCGGGAGGCGGAAGATCGACTCGATCACTCCAGATCTACTTGCCCAGCGGCGTTTTGGCTCCCACCATCGCCGTCCCGGAGCTATTCGGGCAATTAGGAGATGGAAAATGAACGCCAAATTTGCACTTACGGCAGCGTGCGCGGCGCTGGTCGCGCTTCCGGCCGCCGCTCAGATGAACTCGATGTCGAGCGGCTCCGCCACAACGCACACGACAATGAGTGGGTCGATGCCAATGCGCCATGACACTACGTCACACACGATGATGAGCACGAAACACACGACATCGCATTCAACGATGGTTCGTCATCCCATGGTCAAACATCATCGCAGGCACGTTCATCACAAGATGGCCCACCACATGGCCACCACCAAGGTGACCGCGACGACAACGACTAACAAATAAGCTATGCTCCACGCCCCACTTTATATGGGGCGTGGACGCCTGTCGCGTCGATTTGAGCACGCGGTATTAGAAGTTACCTGACTGCCGCGGTCAGATGCGATTTTTCACAATGTTAGCCATGGCTCATCCCAGGCGCCATGGTTGCAATTTCGACGACGTCTATAATTCGATCACCTTCTCGACTTCGTGATAAGGTCGTCGACCATGGTGTCTCATAGGGGTGGCCCGCGACTGCATTTCGAACAGGCCTAGCAGCTTTCAGTGCGATCCGTGCGGCTGCTGCCCATGGGCAGCGCCAGCATGCGGCTTCGCATTGCTAAAACCGAAGTCCAAGCGCGCGTGCGGCATCAAGGATAGTAGCCATACGATACGGCTTTTTAAAAAACAGGCCATTGGGCACTAGACTAGGCTGATCAGCGGAAAAGCCGGTGGCGTAGATGACCGGAATGGCCGGCCTGAGGTTTCGCGCCAAGGTGGCGAGGGCCCAGCCATCGAGGGCTCCCGGAATTCGAATGTCGGTCTACAAGAGATCAAGCCGCTGTGCGCTTTTTAAAACAGCCACGGCTATGTCTGCATTCAAGGCTCTGACGACAAGGCAACCAGCTTCTTCGAATTCTTCGCTCGCAATTTCAAGGACAAGTGGCTCATCCTCCACGATCAAGACAGTAGGCGCATCAGCCATCACAATCCCTCGAGCGATTTGGCGATAGCAAAAATTATGCTAACAGTAGTGCCGCCGCCGACTGTGCTATCGACGGTCACATCGCCTCCGGATTGCTTCGCGAAGCCGTAAACCTGACTGAGTCCGAGTCCTGTTCCGTGACCGACCGCCTTCGTCGTAAAGAAAGGTTCGAACACGTGCTCGATCACCTCGGCTGACATGCCTTCGCCGGTGTCCTTTACGCTAAGCAAAATTTTATTCTGCGTTTCATCGGTGCTGATCGTGAGTTGACCACCAACCGGCATCGCGTCGCGTGCATTTATAGCCAAATTCAAGAGGGCGTTTTCAGTCTGATTTCGGTCCGTTTCGATCAGCATGGGATGTGGCGCGAGCATGAGGCTTAGCTTAATCCCGGTTCCAAGACTTTGTTCCAGCAAATCTCGAGATTCGGTGACGATAATATTGAGGTCGTAGACCGCGGGTTGAAGCGGTTGCCGCCGCGAGAAGGCGAGAAGTCGATCCGTCAGAGTCGCCGCACGCTCTGCGCCAGTCATCGCGTTGCTCAAGGACTTTTCGACTCGTTCGTCGCCATCCACCAGACGCCTGGCGCGCTCAACATTAGCGACGATCACCGTGAGAAGGTTATTGAAGTCGTGGGCGATCCCCCCCGTCAGTTGCCCAACGGCCTCCATTTTTTGGGATTGGCGCAACATATCCTCCGTGCGCTCACGCTCCTCGCGCTCCAGCTCAAGCGCCGCCAATGCCGCATCTCGTTCAGCGATCCGCTTCTCTATTCTCCGTTGGCTTGCTGAAGTTGAGTTGGTGACGGTAGGGCGACGGCTTTTGGCAACAACGGCCACAAAGCTAAGGCGGTGACTACGGAAACCATCGCGGTTACGAGCTTTAGCAGCCCTTCGATTCCGTACGCAGGCACCCACAATACCAAGATCGACATAAAGTGCGTGGCACCGCATGCCATTATGAAGGCAGCGAACATCCATATGATCCAGCTGAACTTGACGTCTCGGCGCTGGGTCAGAAACCGTGCTATCACGATTGGGATCGAAAAGTACGAAAGCCCGATCAGCGCGTCCGACACGACGTGTGTCCAAATGATGGCTGGGTCCCATAGCAGGCAATAGCCATGTGGGGCCATTCCTCGCTCTTGTAGGAGCTGTTGCAGATAAACGAACATAAGCACCTTCCAATTCAGCTCGGCGGATCTCCTGTTATCTACCTCTTCGATGGGCGAGCGGGTGATCGGCCGCGAATTGTATCTTACCGAAACGCCAGACCCGACCATCGGAATAGATGATGTTCAAAAGATCTCGGTCAACAAGGCTGCGCAGTAATCTCTCAAGGATCCAAATCGTCCCACTCCCGGACCCGCCAACGTTGAAGCTGATGGTTGAGTATGGCGCAACTCATTTTGAATCTATCGCGGATGTTGCAGGAGACGACCACCGTCACGCGATGCTCGCAGCGGGGGGCGGCAGTGCCGCTGCGTCCGAGCTGGTCGACCATGAACTTAGATGTGCTTGCGGATCGTATGTCGGGATGACTCGAATTGATGACCGCAGCAGGATGTATTGGCGCCGGTTCAACGCACGTCCTGCCGATGCACTCCAGGCCATCTAGCTGTTTCGATATCCCCTCGATCCTCGAGGCCATCCCAAAAAGGGGTGTCGCCAGTGCTTTTGCTAGTCCATTGCCCGACGAACCAAAATCTGACGAGACGGTCATCATCCTTGGTCATCTCACAGTCGAGAGATCAGCTTCGCCACTGACACATTGCCTATTTCCCTTTGTCGTTACAAACCTGCTTTTCGAGATCCGTGGGGATCTGCTCGACCTCGTTCGCCATCAAATGCTCGATGCCGATGAACTCCGCGCGCTCCGGCCAGAACATAGCGCAGCTCGCCAACTTTCGCCTGCATGGATGCGGTATCGCGCGTCTGCGAAATTCCGGATCAGGAATACCATGAGGAATATGACGATGGTCGTGCCCGTGTTAATCGCCAGCTGGCAGGTTTCCGAATAGTTTAATGCCGGGGCCGATACCGCCCAGACGATCACGGTGACCAGCGCGAGCACGAATGAGGCTGGCTGGCCGCTCGCATTCGCGATGCGGGAAGCGATGCGCCTAAATAAATTGTCCAGTCTCTTGAGCATGGCAATTCGTTTTGCAGCGCGCGTCGTTTTGCAGCGCGCGCGGAACGCGCGCCGATGCTG
Source organism: Sphingomonas antarctica (assembly GCF_965137005.1). Taxonomy (NCBI): domain Bacteria; kingdom Pseudomonadati; phylum Pseudomonadota; class Alphaproteobacteria; order Sphingomonadales; family Sphingomonadaceae; genus Sphingomonas; species Sphingomonas antarctica. The sequence goes on along the minus strand of NZ_CBCRXM010000025.1, from coordinate 4,193 downwards.
GAGGTTTCACATGGCAAACCGGAGGAAAATCCATGACCGATATGCCCGTTGATGCGATTGCGTTGCTGAAGGCGGATCACCGCGAAGCCGAAGCGCTTTTCGAGAAGTTTGAGAAAGCGAAGAGCGATGCCGAGAAGCAAAAGATTGCAACGCAGGTGTGCAACGCTTTGAAGGTTCATACGACGATTGAAGAGGACATCTTCTATCCCGCGCTTCGGGGCAAAATCGACGATGACATGCTCGACGAAGCCTATGTCGAGCACGATGGCGCGAAGGTTTTGATCAACGACATCCTCGCTGCGCCCGGCGCTGAATTTTACGACGCCAAGGTCACCGTGCTAGGCGAAGAAATCAGCCATCACGTTCATGAGGAAGAGGCCAACAGCGAAGGCATGTTCGCCAAGGCCCGCAAAACAGATGTTGATCTCGTCGAACTGGGCCGGCAAATGAAGGCGCTCAAGGACGACTTAATGCCTCAGGCCGAAGCGAACAGTCTGCCACCTGCAAAAACACGCGCGGTCAACGCTTAGAGGGATGCCAATCGTTTTCGGCAAGAACGATAGATCGGCCCGGGTCTCCTTCGATGATGATGTCGGTCAAGGTTGCCCGGGCTGATGGCTGACTTCCAACGCTTGGATGTCCGCCGGAGCCTAGTTGCGTGGGTGTTGTCAGGTTAACTTCCGGGAGCGGCAATAGACCGTAATTCTGTCGTTTCATGCAGCGGCGGCGGACGCGGCGTTCCACTCCGCCATCGCGGAAGTTCGGAAGAGGCGCATCGTGTTTCGGGAGATCAGGTGACGCTGGATATTGAAGGTGTTGTAGATTGCGCTGTGGGTGGAAACGAAGCGTTGCGCCTGGCCCTGGGACTTGAAGCGCTGCATTTTTCGCTCTCGTCGCCGGACCGGCAGGTGAGAGTTTTCGGCCCGGTTGTTGTCGCGTAATCGGCCGGGATGATGCCGGGCCAGGCATCCCAGAACTTTCATCGCTGCAGGATACGAAGCCAAGCCATCGGTCACGATCGCCTCGGGCATGGCGCCTTGATTCTTCATCAGTTTTCGCAACAATTTCAGCGCCGCCGCTTTGTTGCGGCGCTTCTGCACCAGGACGTCGAGGACCTCGCCCTCTTTGTCCACGGCACGCCACATGTACATCCGTTTACCACTGATCCGCACGACCATCTCATCAAGATGCCACACACTGTCGGCGCGCCCGCGGCGACGCCGAATGTTGGCGGCGATGGCCGGGCCGAACTTGATCGTCCAACACCGAATGGTCTCGTAGCTGACCTCGATCCCGCGCGCGGCGAGCAGCTCCTCGACGTCACGAAAACTCAGGGTGAAGCGAAAATACAGCCACACCGCGAGCCGAATCGTGTCGGGCGGAAACCGGTGCCGCTTGTAGGAAATCGGTTGCATCATCGCCTCCTGACAGAGACAAGTTAGCATTAGCCTGACAGCACCTAGCGCAGGCCGCGAGGGAGGAACAGCCAATAGGAACGCCGCCGACATTAAAGTCGGCGGCATCAATTCTTACAGTTAGGCGAAGCTGACGCTCTTGGCGCTGCGACGGCGCAATGCGCCACCAAGCAGGCCAAATCCTCCGACCATCATCGCCCACGAGGCAGGCTCGGGCACCGCTCCGCTGGGACCGGTGAATTGGGCTTCGCCCAACATGACCCAATTACCGTCGCGGTTCAGGGTAGCGGAGAGCGAGGTCAATGCGACGCCACCAAAGTCGTAGTCGTATGCGCTGAAGATGCCGTTGCCCGTCTTGGTGAGCGTTCCGGTCAGCGCGTTGCCATCAGCAAGGAAGGTCACGCCCTGCGGCAGCGCTACGCCGCCATCGGTGTTGTCATCAAAATAGAAAATCGCATGGTTGATGACCGTGCCCGGGGAAAAGTTAAACGCCACGGTGGGGTTATATCCATACCATCCGACCCAAGGCAGATTGCTGACATTTGGGACACTGTTCCAATGTCCGCTCGGCAAGACGCCGTCCGTCAGATCGCCCAAGCCGCCGGTTAAGGCAGAACCGTCAGTGGTCGTGCTGCCTGCGCCGGAATAGGAATCGTCATGGTAGGTGTAAGTGCCGGTATTTCCGTTGGTCGTGTCATAGCTCAACGGAGTCACCGCCAGAGCAGGCAAAGGCAGCGCGAGCAGCACAGCTGCCAAAATGATCTTGCTCATCGTATTTCCCCAGGCGAGCTACGCCGACATGCCGAAGCTCGATAACGTCATCAGTAGCATGGCCAGCCAAGGATTTCCACCACATCGGCCTGATCCACCGCATGTTAAATCGTGCTAAACTGACACACTCCCGGATAACTTTTGATATAGGCAGCAAAAGGTACTGTCAGACTAACCAGAATTTGGTTCGTTTGCTTCTAATTCGGGTAAAAGTTGCGCCGGCTGACCGGAACAGAGCGCGTCCATACGCCGTCAATTCGAACGACTTTCACGATCGGAAGCTACTGCAAACCAGATCGGAAAGTAGCTGCCCCGTTGCTCTGACGGTACCCCGGTTAGCAGCTGCCCCGTTGGTTTGACAGCACTCTCGGCCCGAACACATGTGCGAACTGGTCTCAGGCCAATCGCCGATATCGTCATTTAAGAGCGAAATCACGCACCTACCCGTGGCATGGTTAGGCAAACGACATTCTCTGGTGGAAACACAAAAACGCCCGGCCCCGCTGATGCGAGACCGGGCGTTGGAAGCGCTTGGTCGTAAGTTTAGGCGAAAATGACATTCGAACGACGGCGACGCATTGCGCCGCCCATCAGGCCGAATCCGCCGAGCATCAATGCCCAGCTAGCAGGCTCCGGCACCGCGGTGAGCGATACCGCATCGAGACCAGCATAATTGTCGCCACCCGGCGTGTTGTTGGTAAACGCCACCCGGGTCGTCGAACCAGTCGCCGTAAAGCGATAGTTCTGGATCGCCCAGTTGATGCCGTTCGGCGAGATCGCCGCATTGGTGAAGTTTTGCGCCACACCGCCACCGATTGTGAGACCGATGCTGCTGGGCAAGAGATAGGTCGCACCCTGCGGTGCGTCGCTTCCGTTGCCGAGCGCGAAGCTCAGATTATAGCTGCGGCCAGCGACAGTTGCCACGTCCTGATACAGGCCATCGGCGGGACCGGTATTACCGGAACCCGTAATGTCGAGCGCATTGCTGCCTTCGAAGGCGTTGAACGTAATGCCATTCTCGACATAGTTGGTGTTGAGCACCAGGACGTCGTTGCCCGTCACCGTCCAGAACCCGTCCGTGTTGCCACCGAACCCCTGAAGATAGCCGCCGTTTGGCGCGCCGGGGCTTTCGAAGCCGCCGTTACCGATCAGGTTGGTTGCGGCCGTGGCCGGCACAGCGAACACTGCGGCAGCGATGATCATCGTCTTGAACATGGTAATCCCTTGGTTAATGTCTTGTCGCGTAGCGCAGCGCTCGTGCGCGGACAAGCATCTGGTCGAGAATGAGGTGTTGGGCCGCTCGAGTAAATGCTCACTTTACTCGTGTGTTGGGCATTGTCAGGAGGATGTGGCAGTTCAGGGGTCTGGCTGGTAGCTTGAGCGAATGAGCCGCAGATCAAGAGCGAAGCCCGCCAATCCGTTTCGGTATTTCCACTCCGCGCCCGAGCTGATCCGGGAAGTCGTGATGCTCTACGTGCGGTTCCCGCTGTCGCTCCGCAACGTCGAGGATTTGCTGTTCGAGCGCGGGTTCGATCTTTGCCACGAGACGGTGCGTCTGTGGTGGAATCGATTTGGCCCGCTGTTTGCAGGCGAGATCCGCCGCAAGCGGGTCAATCACATGCGCGGCTTTCGCCATTGGAAATGGCATCTTGATGAGATGTACGTGAAGCTGAACGGCGAGATGGTTTACCTGTGGCGCGCCGTCGATCACGAGGGGGAGATCCTTGAGAGCTTCATCACAAAAACCAGGGACAAATCAGCAGCCCTGGCTTTCATGAAGAAGGCGCTGAAGCGCCACGGCTCACCTGCCGCAATCGTCACCGATGGTCTCGCATCGTACAAGGCCGCGATGAAAGTGCTCGGCAACACCGACAAGCAGGAGGTCGTGACCTGCCCCCGGCGAGTGGACCGGGTTGATTGTTAGTGGATTATGCTCGCCGCCGCCATATCCGGGCGGAGGTGGAGCGAAGCGGAACCGGAGGCCGGATATGGCGGTGAAGCCGTTTC
>NZ_CBCRXM010000024.1:0-12243 GCF_965137005.1 Sphingomonas antarctica | reverse complement strand
CGCGATCGACCAAGTCGTTGCGCGCTGCATAATCCGGGGTCGGCCCGACCTCGTCGATGCCGGTCATCCGGTTGATATACCAGTAAGAGCATTTGGCGGTGCGGTGGGTCGACCGCATATCCTGGCCATAAGCATTGACGCTATTCCAGATAACATAGCGCGTGTTGAACGGACGATCTTGATGGATGGTCATGAGTAGGCTCCTTGATGTGGCCAAACGTGGCCGGTGGTCCAGCAGCGACCTGCTGCAGGATTTCATGGTGGCGATTTTGAGAGTGCGTTGCCGATGGCGGCGCGATTGGTTCGGCGCCTTATCGGCGCTCGATCGTCAGAAAATTTGGCTGGCGAGCCAGTCGGCAAACGCATCGCTCGCCGCGGAAGCATGGCCGTTGCTCTCGGCGAGCCACAGCTGCCAGACCGCGATCGCCTCGCAGCTAACCTGATTGGTCAGGGGGCGCAGCTCGCCGAAGGACCAGGCGCTGGCGATGTGTCCTGCCGACTGCGAGTATAAAGCAATGTGTCGGTCAGCGCAGACGATCGCCAGATCGGGCGCACCCGCGCCCCCATGGCCAATGGCGAGATCGATGCTCGGGCTGGTGACAAGCACCATCAGCCGGTCGAGAAAGTCGCGGCCGATCTCGGCATCGCCGATCGTGGCCGCGTCGATCAACGGAGCAACGACACGATCTGCCAGCTGCCAGCCGATCACGGTTCCGGCTTCGGGCATCAACGGCGTGGCCCAAGCCATCAGGGCGTCTTCGCCGGTGCCCGCGCCGATCGCACGACGCTCGAGAGTAAAGCTCCAATCGCCAGCGTCGTCACGCTTAGCGACCAACATCGCGATCGCGGCGACGATTTTCGCGGCGGGGTGCGCGCTGTCACGAGCGGCAGGCACATCAATGGTCGTGACGGCGAGCGTCACGAAGCAGGTCTTGGTCATGGAATTGTCCCTTGAGTTGACGCGCGTCGTCGCACCGCCGGAAAGCCGGCGGCGTGAGACACGCAATGATTTTTAAGATCCGGGGTAGACCCGGGATTTGCTCAGGTGGTCAGGTGGGAACGGTCAGTGATCAGAATGGGTCGTGACCGCCGAATGCGCGCTCGTCTGCTGCCAGCAGAACGCGGTGCTCCGCTCGCTTAAGCGCGGCGGCCACGTCGCTGGCGACTGCGCGTGGCCTTGCCCATGCGGCGCTGGGACATTTCGCAAATGGCAGCAGGTGCTTGCGCTCGGCGGACGCTTCGATCCATTGTGCGAACGCCGCCAGCGGACGGCTCATCAGCGTCTCGTCGCTGTGCCGCCATGCATGCCACGCCAGCCAGGCGAGGTAAGTCGCCGCGACATCCTCCTCGCAATAGCGCGCGATCGCATCGACGTCGCCGCGCCGCCACAGGTCACCGACATCGCTACCATGCGTGCTGGTCTTGCAGGGGATCTGCAGCCGGTCGCAGATTTCAGCCAAGCCAGGGCGCTTGGTACCACCGTAAAGCGAGTACATTTCGGCAAGGTCGCAATGATCGCGACCGAACCGATGTGCGCGCGCATGCCGCGACAAGCCTTCGAGATCGAAGCGACGCTCGGCGATTGCCCCGAGCTGCAACACGGCCAGATCATAGCCGCGCGTGTTGTACCCGATTGTCGTGGCGCCGCCGGGCATGGCCTTATCAACCGCAGCGTAGAACGCGCTTTCCCGCCCGGGCTTGCAGACGATGCTGTCGAGCCGGAAGTCGTATCTTCCCTCGAGCAACCTCGCCGTTAGGAACGATGCAACGACGGGCCGATGGAGCGGCCATTTAGGGAAGCTGCCGTCGTCGGGCTCGACCTCGACGATGGATTCGATATCGAACACAACAACCTGATCGCCCGAATGCTCGTCGCTCGGGCGTTGCGGGTAGAATGACCGTATTGCATATCTCCTCGAGATGGACGCGCCCGCGGCTGCGGGCACGGATCGAAAGGATGAGAAGAAAAGCAGCTCTGCGCCTGAAGGCGCTTCACCACTTTTTTCCTCCTCACCCTTTCAATCACAACTGCCCTTCCTGAAATTTTTTTTGCGCTGCGCGGCGGTCTGGCTGTGTGCTGGATTTTCCAATCCGGCCGCAGACTGGTCTGTCCGCAGGGGTGGTGCGGCGCATCCCCGCGCATTGCGTCTGCGCCAATGTCGATCGGCTTTGCGTCCGTACGCATCACTTCGCTCCTTCCATGTCAGTTTGCGATGCGGAAACCTCAGTTGAGGACCCGGGGCGCATGCCACGCGGAGACGGCAATCAGCGTCTCGATTGCGGGGCGAAGTCGCCGGACCGAGCGCGTGTTACGGAAGAGGCGCAACAGCATCACCCCGGCTGCCGCTTCGAGTTGAGGCATTGCTGCGGGCGGCAGGCCACGCTCACTTGCGATGTCGCGCCACAAGGCGGCAAGGATCGTCTCGGCATGTTCCGGGCCAGGCCCGGCGACCTCCACCACTTGTACGCAGGATAGCAACGGCGCCGGCAGGTTCACGATGCTGTTCGCCGTCAGGATCCAATTGATGTGACTGAGGTCGATTTCAGCGGCAAGACAGCCGTCAAAAAAGCGGACAGCCGTGGATCGCTCGAGCATGCCAAGCAGCGTGGCGACAGGGTCACCCATATGTCCGGGACAAGCCTTCTCGACTTCGTCGACGATCACCACGGGGTTGGCGGTTCCCGTCCTCTTGATCACGCATGCCGGAAAGCACGGTTGCGCGTGGCGAAATCCCCTCGGGTTGCCAGCCAGTTCGGCATTGGAATTGACACCGGCGAAGCTGAGCACCGCATCGCCGCACCCGGACAGCTCTCCAAGTCTTCTTGCAAAGTGGGTCTTGCCGGCCCCCGGTGGCCCGACCAGCAACATTGGCCGCAACGACAGCCATGGCTGGCCAGCCCAGAGGCTCATCGCTACCTGATCGGCGATTGAATCGATCGCTTCCGCTAGCCATGGCGCCTCGTCGCGCAGCGCCGCCGCAATGCGCGGCTCGCCTCCGATGCGCGATGGTTTAAGCATCGCGCATCCGGCCAGCGGCGTCAGCCTCGTGAGCGGGTCATACAGCGTGCAGACCGAGGGCATGAAATCGCTGTGTTCGAATCCATCCGACGGAATCGAGCGGCATGGGCGAACGAAGGGCTTGCCATCGATGACCTGCATCATGGCCGCACCTGGCCTTTGATTAGCGCGATGACGCGCGTGACGGCGTCGCCTGCCTGACAAGCGTCAACATTAATGCGTGAGGCGCTCGGATTTGCGCGACCATTTAGAGCAACGCATCGTTCGGCGCGCGCCGGATGGGCATCGTGCGATGATAAGCGCGCCTGCGAAGCTAGGCGCAGCTTGCGACCCGCCGACGCGTGGTGGCAAGGCTTTTCGTGTTTATCGGACACATGAACTTCCCCGATTAGCCGCAGCGCGGCTGTTCCGCATGGCGCTGCCGCGCCACGCGGAGCCGTCAGGCTCGGATCAATGCTTCAAGCATTTTTCCATCTGCCTTCTGGCTCTCAGAGCTTCTTCGTATTTATGCTTTCATCAGGCTCGACGCGTGCTCACTCCACGCCTGACGCAACAAAAAGCCAGCAGCAAAAACCGCCATCTCGATCAGAAGTTGGAGGTCAGAATGTGGTACCAGATTGAGTCGATTTCTGCAGTCGCTCGGCGATTTCAGGCCGCATTCATGGTCCCGAGCATATCGATCCGGGTATATCGTCCGATTGCTCGGGCCTTAGGCCGCCGGTGGTAATGTCAGCAAAATCTCACGCTCGGCGCAGGCGATTACCGGATGGGCCTTTCGGCCCCAGGTCTCATCCTTTTTGATCTTGCAGAAGCAGACCAGTTCAGAATTCCAGTACCAAAAGCTCGCCGGGCATGTCGCACATGCCGGATATGGATCGAGTGGCACCAGCGCTTCGACGGCGGCAACCAGCGTGTTCTTTAGCCCAGTCTCGCTGCTGAACGTCGCCAGCGCGGCCTCCAACTTCATTTCCAGTTCGGTCATATCGTCTCTCCTGCTGCTGCGCTCGGCAATCTCGTTGCGCCGGGATAAAGGACCTTATCGTTCCGGCCCGCCGGTTTTCCGGTTGAGCGCCGCCGCTCGCCCGGCGCGCTCCAATTCCTGCTGTCGTCGTGGCTCGACCGGCTTGCTGCTGCGGCTAATATCTCGGTCGCGGGAGCGACCACGTCGAAAATCGCGCGGGTCCCAGTCCTGCTCTGCCACAAAACGCCGGACCCGCGCTAGCAACGCGCTACGTTCATGTTGCGGCATGTCGATGCCGCTCCATCCCCGCACGCGCGGATGGTCGTCGCGTGGTGAAGCATGGGCCTCCTGCCACTGCCGCACCGCATCGCGATACTGCTGGATACGCGGCGAGCGACGCCTCAGCGGCCGCGGCTTCACTTCCACGCCCTGCTGCACTTCAATCCCCAATTCGCGACCAAGTCGGCGCGCCTGCGCGATGAACGCGGCGTCGCCGTGCGCGGCGACCAACCCGTAGCGGGCTTTCGCCAATATCAACGCGGCGCGCAAACCATCGTCCGAGCTGTTGTTGATCCAGATACGGTCTCCGCGTTCGACGAACGTGGGCGCACGAGCAGCATCATCGTCGCGCCAATATTGGACGCATTCTCCGACTTGCACGGCAACAAACCCCCTGGGCAGGTGGGCCTCGCCCGAGCGCAAGCCCCAGGCGATTTCGAGCGAGCAATCGGGCAAACCGATGTCGTCCAGGTGCACGTCGTCCAGAAATGCCGTATCGGCGATCTCGCCGCGCAGATCGCGCAACGCCGGGATACGACTGCGATAGTCGCTATCGATGACCTCTGCACGGCGACCGTACAGGGCCTTCAGCCCTGCGCGCAGCCGCGCGATATCGAGCGGCTCGCCCTGTATGGCAGACAGGTCCGCGCGATGCCCGGCATGTTCGCGCCACATGCGATCGAGCGCCGCCCGGCGCTCGGCTTGTAGGCGGTCGAGCCGCGCCTGGACGGAGCCGTGCAGGGCTTCGGCTTGCTCATCGCGCTTTGCCCAATGCGCTGCCCGCTCGGGGTCGCGGACTCGTGGCACATAAGCCGTGGGCTCGATCGTCGGTTCGCACCAGTCGCCCCAACGGTGAATAAGTTCGTTCCAGCTTAGCTTGCGATCGACGTTCGACAGCTTGACGTGGTGAGCGCCATCGCCGCTCTGGATTTCGCCACCGCTTCCCGCCTTGACGACCTGGGCACCGCGCGGGGCGAGCGCTGCCTGCGCGTCATGCCATGACCCTGCCTCCTCCAAAAGCGCGGCAAGCTCAGTTTGCGCATAGCGCGTAAAACTTTCCAGGCCGGTTTCCGTTTCCCACTGCAGTACCTCGGTTCGGATCGGCGCGCGTCGTTTTGCCGTTGTCGGCACCGGCGCCGTCCGTCGCACCGCGCCATCGACCACCTCGTAACGAAACCCCGGTTCGCGCGCGAACCCACAGGTCTGTTCGACCCGGGCGATCGTGCGTTGCATCGCTTCATGTGACCGGCCCCGGAAGCCGAACGGCGTCGCGCTACCGTCCTCACCCAGCGTCAACACCAGAAGGTGAAGGTGACGATGACCCGTGTCACCGTGCAGCGCCCACAAGATCACACCATCATCACAGCCGAGCTCTTCGGCAAGTACGTGCGCAATCTCGTTGCAATCGTTGGCGTCGGGATTCTCCCCCGCCTGGACCGATCCAACGATGTGGTGTGCTGGCTTCTTCGAGCGGCTGGAACGCTTTGCCATTCTCGCGTGCAGCTCGGCGAGCGCCACATCCCACAATGCTGCGTTGCCGTTTACTCGGGCACCGGTTGCCAGCACGCGCTCCGTCCGGTCATTGGTGCGCGAGCAATCTCTTTCCTTGCGCATATATACGGCAAGCGTCAGACCATATTCTTCAGCCACTGTGCCGTGCTTGGCCGTTTCCATGTACGAGGCCAGCGACCGAACGTAGCGGTGCGCATCCCGCCCTGCCCCCTTGGCCTGCTTCTCGATGATAACCATCGCAGGAAGTTAGCCGACCCTAGCCGACGCGCCAACGCAACCTTGGATGACCATGCGCAACCCTGACGATCGAAGCGCGACAGCGGCGAACATCATGATATCTTCCGAAACACGGATGCGAGAAGCGAAGCGCCGAGCATCCGATCAACGGCTTCACGCCCCCGTGAAGCCCCATCCTGTGTCAAATTTTACCCTCTCAAAAACAAATAGTATCGCAACGTGACACGACAAAACATGACGCGGCGACACATAGTGCAGCACCACGGTGCGCAGCCTAATCCAACAGGAACGCGGGGATCTCAGTCGCGTCATCGAGGACGGGCACACGGCGCGTCGGCAGCAGCGCCGCAGGTGGGAGCTTTCGTTTACAGCGGCGGGCAATTTGGGCCAGCCATGGCAAAGGATCGTCCGACTCCAGGTAATCCCGCATTTCAACTGCGTCGGTAAACCCGAGGGCTTGGGCATAGGCTTCGCTGACACTGTCGCCGCCGTCATCTTTGAACAGGCGTCCGACGAAGGCGAACGGTGTAAGCATGCCGCGCTCGAACGCTGACAAGGAAGAGATACTGCCCCCTTCCTTTGCGCTTGCCTTAACCTTTGCCGCGACCTCGGCGAGGGTCTGATGCGAGGCAAGCCGGGCCGCCCGCGACCGCGCACAGCGTTTCCATGCGTCCGGCTCGTCGAGTTCCCAGCCGGGAACCGGGGGAAGCCCTGACTGCGTCCCATTCCCCTTTCCAAGTACCTCGTTGCGCAGGAGTGCTGCGACCAACCGCATGCTCGGCGTGGTGAGCCCGTTCTCCAGCCGGTCGATGGTCTTGCGCGCCACCCCGACCTTCTTCGCAAGCTGGGCCCTTGACCAGAATTTAGCCTGACGCAGCTCGCGTACCGTGCCGCCGAAGTCAGGCGGAACCGCAGCGCGCGGAAACGGGGTTTTGGGACAGGGCATGACACGGCCATATCACGATTGGACAGGAATGTGGGTCATCTTTCTACAACGCTGATTTAGAAAACCTAAAAAGCTCAGCATGGAAGCCGACGACACGAAACCCCCATATGCGAGCGCAGCTAAGCGGCGTCTGATCGACCTTGCCGACCTTGCGAGTTCGCTTGCCGACCTAGAGCGGCGCGATGCTAATGCACCGCCACGAACCCTCCTCACAACGATGGGGGCGGTCCGTTTACTGGGCGACCTGGTACTCGACCGGCACGATCGTGGCTGGACCGATCCGATGTTGGTCGCGCTGCTCCGCGAACTCGGCGTCGAGATCAGCCCGGAAACGCTCCGGGTTTACCGCGGTCGATTGAAGAAGGAGCGCGGGGAAGAGGCGACTCAATCCGAAGCGCCGGGGCGATCGACGCGAGCGTCTGTCCAACCAACCAAATCTGCAGGCGATACAAACCTTTCGGCCGACCCCGCGCAATCCGATCCGAAGGTGAGCGAAGCGGGAGGCGCAGAGCCGCAGCCATCGGACGGGATTACTGAACAGCCATTCAACCGATCGATCGCGTTCGACGATCGCGTCTGACCGAACTCAACAAGGAGAAGTAGAGTGAAGAATTATAAGCGGATTGCTCTCAATGGCACGAAGAACAAGGGAGGTGCGGGACTATCGACCTCCGTGCTCGCCATCACAACGGTGATGCGGGCAACGGGAGGCGAAGAGTTCGACGTGCTGGCGATCGACGCAGATGGATTTAACCGGACCTTTACCCAGCGCCTGGGACAGCGCGATGCAACTGGCACGCTGCTGCTCGACCAAGATCCCTATAACGGCGTTGCCCCAGCGGACCTGTTCGCTCGCGACGGAGCAGCCCCAATCTTCGAGGCGATCGAGACCGACGCACGCGTCGTTGTCGTCGACACGCCGGCAGGGGGCCTTAAGCAGTCGAAACGCCTGTCTGAAAACCTGACCGCGGGCCACCTCGTCCAGCACTGCCTCGATAACGATCGAACCCCGCTTGTGCTCGTTCCGTTTGGGCCGACCATGGCCTCGATCCGCGGGATCGGCGAGGCGATCGAAACCTTCGGAAGCGACGCCCATATCGTCGCGATCCGCAGCAACGTCGGTGTCGACGAGCGCGACTATCGCCTGTGGAAAACAGATCCTTTCATTGATCGCTATGGTCGCGAAATCGGGGGGCGCACGCGCAAACTGTTCGAGGAGGTCGGCGGACGGCTGATCGAAGCGCCGGCTCTGGCCGCGGGACCAAACGCGATGGCCGAGGCACTCTGCCTCACTTACGGCGAAGCCGCGACCTACAAGGGTCCGAACTGGCAAACCTACGACGGGCTGAACGTCCGTAACTGGCTGAACAGCTGGGTCACGCAATTGCAAACAATCGCGGACTTGCTCGCCATGGAAGATGTGAACTGGAAGGCATTCTGATGCCTATGCCACAAGATGACGCCTCGGACGGTGAATTCATGTCAGCCCGGGCTCTGCTCGAGAGGCTCTATTATGGCCACAGTGCCGAAGTCGAGGCGATCCTCCGCTTCGCCCATACGAATAAGCTCCAAGACGACGATCTAGTATTCCTGCTCGTATCGGTTCTGAAGGGAAATGAGGAACTCGTCCGCTTAATCCTGCAGGCCATCGCAGCGACCGATCGAGTGATCGACAATGCACGAGAATCGGGCGTCGAACTGAACGGCATGGCGCAGCAGCTTGTCGCGCAAATTCAAGCGGCCGCTAACCGTAGCACCGGTAAGCTCAACCTCGCCGCCGATCGTCTGGCCAACACGGTGCGGCAGGTCGAAGATTTGTGCGCTGGGATCATCGTTGCTGGCCAAGACCTCCGCCGGGTCGAGGGGGTGATCGAGCGCGCGGTCGAGCTTCACGAAGGCAAAAACGCGCTCGATAGGCTCATCGATCAGATTCGTAGGCAAGCGCGTGCTGATCTCACCAGTTATCATTCCGAAATCATGGAAGAGCTCTCGCGGCAGGTGCGCCGGGAAGCCTGGGCTATTCACGCATACGGCATGACCGGGATGTTCGCGCTGGCATGCGCAGTGCTGGGGTGGGCGATCGCTCACTAGCGGCATCCGCACCGACAGCAACGCCCGTTGTTGTGCCAAGATGTCAGATGCCATTTATGGGACCGGTCGAGACTGGACTTAACGCGAGGGTTCGAACCCCGCTACGGGCCTCATTCCCTTATTTGGGCAAGGCTTGCCCTCGTGTTGCGCGCAGACAATTCCTCGAACAATATTACGAGATCATCCGCACCAACCGCCAGGGGCTCGCCATAGTCGTCGATTACCTCGGCGTAATCGCTCGGGGTAAGGAAAATCCGGGTTTGGCTTGGGACCGGGTGCAATACAGGATGCGCGCGGTGGGGATACGACAGTCCAACGCCGCGATTATATGTCTTGCCGGCTCTGTCAGAGCAAATGCACTGAACGTTAAGCGAGGCGCTCTAGCGCCACCGAATGCCCCGCCCACGCCAACAAGCATCGCCATTCCGCTACTTCAACTCGTCGCCCGTGATCATCCGCCTGGTGGTGATGATGTACGTCCGCTTCCCGCTGTCGCTGCGGAACGTCGAGGACCTGCTGGCCGAGCGTGGGATCGACATCTGCCATGAGACGGTGCGGCATTGGTGGAACAGGTTCGGCCCAATGTTCGCGGGCGAGGTGCGCCGCCAACGGGTCAGCGCGATGCGCGGGTTCCGGCATTGGCGATGTTGGGGTGGACGGCCCCCGTCGGCATCGATGTGCCATACTGAGGTCGTTGCAAATCTCAGGCAAGGAGGCCGTCCGTGGAACAGATTACCCGCATTGGCATGGATACGTCGAAGCATATTTTCCAGCTGCATGGCGTGAATGCTGCTGAAGAGCCAATTTTACGACGAAAGCTGCGGCGCAAGGATATGGTCACCTTCTTTGCTGGGCTAAAACCAGTGGAGATCGCGATCGAAGCGTGCGGCGCATCTCATCATTGGGCGCGGCTCCTTCAGTCCTTCGGCCACGACGTGAAAATGATCGCGCCTCAACTGGTCAAACCGTACGTGAAGCGCGGCAAGAACGACGCCGCTGATGCCGAAGCACTGTGCGAGGCGATGAGCCGGCCGACGATGCGCTTCGTGCCGGTCAAGACTGCTGAACAGCAGGCTGGTCTGATGCTTATGGGCGTGAGGGATAGCATCTCGCCGAGATCGGGATTATTGCGGCACAAAGCCCAGTTCATGCCCGCGCGCTTGCTGACCTCGTAGGTAATGGCGATGCCTCCATCCCTCAGGCTGTGGCGGGGGCGCTGTTACCTCTGGTCACCCAGCTCGAGCATCTCGATGTCGAGATCAAAGAGGCCGATGCCGCCATCGCCAGGCTGGCCAAGGCCGATCCGGTTGCAAATGCGCTGATGTCGATCCCGGGTATCGGTCCCGTCACTGCCTCGGCGCTGGTTGCCAGCGTTGGTGATCCATCCGGCTTCTCGGGACCACGGCAGTTCGCCGCGTTCCTTGGCCTGGTGCCACGCCAGAACTCGTCGGGCGGCAAGCCCCGGCTTGGGCGCATCTCGAAGATGGGCAATGCCTATCTGAGAAAGCTTCTGGTCGTGGGCGCACACGCCGTACTCTTCCACCGCGCGCGGCACGCCGACCCTCTCCGCTGCTGGGCGCAAAAGCTGATGGAGACCAAGCCGTTCAAACTGGTTGCGGTCGCCATCGCCAACAAGCTTGCCCGCATCGCCTATGCGGTCATGACCACCGGCACATCTTATCGCGCTGCAAAGGCCTGAGTCCCAACTTCACGCCTTGCCATAGCGCTCTATAATCACGGGTGACCATGAGGTGATGCGACTCAACCGGATATAATCTGCCAAGCCCGAGGTGCTGTCTGCGCAACAAAGCGCGACCGACTGAATGGGGCCAGCAGATCAGCGGACAAACATCAGGGCCAGTGGTTAAACCCACACAAAAAGGCCGGAGACATGACCGCACCCGCGACCGTCGCCATGCCAAATATCACCCTTGATCGCAGGGCGCCGTCCAGACATGACAGCACCAGCATGAGCAACCTGTACTGGCTGACGGACGAGCAGATGACGCGGCTGGAGCCGTATTTTCCGAAGAGCCATGGCAGGCCCAGGGTTGATGACCGACGGGTGTTGAGCGGCATCGTTTTCGTCAACCGCAACGGGCTGCGCTGGCGTGATGCGCCCAGGGAGTATGGGCCGCACAAGACGCTCTACAACCGGTGGAAGCGATGGGGCGAGAGAGGCGTGTTCCTGCGCATGATGGAAGGGCTGGCCGCCGCGAGCGCCACGCCCAAGACGATCATGATCGACGCGACTTACCTCAAAGCACACCGCACGGCGTCGAGCCTGCGGGTAAAAAAGGGGGTCTTGGGCGGCTGATCGGTCGCACCAAAGGCGGCATGAACACGAAGCTGCACGCCGTCACCGATGCGAACGGCCGACCGCTCGCTTCTTCATGACCGCTGGGCAGGTCAGCGATTACACCGGCGCTGCAGCGCTCCTCGACGATCTGCCCAAGGCACAATGGCTGCTGGGCGACCGTGGCTACGATGCAGACTGGTACAGGGACGCCCTCCAGGAAAAGGGCATCAAGCCCTGCATTCCCGGTCGAACATCCCGCCTCATACCCATCAAATACGACAAGCGCCGCTACAGAAGCCGCAACCGCATCGAGATCATGTTCGGGCGGCTCAAAGACTGGCGTCGCGTTGCCACCCGCTACGACCGATGCCCGACCGTCTTCTTCTCAGCCATCGCCCTCGCCGCAACAGTCCTCTTCTGGCTCTGATCAACGAGTCCTGAGCCTAAGGCGTTGGTTCAGGGGTTTGGCCTCCCGAATGATCTGATCTCCGGCAGCGTGCTCGGCTTTGATTATACAACCGTCAGTGCCAAAATTGGGATCGGGATCAACGCGATCTACGACGTTTCGACCCAAGTGACCAATAAATATACCAACTATTATTTTTCTGATTTGGTGCAGATCTACAATTCTGACACGAAGAAATGGAGCGACGCGCGCGACCACGTCACACTTGGCGATGAGCAGTCGCTGGTCTTGCGCACAGTGACGCCAACGACATCATTGACCATGCCAGTGCTCACCAGCCTTGCATCGACGACTGCCACACTCAAAATTGCGTTAGAGCGGATTCCGTTCAGTCTGGATCATAACCGCACGAACTGAAGTAATTGGCGCATTCGGTGGGCTGGAAGATATCGACGAGCCTGCCGATCAGGTCCCACAGGCCCAAGACGGTTCG
>NZ_CBCRXM010000023.1:0-17234 GCF_965137005.1 Sphingomonas antarctica | reverse complement strand
AAATCCTGCGAAAGAGCTCGTGCCATCCATGCTGGCCTCCACATCCCAGCCAGCAGGATGAATCACAAACTCGCCCCGAAGGGAATCCCTCACCGAGTCAGTCGGAGCGGAAAACGCTCTAGGCCTAAAAAAATGGCGATTATGTCTTTGACAAACGCAGATCGGTGATCTAGGGTTTCTCTCACAGGGAGAAGCCGTCGTGTCCGTTCTAAATCGTCCGCAGTTCCAAGATGAAGCCGCTGCCTTCGCCTATGTCGAGGCCGAGATTTGGCCGGAAGGTCCGGTTTGCCCGCATTGCGGCGGTGTGGAACGCATTAGCGCGATCAAGCCGAACCCGGAAAAGAAGGTCCGCATGGGCCTGAAGTTCTGCGGCCAGTGCCGTCGCCAATTCACCGTGCGCGTCGGTACGATCTTCGAGGACAGCCACCTTCCCATGACGAAGTGGCTGCAAGCGATCTATCTCATCTGTTCTAGCAAGAAGGGCATCAGTGCCCACCAGCTGCACCGCACGCTGGAGATTACTTACAAGGCCGCGTGGTTTCTTGGCCATCGCGTTCGTGAAGCGATGCGCTCCGGCGATCTCGCGCCGTTTGGTGGCGAAGGCGGCATTGTCGAGGTAGACGAGACTTTCATCGGCCGCATCAAGGGCGCACCGAAGAAGCGTGCGTTTCACCACAAGATGAAGGTGCTGGCGCTGATCGACCGCGACAGCGGCAAGGCGCGCACGATGGTTGTGGATGACGTGACGGCCAAGACCCTAATGCCGATCGTTCGCGCCAACGTCGCCAAGGAAGCGACGATCATGACCGACGAGCATAACGCCTACACGAAGATTGCCGATCATTTCGCGGGCCATGGCACGACCACGCACAGCGCCGGTCAGTACGTCGATTTCAATGATCGCACGATACACAGTAACACCGTTGAGGGCTATTTCAGCATCTTCAAGCGAGGCATGAAAGGCGTTTACCAGCACTGTGGCGAGCAGCATCTACATCGCTATCTCGCCGAATATGAGTTCCGCTATAACAACCGGACCGCGCTCGGCATCAATGATAGCGCGCGATCCGATGCAGCGTTGCGCGGCTTCGTCGGCAAGCGCCTGACCTATGGGGGGCCTAGTTCGGTCGCCTAAGCTGCGCGTTCAATACGAGCTACCGATGCCGCTTCCGAGGGTTTACAAGCGTCGAAAAACATGATTCAACACGGATGCGGTTGGCGTCTAATGACACGGGCCCCATCGGAACTTCCCGAAAGGGATAGTTAGGAAGTGCGGCCGCACATTTTTCAGTAGTGGTGCACGGTTCCGTGCTCCCATAATTCGTACTCGTAATTGATCTTTTTCGCTATCAGATCGTACGAGCGCGTATCCTGTCGCTCCCATTTCCGCTGAATCGCCCACGTGCAATAATCCGCTAACTGGAGGCATGGGTCCGTTTGGGATGGCCAAAACGCGGTCCTAAGCCGCTCTCGCGGTACGATTTGACGGCATACGTCTTTTACAGCGTCCTCGAACGATACCCGTTTGGCGGCTTTGCCAATGGTCGCCGCAGTGACCATCAGGCTGTCTTTCGCCGCTAAGAATCGGTTAGATGAGTGCCGCAAGTGGTAGAGCCACCCGTACTGATAAAAGCGGTCCTCAGTTGTACGTGTTTGCGGCTGGGCCTTGCTCTTTTCCATGATGGTGGCTTGGATCGAAAAATCGTGGCGGGCGATCCGCTCATAGACGGCATCTCGAACCCGCTGCTTGTCATAAGTGCAATGAAAAAAATCGCGGATCGGCTCCCCCTGCCAAGCCAGCCGACGCTTCAGCATCAGCATGTCTTGACCGATCGAGCAATCGCCGGTCGCAACCGTGCAGAGAATATAGTATTTGCTAGCGCCGGGTTGGCGCGAGAAATTGAAATCGCCAGCTTCATCGGCGAATAGAAAGACCGCCCCCATGGCCAAGGAACAGACCGTGACAGCCGCCCAAAGTCAACTCGACAAGTTCAAAGAGACCGCCCGAGACCTCGAATGCGACGAGGACGAGGACGCCTTCAAAGCGAAGCTGCGCAAGATCGCCACGGCGCCAAAGCCTGCGCCGGAGAAGCCCTCCTAGAGCAACGAATCCTGCCTATCGCTGCCGGTCTCGGCTTTAGCCGAACGCACGGCGTCAAGGCGAGCCATGGGCAGGTTCAGACGGTCGCCACGCAGGATTTCCGCAACGGTTATCACCTGTAGCCGATCATCCTCGCGGTGCAGCAAGGGATGCTTATACTTGCCCGCCGCGACGATCTCATCACGCATCGCCTTCGTCGGGGCATCCATAGAGATAAGAAAGCCGAACTCAGCCTTTTCGCGTTGCCGATCGCTATTGAGGGTCGCCAGTGTATTCCGAGTGGCCCCGCCTGATTTGACCTGAAAGATGGCCTTTCCGTTCGTGGAGGCGTCGATAAGGAAGAATGCGGTGCCGTCGATTCCAGCGTCCGCACCCTTCTTCTCGTTGATCCGCGCCTGATTGTTCGAATAGGTCAGTACCGACCATTTTTCGAACTCCTTGCGTGTCTTGTCGTCCTTCCGGTTCGCGAGCGCGACCGCTGAGGCGATATCGCGCGGCACGCCATCTAGCAGAATGCCAGCCTCGATCGCGGGCCATTCCGCCGGGTACTTGTCCTGTAGGCGTTTGAGGATCAGCGAGATAGACTGATAGGTGATGTCGATCCCGATCCAGCGCCGCCCAAGGCGCTGCGCAACCGCTACGGTCGTGCCGCATCCACAATAGGCATCTAGCACTACGTCCCCCTCGTTAGATGACGCCTTGATGATGCGCTCTAGGATGATTTCCGGCTTCTGAGTGGGGTAGCCAAGACGCTCTGGGTCTTTCTGTTGCAGATGGCTAATCGGCCAAACATCGGCGGGAATTACGCCCTCGTCATCATAGTATTTATATATCTTGCCGTTCGACTTGATTGATCTAAATGCTCGGCCATCTTCGTCGATATGCTTCTTCATATGGTTATGTCGCGTTTCGCCTCTAGGTGAGGACACGGCGGCAGCGTTAAAAACGAAGTCCTTGGACTTGCTATAGCGGAAGATAACGTCGTGCTTTCGGGCAAAGTCTGACTTGGCGCGCCCGCCAGACTCATACGACCATATTATTTCATTCCTGAAATCGCCGCCTTGCCCGCAGAACACCGCGTCCAGAATGAGTTTGAGGTAATGCGATGCGGTAGGGTCGCAATGGAGATAGAACGTGCCGGTTGGCTTAAGGACGCGGCGAATCTCGACAATCCGGAGCGTCATGTGGATAAGGTAGGCGAGCAGGCTGCCGCGTTTTAGCACCTTCTCCAGCCCACGTAGCAGCTCGACGGTTTGTTCGGTCAGCCTGCCGGATTGAAGCTGTGCGATGTCGGTGATCCATGCGATCCCGTCGTTCGCCTCGTCGCCCCATTCCCAGGTATCGACAAACGCTTGCGCCTGGGCGCGATCCTCGCCGCCCTGATTGTTGTATATCTGAAAATAGTTGCGCTTCGAGTTGAACGGCGGATCGATGTAGCAGAGGTCAACGCTTTCGCTGGCTATCTTGCGTCGAAGCACGTCGAGGTTGTCCCCGTAATACAGTTCATTCTGCTTGGGGCTTGCCCCGGTCGCCTTCGCCATTCAAACCCCCTCCAACTATGGGGAAGGGCTACTAATTGATTGTGCGTTTGTCAAAGACATATTCGCCAAAAAAATAAGGCAGAAACGGCTTAAAACCAATGGTTTAGCCAAGGACGAGACCTCCAAAAAGACTTACACATGTCTTACACATTTTGGAGTTCTCACAATGCCGGTAGAAACCCATCTCCTGATGGATGGAGCGCTGCACGTCTATCGGCGTGAGAACAGCCGCTTCTGGCAATGCGCGACCTACCTGGGCAGTCAGAATCATCGACAGACAACCAAGGAGGTCAGCCTTGCTGCCGCCAAGGATTTCGCGCGCGACTGATACATGGAGCGCTGCGTCGAGGATCGCCAGCGCCGACGCGGTGGCGTTCCCTTACTGGACGGCCCCGTCCAGCCTCTGATCGCCGGACCCGGCGCGCCGACCGATGGTCGGCGTCGGCGAACGCCAACCGGCCCGAGTTTCGAGGATGCAGCGGATGCGTTTACCAGTGAGTTCGAGGTTATCACCCTTGGCGAGCGCAACGCCGGATATGTGAAATCGAAGTCCGACCACATCCGCGTTCACCTTCTGCCGTTCTTTGGCGACACGGCCCTTGAGCAGCGCTAAACAGCGGAACTTGAACAACGCCGTATGGTTGAGCCTTCGATATGAAACTTTGAAGGAACCGCTGTGTCGCATTCTCCCCCCATCCCCCCAGGCAATGTTTCTCCTTACCCCATAAACGAGCACCTCCACGCCCAGGTTGAGCCTAAGGTCGCGCCGAGCGCACCAGAGCTACAAGAGGAGCGTGGCGTCCTTGCCGAGCTTCGAGAGCAAGTGTCACCAACGAAGGTCGGCGCGGCGGTCGCGGTGGCGGCGGCTGGAATTGCGGCCCTGGTTGTTGGCCGCCGCATTGCGCGCGACATTAGCAAAAAGGCCACGCCAAAAGCCGACAATCAGTCAAAGCGCGGCGGCCGTGATCCCCGGACGGTCGCAAAGAACAAAGGATACGAGGTCTCGTATTTCGCGAACAAGCATCGCATCTCATTGCAGCAAGCGAGAGATCTGATCGCAAGCATCGGCAACAATCGACAGCAGCTCAATGCTGCAGCATCAAAGCTTGATAGTCAGCGCCGGCAGCGTTCTTAATCGTGCGCCGATTTCAACAGCGGTCCTGAGCTGGACGGAGATTCAATTTCAAGTTATCTGCTGTGACAGCTATGTGTCTAATTTCAGTCATACATTTGATGCACTATGTTTTCCGGAACCTGCCGGACCGCTCGGCACAAAATTAACGCGAATTCGCTTGACCATCTTACAGGGTGAACCTCGTGGCGCGCCGACAGTGCGCCGTATCGCCTACTTCACGTCGCTGCAGCCGCGCTCGTGATTTCGGTGATGATCGACTTCGTCGTCAGGCCGTAGCGCTAAGGCAATCGGAAAGGTGCGTTCGGGTTGGAAAGCGCCTAACGGCTGAAACTAGCTTGAAAGGCGTGTCATGGACAATTGGAGTGAGTACCTCACAACACGAACAGGGTTCCGCTTCCACGTCCGGCCGGTTCGCTCGGACGATGAGGGTAAGCTGGCGGAGTTTTTCTCCAATGTGACGCGTGACGATCTTCGATTCCGGTTTCTAACTGGTTTGAACGAGATCGGGCGTGACCGAATTGCAACTCTCGCGAACGTCGATCACGAGCAAACCGAGAATTTTCTGGCATTTGGCGACGATAACAGCGCTGTGCTTGCAACCGGCACGCTCGCCCGCGATCCCACGATGATCCGTGGTGAAGTCGCGATCACGATCCGGGATGACTTCAAGGACCGCGGCATCAGCTGGGAATTGCTAATCCACATCGCCCATTATGCTGAGGCAAACGGGATCAAGACCCTTGAATCGATCGAAAGCCGCGAAAACCACGTAGCCATCGAGCTGGAACGCAACATGGGATTCACAGTTGAGCCGTATCCGGGGGATCCCACGCTAGTGCTCGTACGCCGCGAGTTTCACCAGACGATTGATTGATTCGGACAGCCCCAGGAGGAGTTGAGCAGGCGCGCGTAGTTTGCAGGGGACGACGTGCCCTCCAACCAACACGGATAATTAGGGGCGTGGGCACTATCGCTCCATGTGACGTCGCGGCGAGATCAAGTCGTCAAGAGCCGATAGGCATGGCGCGCAATCTGGTTGTTTTCCTCGGACATCAGCACCCGGATGCCGCAGCGTGATGAGAAACCCGCGGGATTGCCACTTGCGGATCGAGGGCCGCTAATCGCGAGCTCTACCCCGAGACAGGCAAGTCGACCGCAGACTTCCTCGCGCGTGTCTCCGTCATGCTCGCCGATGCCGCCGGTAAAGACGAGCAGATCGAGGCCGCCAAGCGACACCATCATCGCGGCGATCTGCTTGGCGACCGAGATGTAAAACATCTCAACGGCAAGCTGGCAGTCACGACTTTCAATCTCAGCTGCATGGAGCCGGCGCATGTCCCCACTCACTCCGGAGATGCCTAGCATGCCGGATTGGTGATCCACGAGCTGCTCTAACGATGCAAAGTCATAGCCCTTCTCGCGCAGCAGGTAGATTATGACGCCGGGATCCAGCTCGCCGCTGCGCGTCCCCATCAAGACTCCACCAGAGGGCGTGAACCCCATGCTGGTATCGATCGAGCGGCCGTCGCGGATGGCGGTAACGCTGCTGCCGCTGCCGAGGTGGGCGACAATCAGGCGAGCCGGACATTCGTCGCCGAGCTGGTGCACGATTGATTCACAGGAGAGGCCATGAAAGCCAAATCGCTGAATGCCCGCATCCCGCAGCGCGCGAGGGAGCGGTAGCGTCCGCGCGACCTCGGGCATGCCGGCATGGAATGTAGTGTCGAAGCAGGCGACCTGCGGCAGACCGGGGAATGCCGTTTCAGCCGCTTCGATCATCGATATCGCTGCCGGCGCGTGTAGCGGAGACATCGCGCTGGCGAGACGTAACTGTTCGAGCACGCGATCGTCGATGCGGCAATGTTCGCGCAGCCCAGTGCCACCATGGACGACGCGGTGCCCAATCGCTTGGGGAGCCAGTATCGCTGCCTGGGACACCAGATTACGGATGATCCCCACCGCTGTGATTGGGTTGTCATCGGCCAGCGAAACGTCCGGCAGTGCTGTCCCGCTCGCGTCAGACGCGCGCAGCGTGCGCCCGGTTTTCTCACCGCTCATCACGGCACGCACGTCGACACCCTGAGTGTCGAACAATCCAAACTTGAGCGATGACGAGCCGCTGTTGAGCGTGAGTATGATCACCGCTCCCAACGCCAGTCGCGCACCTCCGGCATGTCTTCGCCATGCTCGGCAACGTAAAGCTTGTGACGTTCCATCGTCGTCCAATAGCGCGCGATCTCCACCGCGACGCGATCCTTTAATCGCGGAATGCGCGTGATCGCGTCGAGTGCGAGCTGGTAGCGGTCGAGATTGTTGAGAACGACCATGTCGAACGGCGTGGTCGTCGTGCCCTCCTCCTTATAGCCGCGCACATGGATATTGGCGTGGTTGCGGCGACGATAAGTCAGCTTGTGAATCATCGCGGGATAGCCGTGGAAGGCGAAAATCACCGGTTTGTCGGGGGTGAACAGATCGTCGAAATCCTCGTCTGACAATCCATGCGGGTGCTCGGATTGCGGTTCGAGCACCATCAGGTCGATGACGTTCACGACACGAATGCGAATATCGGGCACATAGTCGCGCAGCAGCATGGTCGCCGCCAGCGCCTCGACGGTCGGCACATCGCCCGCACAGGCCATTACGACGTCGGACTCGCCTTCGTCGCTCGCCCATTGCCAGATGCCGGCTCCCGCGGCGCAATGCACGACCGCGTCATCGATGTTCAGCCATTGCCATTCGGGCTGTTTCCCAGCGACGATCAGGTTGATATAGCCGCGGCTGCGCAGGCAATGGTCCGCGACGGACAGTAGACAGTTTGCATCCGGCGGCAGGTAGATGCGTGCCACGTCAGCCTTCTTGTTGGCGATGTGATCAATAAAACCCGGATCTTGATGCGACAGACCATTATGGTCCTGCCGCCAGACGTGGCTGGTGAGCAGATAGTTGAGCGAGGCGATCGGCTTGCGCCACGGTATCTTGGCGCTGACCTTCAACCACTTGGCGTGTTGGTTCACCATTGAATCGACGATGTGGATGAAGGCTTCGTAGCACGAAAAGAAGCCGTGGCGGCCCGTTAGAAGATAGCCCTCCAGCCAGCCCTGGCAGAGATGCTCACTAAGCACCTCCATCACCCGCCCCGACGTCGACAGGTTTTCGTCGACCGGCTCGACGGCAGCCATCCAAACCTTGCCCGACACGTCATAGACTGCATTTAAGCGGTTCGAAGCGGTCTCGTCAGGACCGAACAACCGGAGGTTCGCGGCGGACAGGCTCAGCTTCATGACATCACGCAGGAAGCCGCCGAGCACGCGGGTAGCCTCGCCCCGAACGCTGCCCGGCGCGGCAACCCGCACCGCATGGTCACGAAAACGCGGCATGGCGAGTGGCTCTCGTAGTCCGCCATTCGCATGCGGGTTTGAACCCATCCGGCGGTGGCCGGTCGGCGCGAGTGCCGCCAGTTCCTCGATCAGCTTGCCGTCGCCGTCGAACAGCTCCTCGGGCTTATAGCTGCGCATCCATGCCTCGAGCTGGGTGAGATGCTCGGGATTCTTGAAATCTGCGATCGGCACCTGGTGCGCGCGCCACGTACCCTCGACCGGCTTGCCGTCGACCTCTTTCGGCCCGGTCCAGCCCTTGGGCGTGCGAAACACAATCATCGGCCAGCGGGGCCGTTCGAGCTCTTCGCCGCCCATCCGCGCCGCGGCTTGGATCGCCCTGATCTTCTCCAGCACAATATCGAGCGTGGCGGCAAGCTGCTGATGGACCAGCGCGGGATCGTCACCTTCTACGAAGAAGGGTTCGTGACCATAGCCGCGCAGCAGATCGGTCAACTCCTGTCGGCTGATCCGCGCGAGCACAGTCGGATTGGCGATTTTGAAACCGTTAAGGTGCAGGATCGGTAGTACTGCACCGTCGCGTGCGGGATTCAGAAACTTGTTGGAGTGCCAACTCGCCGCCAGTGGCCCGGTTTCCGCCTCGCCATCGCCAATGACGCACGCGACGACCAGGTCGGGATTGTCGAACGCCGCACCATAAGCGTGGGCCAGCGAATAGCCCAGTTCTCCCCCCTCATGGATCGAGCCCGGCGTCTCCGGCGCGACGTGGCTGGGGATTCCACCTGGCCACGAGAATTGCCGGAACAGACGCTGCATGCCGCCTCGGTTTCGTTCGATCGCGGGATAAAGCTCGGTGTAGGACCCTTCGAGATAGGTGTGTGCCACAATCCCCGGACCGCCATGGCCCGGTCCGATGATGTAAATCATGTCGAGATCATGCTCGACGATCAAACGGTTGAGGTGAACGTAGAGGAAGTTGAGGCCAGTCGTTGTGCCCCAATGGCCGAGCAGCCGCGGCTTGATGTGCTCCAGAGTGAGAGGCGCCTCCAACAGCGCATTGTCGCGCAGGTAGATCTGGCCGACCGACAGGTAATTGGCGGCTCGCCAGTAGGCGTTCATCCGGTCGAGGAGATCGGGCGACAGGGTATCAGTCATGGAAATCTCCGAATGAACGACGTTGGACCGTGTGCTGAAAGGGTTGCACGGCCGCTGGGCGGCAGCGCGAACTTCGATGGCCACGAACGCGGTGGATATACGAACACCGCGAATATACGGCCTGCACTACTGAACGCTTGGGGCCACATTATGACCGCGTTGAAGTCGAGCGGCCAAAAACAGGCCGGGATTCGTTCGTCACCGCGCGCAGCGGTGCGCGGGCGTGCTGGGCGTGGGCTCCAATTCGGCGAAGCATCGTATGGTGACGACGACTTCGCCGCAGATTTGCACAGCGAGCCGGTTCCAGTGACACAGGTTCACGCCCGACGATGACCGTTATCAAGAAAATCTTGCTGTAGTCAGATCGTCAGAGCGGGCCGATCATCACAAATCCCAGAAAAAGCACGGACGCCGCGATCATTACAGCAGTGGCCGCCCAGCCGAAGAAGATCTGCCTGCGGGATATCACTATGCGCCCCATAGCCCGTGGGTTGCGCACGATCAGCATCATCACGACCATCAATGGACCTGCCAGAATACCGTTGACGACCGCTGCCCAGTATAATGCTCGAGCTGGGTCGATACCGACGCCGTTCAAGGCCGCACCCGCCAGTGTCGTCCCTGCGATCGTTCCGTAAAACAGGCGAGCGGACAACGGCTTTGCGTCGAGGCTACCTGCGATTCCCGCCATTTCCGTCACAGCGTAGGCTGCTGATCCGGCTAGGACCGGGACTGCCAGCAGGCCGGTACCGATGATGCCGACCGCGAACATAGCGAAAGCAAATTGTCCAGCGATCGGCCGGAGAGCTTCGGCCGCTTGTGACGAGGTTGTGATGTCTCGCACTCCGCTTGCGTGTAGCGTCGCGGCAGTCGCGAACACGATGGCAAGAGATATGATGGTGCTGAAGGCCATGCCGGTGAGCGTATCGATCCGAATGCGCTTAAGTTCGGGACCGGCAGCGGTCGGCGTAAGGCATAGCGGTTTGGCGTGGTGACGGTGCTGCTCCTCTATCTCCTGCCCGGCCTGCCAGAAGAATAAATACGGGCTTATCGTGGTGCCGAGGATGGCAACGAATGCGGTCGCGTAAGCGGCGTTGAACTGAAGTTCCGGAACTACGAGCGAGCGCAGCGCATGTGCCCAAGGTACTTTGGCGACAATGACAACCGCAACATACGTGAACAGCGAAAGCGTGGTCCACTTTAAGATTGCGGCGTAACGCGGATAGCTAAGGGCAACTTCCAGAACGATACACACTAAACCAAACAGCAGCGTGTAGAGTCCGGCATTGCCGCCCACGAGTAGCGTGAGAGCCGCACCCATCGCACTCAAATCGGCCCCAAGATTGATGATGTTCGCGATCAGCAATAATGAGACCATGAACAATAAGACCATGCGTGGATAATGCCGCCGCAGGTTACGCGCTATGCCTGCGCCGGTGACACTCCCAATCTCGGCCGCGATTTGTTGTATTGCGACCATCAGCGGGAAACTGAGAACAAAAGTCCAGGCCAGCCCATAACCGAATTGGGCGCCGACTTGGCTATGCGTGCCAATACCGCTGGGGTCGTCATCAGCCGCGCCGGTAATCAGGCCCGGCCCCAGCGACCTCAAAAATGCACGAAAACCTGTTTGGGAATTTTCTGTGGGCAGATCGGTCATCGCTGATCAGTCGCACGTGCCCCGTAGACCAGCAACATTGAATGACAGCCCACTGTCAAAGTTACAATCTCAATGGCGTGTTTCAGGCCGTGCCGCCCGAAAGCGGACAGTCGGCAAATGATGCTGTGGACGGCTCTCCAATCTCCCGCGCTAATGTGGGGAGCTGGAAGGAGAGCAACGATGGATGGGATTACGACGATTGGGCTGGATATCGCGAAGTCGGTATTTCAGGTGCACGGCATCGACATATCGGGGAAAGTGCTGACCCAGAAGCGGCTGTCTCGAAGCCGACTGTTGCCGTTCTTTGCCAAGCTGCCACCATGTCTGGTTGGGATTGAGGCTTGCAGCACATCCCACCATTGGGCTCGGGAGCTGATCGCGCTCGGTCACGATGTCCGGTTGATGCCGGCGCAGTATGTGAAACCGTACGTGAAGCGCAGCAAGAATGACGCGGCTGATGCCGAGGCAATCTGCGAAGCGGTGACCCGCCCGACGATGCGGTATGTGCCAGTAAAGACAGCAGAGCAGCAGAGCGTCATGATGCTTCATCGGGTCCG
Source organism: Sphingomonas antarctica (assembly GCF_965137005.1). Taxonomy (NCBI): domain Bacteria; kingdom Pseudomonadati; phylum Pseudomonadota; class Alphaproteobacteria; order Sphingomonadales; family Sphingomonadaceae; genus Sphingomonas; species Sphingomonas antarctica. The sequence continues at coordinate 5,750 of NZ_CBCRXM010000023.1, read as the reverse complement.
GCTGATGCTCAGCCGCCAGCGCACTCAACTATCTAACTCGATGCGATCTCATCTTGCAGAGTTCGGAATCGTAGCGCCAATCGGGCGGAAAGGCGTGGAGCAGCTGTTGGCCGTTATTGCCAACGAGGATGATGCGCGCGTGCCGCCAGATGCCCGCTTATGTCTCGAAATGCTCGTCGCTCAGTTGGTCGTCGTAAAGAGCCAGATTCTTGAAAACGATCGTCGAGTTATGGAAAGCGCACGTAAGACCGAGCTTGGTCAGCGCTTGATGGAGGTTCCCGGGGTCGGGCCTTTGCTCGCCAGCGCAATTGTCGCGACAGTGGCGGATCCGAAGGCCTTCAAAAGCGGGCGTAGCCTCGCCGCCTGGATCGGGCTGGTGCCCAAGCAAAACTCCAGCGGCGGCAAAGAGCGACTGGGCAGCATAACAAAGGCCGGCAACCGCAATTTGCGATCGATGCTAGTGGTCGGGTCGATGGCGGTCATTCGCTATGCTCAGCGCAATGGGACCAAACGGCCTTGGCTAGTTCAGCTGATGGCGCGGCGGTCGGTCAAAGTGGCGGCCGTCGCGCTCGCCAATAAGACCGCCAGGATGGTCTGGGCATTGATGACCAGCGGCGAGCGATATCGAGAACCAGCGGTAGTAACTGCTTAAAGATCAGGCGCACTGGCGCTGACGATGTTGGGAAGGGCGGACAGGAGCTAATGCAACAAGCCGGTTGATACCGCCGGATCAGGAAAACCCACTTGGGCCGTGCACCTCGAGTGCGAGCAACCGATCGGGACCTGAACCGCGCGAATGGCATTATGGCCAGCGGCACATGATAAGGCCGCATTAAAGGCCGGACACATGGCCGCACCAACCAGCGAACTGCGAACGCTCAGAAAAGCACTTGCCAACGGAGAGCCGTCCACACACGGCCCAATTTTAGCCAGAAAGCACAGAGCGAAGGAACGTCCGCTTTCGGGCATCTGCGGATGGCCTTTTTACGTCTGGGTTTGGGCGTTAGCCGACTGTCTGGAAAGGAAGATGCGCAGCGACCCACGAGTTTTGCGAAGGCTCAAGTCCAAAATCGGCATGTGACGCCGGGACATATCAGGTGACTTGTCGTGTGACGCATCGCCCGTTACAGCCAGTTTTAAGCGGCAGATCGATCGTTCTAAATCAAAGGCTTACGAGCTAAAGTGGCTGAGTTGGAAGTGGGCCGTATCCTGCCGCCCCAGCCAACCATTCGGTGGTGGGCAAGTTGTTGTGATCAAACGATAAACTCTGCGATTCAAATCCAGTGGCCATATGGGGAGGCACCCCGCTCTGGCTCCTGCATTTCACCTGTGCGCCGGCATCGCGAATCCCGCAAGAGTCGGAATTCGCTTCCAACCTTCTTACCGCTTCCGTCGTTGCGGCAGGAGCGGGTTAGCTGATCATTGTTGCGACTGGCGATCAAGAACTCGTCCTGGCATCGGCTTCTGTTCGACCCGGCGACGGCAAGCGAGTAATATAAAAACCGTCAGCGGAACCATGCCGCGTGCTGTCCTTGCGTGGCGAAGCTGCGCGCCAGCCAGTGTCCTGGTACCAATTCCGCGAATTGCTGCTTTTGCTCGGACGTGGCACCCATAGCTACGATCATTAGCGAGAACGGCGTCTGCTCAGACTTGCCCTGCGTGCTCAGAAACTTCACCCGTCCCTGCAGCAGGAAGATGTCAGCGTCGGCGCTCAACGTGTCGTGGAAAAATGCCGAATCGGTCCGCACCGGAACCAAGCAGACCGCTGTCGCGACCTTACCTGCGCGCCACTGATCGTGGGCGCGCCGAAGCCAGGCAAGCATGTTGGAAAAGGGCGGATTGACGTAGGCAAGTTGACCGGACCAATCGTCGACGAGGCCGTCACCACCCTCGCTCAGAAGGATCCGACGACGCGCCACCACCGGGCTACGCAGGTCGGCACAAGGGTCAAGGTCGACAGGGCCGAAGGCAGCATAGATGTCATCCATGAAGTCAGGCGGCGTGAAGCGGCTGTCCCGATCCGCCTTGTCGCCCTGTCCCCAAAACGATCTTTCGGGGGCTCGGCGGCGAGCGCTTGGGGCGAGTACCGCCAGCACCTTCACCAGGCTTGCAACCGATCCGCCCCCGCTCTCCAGGCTGGTCACGGTCGTCCGCGACAGACCTGCCTTTGCCGCCACCTGATCCAGCGACAACGATCGCTTGTGACGCCGATAACGCAACTGTTCAGGGAGAGACGTGCCGGGACCGAGACCGGTCAGACGGAAATTTAACGCCGTCATAACCGCAATCAGCGTCGCGACCGAGCCTACGCCTGCTTCGAGCCTTTTGATGGTCTGGACGTCGAGAGCAATCCGATCGGCCAAAGCTCGTTGTGACAAGCCGGATGCTCGACGGGCCTTCCGTATTTCTTCGATGAGTATCTGACACCTCCCGAGGCCACATTCTGAACCGCGTTAGATCGGCGCTGGGGGCTATGTGACACAAGCCTCCTCGATTGCAACTTTGGTGAAAAACGGAATGGCGGCTTCTGGGCGCTGTAATTGGGTAAGCGGACGTTCGTTCAGCCAAGTCCAGCTGACAGCTAAGCGCCAGATCTTTGGCCGTTCAGTCGGCACGCGCGTTCGCACTGTTCGACGCGATGCCGGCCGTGCTTGCGTTCTGGGTCTCGCTCCGTACCGGGGCGGGCGGACCGTTCGCGCGGATTGGTTCCGTCGTTGCAGGCCTCCCCTGCGGCGTAGCGGCACTAGCTGTGCCGCGCGGAAAATTAGCGCTTCGTCCTGGGCCGTCGAGCGCAGGAAGTCATCGACTATCTCAGCGGCACTCTGCGTATCAGCAACTCTCAGAAGCCTATGTGGCCATCAGGGCCGATAAGGACACTGCCCCAGACATCGAGTCGACCGGTCCAATCAAGCCTGGCGACAGCGACGCACGCGTTCCCGCCCTCGTCACGCAGCTTCGCAGCGACGCTTATCTACCCAATGGCAAGCAGGAAGCAGGTTCGACCCTGTACACGCAGACCATTTCCGAAGCCGTAGCCCAGCTTCAGCGCGATTACGGTATCGCCGCGGATGGCGTGGTCGGCCCGGATACGCTCAAGGTGCTGAATTTCGGCGCGGACGACCGCGCCCGCGCGCTGGCCGTGGCGCTGGAGCGGCGCCGCTGGTTGTCACGGACGCCGCCCGCGACCCGGATTGACGTCAACGTCGCGGCTGCGGAGCTGCTTTATTACCGCGATGGCAAGCTGGTGGACGAGCGCAAGGTGATCGTCGGCCAACCGGGCAAGGAGACGCCATTTCTGCTCGCTCCGATATATCGCCTCGTCGCCAACCCGACCTGGACGGTTCCCAAGTCGATCCAGCGCGGCGAACTGGCAGGGGTGAGTGGTCCCTATCTGAAGCAGCATGACATGGTAAAACGCGGCGGCTGGATTGTGCAGCGTTCCGGCCCCAGCAATGCGCTGGGGTTGGTTAAATTCGACATGCGCGACGATGTGGCCATTTACCTGCACGATACGTCGAACCGAGCGCTGTTCGATCGCAGCCAACGTCATCTGACCCACGGCTGCGTTCGGGTGGACGATGCCCTTGGCTTCGCCGACCGGCTTGCCGAGGAGGAGGGCGTTGCCGACCGGTGGCACCAGGCCCGCGCGTCGGGCAAGCAGACCTTTGTGCCACTTCCGCGTGAGATCCCGGTTCGGCTGCTCTATTAAAACGTGTTCGTGGGCACAAACGGCGATGTGACGTTCCGCACCGATCCATACGGCTGGAACGAGCCGGTCGCCACCGCGCTTGGCTTCTCCAACGGGTCAGCGAAACGCGCCACCGCACAAGGAGTCGACGTCGGACCCTAATGGTCTGCTGGTCAGCTTGCTCCAACACACCAGTCCGCACCAGCCAAAGGGATGACGCATGACCGAACGCGCCGATATCGACTTCTATGATGTCGTGCTCCGCCCGGACCCAGGGCGCACGGTGGTGCGCCCATTCGAGCCTGGTTATCCGACCGGCTTCGACGATGGCGCAACCAGAACCCAGGAAGTCGTCGATCTCATCCTCGGGCTCGACGAGGCAGAACTCAATCGGCAGCTTGTCGGCGTCACGCATTCCTTGGACGAGAACCACCGCGACGTCGATGCAACGCTGCTCCGACGCTTCTCCGAGATTGCCTCCTCGATCCCCGGCTCCGAGCGGTTCGAGCCGGCGCAACAGCGGTCGATCGGCGCTTATTTTAGCCAGGAATATGCCTGCGAGACGGCAGCACTCTTCAACCCGAGTGTCGTGTTGCACCCCGATCAGGCGGACGTCGCTCAAGGGTCGGTGCGCTTCCTCCTCTCGCTGCGTGGGATCGGCGAAGGTCATGTCTCGTCGGTGACGTTTCGGACGGGCGTCTGGACACCGGGCGGCGCGCTTGATCTGCCCCCTTCTGAGTGGTCCAAAATCAATGTTATTTTGGGTCACGAGGGAGATTGGGAATGCCATCGAAGAAGCACAAGCCGGAGGAGATCATCGGCAAGCTGCGTGAGGCGGAGATCGTTCTGGCGCAGGGCGGGTCCGCAGCGGAGGCGTCTCGCCGGATCGCAGTCAGCGAGCAGACTTACTACCGCTGGCGCAAGGAATATGGCGGTCTGAAGACCGACCAGGCGCGGCGGATGAAGGACCTCGAGAAGGAGAATGGCCGGCTGCGCCGAGCGATCTCGGATCTGACGCTCGACAAGCTGATCTTGCAGGAGGCTGCACGGGGAAACTTCTGAGCCCCGCGCGGCGGCGGCGCTGCATCGATCATGTCCGGCAACTGCTGCCGGCGTCCGAGCGACGGATATGCCGTGTACTCGGGCAGCATCGATCGACGCAGCGCACGGTGCCGCGCGGGGCTGACGACGAGCAGGCGCTGACTGAAGATATCATAGCCCTCGCGAAGCAATATGGGCGCTATGGCTATCGCCAGGTGACGGCGCTGCTGCGCAGCGCGGGGTGGAGCCTGAACCGCAAGCGGGTCGAACGCATCTGGCGGCGCGAGGGTCTGAAGGTGCCACAGAAGCAGCCGAAGCGCGGCCGGCTGTGGTTGAATGACGGGTCGTGCATCCGGCTGCGCCCCGAATATCCCGGTCACGTCTGGGCCTATGACTTCGTCGAGGGCCGCACCCATGACGGTCGCAAGTTCCGCATCCTGACGATCATCGACGAGGCCAGCCGCGAATGCCTGGCGCTGATCGTTGCCCGCCAGCTCCGTCACGAAGACGTGCTGGCCGCGCTCGCCGAGCTGTTCATCGCGCGCGGTCCGCCAGCCAATATCAGGTCCGATAATGGCAGCGAATTTATCGCGACGGCGGTGCAGAAATGGCTCGGTCAGATCGGGGTCAAGACCCTTTATATCGCGCCCGGTTCACCTTGAGAGAACGGCTACAACGAGAGCTTCAACGGGTCGCTTCGCGACGAACTGCTCAACGGCGAGATCTTCTACAGCCTCGCCGAGGCCAAGGTGCTGATCGAGGCTTGCCGGCGGCATTACAACACCGCCCGTCCGCATAGCAGTCCGGGCTACCGACCACCGGCACCGGAAGCCGTTTAATCGCCAGTGCCGCCCTCCGGTTCCGCTTCGCTCTACCTCCGGCCAGCACTGGCGATGGAGGTGACAGCTCCCTAACAATCAAGCTGGACCACTCGGTGGGGGCCGGTCACGCCGCCGGAGATCCGAACACAGCAGCAAATAGACGCATGGTCGATAACACCGTTCCACCCGTGGGAATGTAA
>NZ_CBCRXM010000022.1:0-21019 GCF_965137005.1 Sphingomonas antarctica | reverse complement strand
CTCGGCCTCCTTCAGGATGCCAATGATCTGCTCTTCCGTGAAATGCTTCCGCTTCATCTGTCCGTCCCTTCGAGGGGCCGGTCTCTAGTTCCAACTGGATGAAGAAACGGGGGTCACGTCACGACAGATGAAGAGCTTACAGAAGTTCGCCTCGGTCCATGCCAACGTCCACAATCATTTCAATCTGGAACGTCACCTCGTCGATCGCATCACCTACAAGGAACGCCGCTCAGCCGCACTGGCCGAGTGGCAAATCCTGGCGAGCTAGGCCGCAATCCTCAAAGACCGAACTCCATCGTGTGGAGACGGGTTCGCGTTAGACTGATGGTGTGGACGGCGCTCTGTTTGGCAGTTGATTCGGGAGAACCCGCTGCGAAGCTGTGATCGTTGTCAAAGCGATCTGCACAGGAGTACCGTCCATGAGCAAGTTACCCATCGATCTGTCGTCGGTCACCACGGTTGGCCTCGATCTGGCCAAGCATGTGTTTTTCATCCACGCCGTCGATGTGCAGGGCCATGTGGTCTTTGCAAAGGAAGTTCGGCGCCGCGATCTTCTCTCCTTTTTCGCCTCGCTGCCGGCATGTCTGGTTGGCGTGGAGGCTTGTAGCTCGGCGCACCACTGGGGCCGCGAACTCACGGCATTGGGGCACGATGTCCGCTTGATGCCGCCGGCCTATGTGAAGCCCTACGTCAGACGCCAGAAGAACGATGCGGCCGATGCAGCGGCGATCTGCGAAGCCGTGACGCGTCCTTCGATGCGCTTCGTCAAGGTCCGGTCCATCGACAACCAGGCGGTGCTGATGCACCACAAGGTGCGCGAGATGCTGGTGCGCCAGCGCACCCAGATCCTCAACGGCCTGCGCGGGCATCTCGCCGAGATCGGAATAATCGCGGCACAAAGCCCGGTTCATGCTCGCGCCCTTGCTGACCTTTTGCGTCATGGCGATGTGTCCATCCCTCAGGCCGTGGTGAGGGCTCTGTTGCCGCTGGTCACCCAGCTCGAGCATCTCGATACCGAAATCAAGGACGCCGATGCCGCTATCGCCAGGCTGGCCAAAAACGATCCGGTTGCGACTGCACTCATGTCGATCCCGGGTATCGGTCCGGTCACTGCCTCGGCGCTGGTTGCCAGTGTTGGTGATCCATCGGGGTTCGCAGGACCACGACAGTTCGCCGCGTTCCTTGGCCTGGTACCGCGACAGAACTCGTCGGGTGGCAAGCCCCGGCTCGGGCGTATTTCGAAGATGGGCAATGCCTATCTGAGAAAGCTTCTGGTCGTGGGCGCACACGCCGTGCTTTATCATCGCGCGCGGCATGCTGATCCACTCCGCTGCTGGGCGCAAAAGCTGATGGAGACCAAGCCGTTCAAACTGGTTGCGGTCGCCATCGCCAACAAGCTTGCCCGCATCGTCTATGCGGTCATGACGACCGGCACATCTTATCGCGCTGCAAAGGCCTGAGTCCCAGCTTCACGCCTTGCCGTAGCGCTCTATAATCACGGGTGACCATGAGGTGATGCGACACAACCGGACATAATCTGCCAAGCCCGAGGTGCTGTCTGCGCAACACAAGCGCGCTAGACTGAATGGGGCCAGCAGATCAGCGGACAAACATCAGGGCCAGTGGTTAAACCCACAAAAAAAAGGCCGGAGACATGACCGCACCCGCGACCGTCGACGAACCCAATATCACCCTTGATCGCAGGGCGCCGTCCAGACATGACAGCACCTCGCGGAGAACTGTCGGTCGTTGTGCTACCGGCTGAATCAGTATTCCGCGGTCAACACCAACTCCTATGCCTACGATGCCAATGGCAATTTGATTTCGGACGGTGGGCTGACCCTCGCTTACGATGCGGAGAACCGACTGATCGGCGCTTCGGGTACGAGGAGTGCGGGGCTGGTTTATGACCCCAATGGTCGTTTGTACGAGACCAACAATGGCGGTGGCGGCGGTATCACGCGCTTCGTTTACGATGGTGACGAACTTGTTATGGAATTCAATACGTCGGGTACCGTGTTGCAGCGCTACATTCACGTCCCAGCGCCGACGACCCACTGGTGTGGTATCAGGGCGGGACGCTAACTTCGCCGCTCTACCTCCACGCCGATCATCAGGGATCGATTGTCGCGCTCAGTGATCCACTGGGGAATAAATATGCGATCAACAGCTATGACGAGTGGGGTGTGCCCTCCGCACAGACGCTCGCCATTACTCAGCGTTTTGGCTATACCGGCCAAGCGTGGCTTCCCGAGCTCGGCATGTATTATTACAAGGCCCGCATCTATGCTCCCCAACTCGGACGATTCCTGCAGACCGATCCCATCGGCTACAAAGACCAGCTGAACCTTTACGCTTACGTCGGAAACGATCCTGTGGATGGAAGCGATCCGACTGGTCTTGCTGGCTGTACACAATCTACTGGGACTTTAATTTGTACTAAAGCGACAGAAGCTCAAGCTGAGGCGCTCAAAGATGTAAAAAGCGTTCAAGCTGGATTGAAGCAACTGCAACAAGAACGCAAAGCTGTTGAGGGCGGAAAACAAGAAGGGCTCTCAAAATATGCACAGGGCTTAGAAAAGTCACTTACCACGCACTTTGGGTCTGCCTCGGATAGCGTTATATCGAAAGTACAAGGCCAGTTAGCCGAAGTTAGAGGAGCTCTCGAATCTAATGGTCCCGACTACAAGTATAACTACCAAGAACGTAGTTTACCTAGTACTACGTGGGGAAAGACTTTTCCTTACAGTGGAACTGTCGAACTTGGGCGCAAGTTTGAACATGGAGACCTCATGTGGCGCGAAGTAACTATTCTGCATGAATTTAGACATTCGTTCGGTGCCAACACTGTTACCGGCGAAGTGTATGATGATGATATTTACAAAAGTCCAACTCCTTGGTTTGCGACCCGCAATGCCGATAGCTTTGCTTGGTTTGTGTATAAATCGACACACTAAGGATTTATTTATGCGATATCTGAGAATGACATTAGGTATTCTTATTGCAACATTTACGGGTTATTCTTTTTTATATTGGTTTCAAAGAGCAAGCCGTGGAACTGTTTGGAGAGAATATAACGTAGTTACGATAAGTCTGACGTTGATATTCTTTTTGATTGGCGTCTTTTTGACGGTAACCTCAATCCGTCAGAAATAGACTTGTCGATGAGTGTTCCTGTTTATGGTGCTAGACGGTTGTGTCAGACCAAATGCACCGGCCTTAATGGGGGGCACTGTATCGCCGCCAGGTGCCTCGCTCGCGTCAACCAGCATCACCATATCGCTACTTCAACTCGTCGCCGGGGCTCTGTCAGAGCAAATGCACCGACGGCTCTGTCAGACTCAATGTACCGCTCATTAAGTGAGGCGGTTCTGTCAGGAGGATGTGGCAGTTCAGGGGTCTGGCTGGTAGCTTGAGTGGATGAGCCGTAAATCTCGAGCCAAGCCGGCTAATCCGTTTCGGTATTTCCACTCCGCGCCCGAGCTGATCCGGGAAGTCGTGATGCTGTACGTCCGATTTCCGCTGAGCTTGCGGAACGTAGAAGACCTGCTTTTCGAACGCGGCTATGATCTTTGCCACGAGACGGTACGCCTGTGGTGGAATCGATTTGGCCCACTGTTTGCAGGTGAGATCCGCCGCAAGCGGGTCAATCACATGCGCGGCTTTCGCGGTATTGTCAGGGTAACTTCTGAATGACGCGATGTCCGGTCATTCCGACATTTTACGCGGTAGCGGCAGACGCGGCGTTCCACTCCACCATAGCGGCAGATCGAAAGTGTTTCATCGTGTTACGGGATATCAGGTGACGTTCGATATTGAAGGTGTTGTAGATCGCGCCGTGGGTTGAAACGAAGCGTTGCGCCTGGCCCTGGGACTTGAACCGTTGCATTTTCCGCTCTCGTCTCCGGACCGGCAGGTGCGAGTTCTCCACCCGGTTGTTCTCGCGTAATCGTCCGGGTTTGTGACGAGCCAAGCATCCCAGGTCCCGCAGCGCAGCTGGATATGAGAGCAGGCCATCAGTCACGATTTGGTCCGGCACGAAGCCTTGGCTTTTCAGCAGTTTTCTCAGCAATTTCAGGGCTGCGGCCTTGTTTCGACGTTTCTGCACGAGTACGTCGAGGACCTCGCCTTCCTTATCGACGGCGCGCCACATGAACATCCGTTTGCCGTTGATGCACACGACCATTTCGTCGAGATGCCAGACGCTGTCGGCCCGCCCGCGACGCCTGCGAATATTGGCGGCAATGGCCGGACCGAACTTGTTGGCCCAGCACCGGACGGTCTCGTAGGTCACATCGATCCCGCGTTCGGCGAGCATCTCCTCAACATCGCGCAAGCTCGTGGTGAAACGGAAATACAGCCAGACTGCCAGTCGGATTGTGTCCGCCGGAAAGCGGTGTCGCTTGTAGGAAATCGGTTTCATGCTCCTCCCTCTAGCCGAGCGAGCGCTGGCTTCGGAGACAAGTTAGCATTAGCCTGACAGCACCTGCGCCGAGCATGTGGTTCATTTGACGCCCTAATATATTACAATGTCAGCGTTGGCGTAGCGGCCTGTTTCGCCCGACAACATCGCTGGTTGCGAACATGTTGGGGGAAACGTCCAGCCATCAGCCTTCGGCCGGCGCACCGACAGCCGTTGCGATCAGACAGATCATGCCAATTGCGACAAAGCCGATCCGTTGCGTGACAGTGCCCGTCTTGTCCTTGATCGACACAATCAGCGCCAAGGCACATTGCAGCGCATAAAAGAGCGCAAAGGCGCGCGAAGACAGCGCGACCACTTCGAACGGATCGGTCAGCCAGACGACCACGATCGCTAAAGCACCAGCAAGTGCAAAGGCCAGCGGCACACTGATCTTGCGACGCGAGACTTCATTGACCAGCCCTCCCGATCCAATCGAGTCCGCCACCGCCGCGCTCAACTGGCTCGAAACCGCACCGGCCAGCACGAATATGCCGAGCGCCGGCGCGATCAGTTCCATGATATCGAGGATGCCGGCGACGCCCTCGGTTGCCGCGGCCCGCGTCAGGAATGGCGTCAGCAACGCGATGAAGGCGAGATAGATCGCTGACGAAATCCACTGCGCATGGCGCATCGTCCGGATCCGCAATGGGGCGGGATAGGCGTGCCCGAGGTAGCGCGATGTCTCGAACCCCTGCACCGTGATCAGCAGGCCGAGCAGCATCGGCACGCTGGCGAACGACAGCTTCATCGGCGGCAGCGGATCGCCCGTGCCGTTCACCGCCCATGAGATGCCGAGCGCGACCAGCAGCCCGGCGATGATCCCGATCTTGATCGAGACGGTTCCGTGCGCGAGATGCTCGACCTTGCGCAGGCTGCCGCCCAACGCGAGCAGCGTCATGAGCACGATCAGCACGGTAACGATGACATTGGCCGCAAGTGGTTGCGACGCGGGATCAATCGCGACAGGCTTTAGGGAGAATTCTGCCAGCAGCTTCAGGTAATAGGCAACCGACACTGCGTAAGCGAGCGCCAGCACACCCTGCGTGACGCGGGCGAGCCAGGCGACCGGATCGTTAAAAAGCGCCGCGGCGAGGTGCGGCTCGACATGGGTGATGTTAAACCGGATGACCCACCCGACCGCATAAGCGAGCGCCAGCAGCATGGCCATTGCACCCAGCGCCGCGCTGCCGAATTCGCGCGCGAGGATCGGTCCGCAGATCAAAAATCCCGAGCCGATGATCGACGCCAGCGGCGTCACGGTAGCACGCCAGCCGTCCGACCGTGCAAACTTGCCGAAGGTCAATGCGATAGTGACGCCGATTGCGACAATAAGTGCGACACCGACGATCATGGATTTCCCTCGGATGGCGCCCTGACGACGCGTAACAGGATGCGCTTGATCGTCCCACCCTGGACGATGACGGAAAACAGGACGACGATGTACGTTACCGCGAGGATGAGCGATCTGGCAGGTCCCTCCGGCAGGCCCAATGCCAGTGCGATAGAGATTCCGCCGCGCAAGCCGCCCCAGATCAACGTTATTCTGGCGATCGGTCGATGGCCCGGCACTCGCGGGACGATCAAGAGTGGCAGCAACACAGAAACGGTGCGAGCCGCAAGCGCCAGCGGGATTGCCGCGAGGCCCAACATCAGGAGTCGCGCGTCGCTGGAGATCGTCACCACTTCCAGGCCGATCAGCAGGAACAACACGGTGTTCAGGATGCTGTCAATCAGGTCCCAGAACTTGTGCAGGTAATCGCGCGTCGTCTCGCTCATCGCGTGCGCGACCCCGGCATTGCCGATGATCAGTCCTGCCACGGCCATCGCCACAGGTCCGCTGACGTGCAGGGGCCGCGCGATCGCATAGCCGCCCATGACCACCGCCAAGCTGATCAGCACTTCGACCTGGTAATCGTCGATCGACCGCATCATCCGGAATGCGATCCAGCCGATCACGAGGCCAAGCAGAATCCCGCCGCCGGCCTCGACAGCAAATAATCGGGCTGCTCCCGTTATCGAAAACGCCTCGCCGGACAAGGCCGAGGCCAGGAGGATGGCGAAAATGACGACGCCCACGCCGTCGTTGAACAGGCTCTCGCCCGCAACTGTCGCCTCGAGCCCTGGCGATACGTTCGCGCGTTTGAGCACGCCCATGACCGACACCGGATCGGTCGGGCTGATGAGCGCGCCGAACACGAAACACCAGATTGGCGAAACGTCGAAACCGATAAGGCGCGACAGGAGCAAGAATCCGCCGCCAACCAAGGCGGTCGACAATGCTACGCCGACCGTGCTGAGCACGATGATCGGCCATCGCCCGCGCTGAAGTTCGTGCCAATCGACATGCAACGCTCCGGCGAACAACAGGAACGACAGCATTCCGTCCATCAGGGTCGTATGAAAATCGATGCCGGCGATAAACCTGACAATGTCGCTGGAGAAATCGGCACCCGGTACAACGCGGTCGATCGCCACGACCAATAGCGAAGCGACGGCGCCCATGACGGTCAGACCGATCGAGGACGGCAGCTTGAGGAACCGGTAGTTGAAATAGCCGAGCATGGCGGCAAGGACGATCAGGATCGCCGAGGCGTCGAATGGGGTGAGCGACAAACCGCCGGTCACCGCGGAGTGGCGATCGACAATGCTAAACGAGAGCCGGCGGGCGCCCCTCCGGTCGCGCCAATTCCCTGCGTGGCCAAAATCGCCGCAATTGCCTTTGCTCGTCGTTGGGCTAGGCTCGGCTTGGACGGCAATTCGCCGGCCGGCAAACCGGGAACGGTCAATGCCGGGACGTTCCAGCGACTTGCTGCCCATGCCGAGGTCATCACGGCTGCTCGGCCCGCAACGTCTAGCTCGTCCGCATCATCGGCAAAGGCGATTTCGGGAAGCGCCATTTGTGGCGGTACTATCGCGACATTCCAACCGTCGGTTTCAGCGGCCGCTCGCGCTTCCAGCGTGCGATAGGTGGCGATCGCCGCGCCCGGCAACATGACCGCCCTAGCCGTTGCGCGGCGATGGTCACGATCGATCGTCACATCATCCGCCGAGACTCCGGCAATCAGGGCAATGACATGCGCCAGTTCCGTCGATTGCCGAGCCACCGGATCGGATTGATCGCCCGCGCGCCGCAATTCCTCGCGCTGGGCATCGAGCGCATCGGCGCCAGCACCGAGCAGCAATTGATCGACATCGAGTCGAACCGGTCGACCTAGCACTGCCTCGATGGCCTGTTTCAGCGGCGCTGTTTGCTGGACCTGCCCGCGCGGCGTGATGACGACGGAACGAATGGCAATCGGCTCGCGGTCGAATTTGATTTCCAATTGCGTGACGCGGGCATCACTGCCGAACCTCTCATTCAGGACTGAACGAACTTGCGAAACCGTAAGCGCCTCGCGGGCAATGTGGATCAGCGAAAGCCCGAGCGGGACGGCCATGATGCTGAAAACCAGCAGCAGGATGATCGTCTGCGTCCAGCTTTGCTGGCTCGAAAGATAATGCCCAAAGCCATAAAATCGCGCCATTGCGGCTGCGGCGAGCGCAATAGTAATGAAGTTCGTCAGGAAAAGGGCGAACGATCCGCCGAGCACCGGCAGGTTCCAGGTTGGCAGGCCATAACCGGTCACGGCAAGTGGCGGCATCAGCGCTGTCGCGATCGCGACCCCGACGATGGTTTCTCCCCGGCCCCGAATGATCGCCAGGCTGCCGGCCAGTGCCGCGAACAGCGCCACACCCAGATCGAAGAGATTAGGTCGCGTCCGCGAAACGATTTCTGCGGTCTGCGCCTGGAGCGGGGACAGTGCGACGATCGCCGCGGTGAATACTACAGCAAGGAAAGAGCCGATCAAAAGAGCCACGGCCGCTCGTCGCATTTCGGAAAAGTCGAAAAGGGCCAGACTGAACCCGAAGCCGAGGATAGGGCCCATCAGCGGAGAGATCAGCATCGCCCCGATTACAACGGCAGGAGACGATAACAGCAGGCCCAGAACGGCAATGCCGGCAGACATCATCGTCATGAAGGCATAACGCGCGGACCAGCCGCTTTCGGCAAAGATTCTCGTGACTACCGTTTCGTGGTCGATCTGCTCCACGACAGTCCGCCGCCACCAGCGATGCAGAGTCAGCCGATCGAGGCGATTTCGAAAGCCGCTACGGTTTGAGGACGGTGTATCGGCAGAGCTCGGCATCATCTTCCTGTCAGAGGCAAAATCGGCGCGCCTTACTCGCGGAGATTCCGCAGAGCGCTTTCGCCTAGCGTTATACGTCCCGCTTGTCCCGCGCACCTAAGCTTGTGCGACTTAGCGATAAGTTGACCGTCAACCAGACGATACGGCCGAAGCTGCGGGCAACCCGAAGCGGCCGCGGCTCTGTCAGGCCGGCACTGTCAGAGCAACGGGGCAGCTACTTTCCTATCTGGTTCACAGTAGCTTTCGATCGGGAAAGTCGTTCGAATTGACCGTGTTTGGACGCACTCTGTTCCACACAGCTCGCACAAACCTTCACCCCCATAAGGCGCAAACGAACCAGATACTGGTTAGTCTGACAGCACCGCTATCGTTATTCAAAGTATGATTTGTTCGGCGGGCAGCACACTTATAAGGCTGATCTGACATGGCGCCCGATCAGCCCGCTGCTGATCCGCGGCAGCTATTCGGTCGCGATCCGAGCCCCGAGTCTCGGCAATCTGTTTGGGCCCACATCGGTCGCGCAGTTACCAATCGGGACGTTGCCCAACGCTGGCGATCCTTGCGCGTTCGGAAGCGCCTACCGCACCGGAGCTAATGCCACGCAGGTTCAGGCCCTCTGTCAGGCGCAAGGCGTGCCCGCCGCACTCTATCCAACCTATACCTATGGAATCTCGACGGTGCCCGGGCAGGACGGCAGCAACCCCAGCTTGACCCCGGAGAAGGCGCGCACCTATTCGTTTGGGGCGGTGCTGACGCCAAAATTCGACAGCCTATTGCTCAGCCGTATCGCGTTGTCGGTTGATTATTATCATATCACGATCAAGGACGCGATCGGATCGCTGTTGTTGTCGGATATCCTGCCGCGCTGCTTCAACTCAGACCATACGAGCAATCCGACCTACTCGGTCAACAACGCATTCTGCCAACGGATCGCGCGTGATCCACTGACCGGTCAGATTTCGCTCGGTCAGCAGGGACTGTTCAATTTCGCGTCCTATACCGTTGCCGGCATTGATACCCAGTTTAACTGGCACGTTGGGCTCGATGCGCTGGGCATGTCAGGTAACGCTGGCGCGATCGAACTGAATTCCACGGCGTCGTATCTGAAAGACTATAAGGTTGCGGGCCTGCTCGGCTCACCCACCCTAAATTATGCCGGTAGCGCCGGCTATGGCGGCGTTGGCGGCGGGATTACTCACCCTAAATGGAAGATCAACACTAGCGTCAGCTACATTCGAGAAGACTTCAAGGCGACGCTGTTGTGGCGTCATATTTCGAGTATGATCCATTCGGATCTGCTATCCAATCCGGCGTCAACGACGCCGGGGGTGTCGGCTTATAATTATCTCGATTTCAATGTGCAATTTGACGTCGCGAAGCGCTTCACGTTCGGCTTCGGCGGAACCAATCTGACTGACAAGGGCCCTCCGTTCATCAGCGCATCACCGCTGACGACTGATGCCGCAACATACGACGTGATCGGTCGCGCGTTCTATGCCACGGCAAAAGTAAGGTTCTAACGCCTCCGACACCGTCACCGGGATTGCTTCGGGTATGAACATTCTTGTCCTGCCCGGTGACGGCGTCGGTCCTGAGATTTCCAAGGCCACGCTCGATGTTCTTCGGGCTGCGGATGATGTGCTCGCGCTCGGGCTATTGTTCGAGACAATGGACATCGGCTTTGCCAGCCTCGCCAGGCAGGGATCGACCTTGCCCACTGCCGTGACGGCGCGCGTGCCCGAAGTCGATGGCGTTCTGCTCGGCCCCGTTTCCCACGCCGAATATCCGCCGCGCACGGAAGGCGGCATCAACCCATCGGCCGAGCTGCGGGTCAAGTTCGACCTGGGTGCTAACATCCGGCCATCGCGCTCGCGCGTCGGGTTAAGCCTGCTACGCCGTCCGATGGACCTGATCATCGTCCGCGAATGCACCGAAGGTTTTTACGCAGATCGCAACATGTACGCCGGCATTCCCGAATTCATGACCGACGGGGACACCGCTTTGTCGGTACGCAAAGTTACGGCCAAAGCCTGTCGCCGCGTGGCGCAGGTGGCGTTCGATCTCGCACGGCAGAGGCGCAAGAAGGTGACGGCCGTCCACAAGGCCAATGTGCTGAAGATGACCGATGCACTGTTCCTGCGCGAAGTGCGTCGTGTGGCCGAAGACTATCCCGACGTTGTTCTGGAAGACCTGCTGGTCGATGCGACCGCCGCCTTGCTAGTGCGCACGCCCGATCGTTTCGACGTGATCGTGACGACTAATATGTTCGGCGACATCCTGTCCGATGAAGCGGCCGAATTGTCGGGCAGTTTGGGTCTCGGCGGATCGATCAACACCGGCGACACAATCTGCGTTGCGCAGGCGCAACACGGCTCGGCACCCGATATCGCCGGGCAGGATGTGGCCAATCCCGTGTCGCTGATCCTCTCGGCGGCGATGCTGCTGACCTGGCGCGCCGGACGTGACGGCAATGACCGGCTAGCGGCAGGCGCCCGGTTGATCGATAGGGCGCTCGAGGCCGTGCTGGCCAATCCCGCAACGAGGACGCGCGACATTGGCGGCATGCTGGGCACGGAGGCTTTCACTGCCGCGGTCGTCAATGCCATCCGCTGTTCCGCCACGTGACCAAAGCGACGATCCTTCGCCCGGGTAAACAGGCGTCGTTCGACCGCGGCGCTGGGATCCGGACGACACCGATGGTCACGCGCGCCATCGGCGCAACACATTTTATCAACGGCATTACGCGTTTCGATCCCGGAGCCTCCGTGCCGCTGCACTTTCACAATTGCGATGAGAGTGTGACGCTTTTGTCCGGTGAGGCGATTGCCGAAATTGCGGGTCGCGACCACCCGGTCTC
The DNA here is from genome assembly GCF_965137005.1 of Sphingomonas antarctica. NCBI lineage: Bacteria > Pseudomonadati > Pseudomonadota > Alphaproteobacteria > Sphingomonadales > Sphingomonadaceae > Sphingomonas > Sphingomonas antarctica. Next base: position 9,510 of record NZ_CBCRXM010000022.1, on the reverse strand, counting down.
GCTTTACGACACTACCTTCATTCCCGCAGGGGTCCATCACCGCTTCATCAATGCCTCTTCGAGCGAGAGCATGACTATCATGTGGATTTATGCATCTGTCGATGCCGACCGGACGATCGTCGCCACCGGTGAGACTCGCCGGATCGATGAGGAGCATTCGCTAATCGGGCAGCTGCGTTGATCCGGCGCGCAACACGACGTTTCCGTTGGCTCGGCGCGTCATCGTGCGCCAACATTGTATCTTCCCAATATAGCAGTTTGCCGATGGCCGAAGCGCCCGCACGCGAACATGATGCAGTAATTTGTAGGAGCATCGCAGTGAAACATCTGACAGCATTACTGTGTGGGATACTTACCGCCGCCACGGCGAGCGCGGCACCTCCGCCGACCCGTTTCCATATGGCAAGTCCCGTCGCTGGCGTCGGTGATGGCGGCTGGGATTACGCCACCGTTGAGGACGGCGAAGCGTTCGTCGCGCACAGCGATGCGGTGACGGTGTTCGATCTCGCGCACGGGACGTCGCGTAAGATCGGCCATGTCGCGCGCGCCCATGCTGCCCTGCCCATTGCCGGGACGCACTGGCTGCTTGTGACTAGCGGGGGCGATGCGAGCGTTCGAATCCTCGACCGCCGGTCAGGCGTAGAAGCGGCGCGCATTGCGGTGGGAGCCAACCCCGATGCCGCGATCTTCGACGCGCAGACCGGGCACGTGCTGGTGATGAACGCCGAGGCCGGCACAGTGTCGGAAGTCGACATCGTACGCCGTCTGGTCGTACGTACGATCACGTTGCAGAGCGGCCTCGAGTTTGCCGCGATTGGTCGTGGTCGGATCATGTATGTCAACAATGAAGATGCCAATACCATTGACCGCGTCGACCTCGGCTCGGGCCGGGTGGAAAGCCCGATCGCGATGCCTGGATGTGAAGGTCCGAGCGGCTTGGCCTATGACGCCCGCAGCAACCGGCTGATCGCCGCTTGTGCCAACGGCAAGGCGGCGATCATCGATGCTGGCGCCGGACGCCTCGCGCAATTGGTCGACATCGGGCACGGCCCCGACGCCGTTATCTTGGATGCGCGGCGGCGGTTGGCCTTCATTCCCTGCGGTCGCGACGGTGTGCTCGAAATTTTGTCGCTTGGTGACGCTGGCGTGGTCCGGGTTGCCACGGTCGTCACCGAGGTGGGCGCGCGCACCGGCGCACTCGATGCAAAAACGGGGACGCTCTATTTGCCGACAGCCAAGCTTGGCGCTCCGCCAGCTCCCGGCAAGCGAGCTCCGATTCAACCCGGAACGTTTCATCTCGTCGTCGTGCGCAGCTCCTGAGCGGTGGATCGGGCAGCCGCGATAAAGGGCACGGCCAGCATTGGGAAAAACGATAGATCGTGCCACCGTCCCGCAACCGGCGGGCCGCTAATCGTCGAGCAGCTCCTTGTTGAGCCGACAAAAAGGACGACGAATATGACGAAGGTATTTCTCGCAATCACGATGAGTTTGGTGAGCGGCGCAAGCGTCGCTGCAACGCTTCCAAAACCCAAGCTATCGATCGCGCAAGCGCGCGCCATCGCGCTCCGCAAGGCGCCCGGCAAAGTGACCAAAGCCGAATATGAGAAGGAAGACGGCCTGTGGCGCTATTCTTTCGACATCCGCCAGGGCAAGATGAACCACGAAGTCGGCGTGAACGCTAACACCGGAGCGATCGTCGAGAGCACCGTTGAGCCGCTCGGCAAGGCGGACTGACACGGGCCTGATGAGTGTGCGCATTCTCATCGCTGAAGATGATGCCGGAACGGCCGAGTTCGTCGAGCGTGGGCTCCGCGAACTCGGCCACGTCCTGTCCGTCGTTACGACCGGCCATGATGCACTGCACGCAGGATTGACCGAAACCTTCGACGTCGCCGTTCTCGATCGCATGTTGCCGGGGCTCGACGGCATCGATGTGCTGCGCCGATGGCGCGTCGCCGACATCAAGACGCCCGTTATTTTGCTGACCGCCCTGGGCGGCATCGCTGATCGGGTGACTGGTCTCGAGGCCGGTGCGGACGACTATCTAGTCAAGCCGTTCGCCTTTGCCGAACTCGCTGCGCGGATCGGTGCCTTGATGCGGCGTCCTCCGATGAGCGACGTGCAGACGCGCTTCGCGGTCGGCGACATCACGCTCGACCTACTTGCACGCGAAGTTCGCCGGGGAGACCGGGAAATTCGCCTGCAACCGCGCGAATTCGCGTTGCTCGAACAATTGATGCGCAATGCCGGCCGCGTCGTCACGCGAACGATGTTCCTCGAGTCGGTATGGAATTTCCATTTCGATCCGCAGACTAACATCGTCGAAAGCCATTTGAGCCGCATGCGCGCCAAGCTCAACGACGGGTTCGACCGCGATCCGATCGAGACGTTGCGCGGCGTCGGTTACCGGATGCGTGAAGATGGCTGATCTACGCTCCAGCGCGGCCTATCGTATCGCCTTTGCATATTCGGCGGCGTTTGCACTGGCGATCGTGTTGCTCGGTGCGGCGGTCTTTCTCGTCGCCGATGCCGAATTCCGGCAGCAACGCGACCAAGGTATCGTCGAGGAAAGCGCCGAACTCGGGCGTACGCAGCGCACAGAAGGTTGGCAGGAACTGGTGGAGGCGATCGCGACGCGCGAAGCCGGCGGTGCCGGACGCACTTACGGTTACGCCATTTTCGACCGCAACGGGCGACGGCTGGCTGGCAGCCTCGATACGCCGCGTCCGAAGCCTGGCTTGCGCGACATTGTCTTCCGCGATCCGCATGAAGGGCCCGATCCGGCGCGCGCTCTCGCCCAACCACTCCCGGGCGACCTCATGCTCGTCGTAGCGGTCGACTCGGAACCGCTCGAACGGATCGATGGGACGATCCTCATCCTGTTCGGCATCGCCCTTGTGGCCGTCTTGCTGCTCGGAGTCGGTGGCGCGCTGATTCTCGGCGGCTACCTCCGCCGGAGCCTCTCTCGCATCACCGGGACGGCGCAGGCGATCGTCGGAGGCGATCTTGACCGTCGCATGCCCGTCGGCCCGCGCGGCGACGAATTCGATGCGCTGGCTTCGTCACTCAACGCGATGCTCGACCGTATCGCGCAATTGATGGAAAATCTGCAGCAGGTATCGAGCGACGTGGCGCATGATCTGCGCACACCGCTGACGCGCCTGCGCACCTCGCTCGAGAGGGCATTGGACAATCCCGCGGACCCCGCGCCAATCGAGGAGGCGTTGCGGCAAAGCGACGCGATGCTGGCTCTGTTTGCGGCGATCCTGCGCATTTCGGAGGTCGAAGGACGCGTGCTCGAGCGGTACTTCACCCCCCTCGATGTCGCCGCCGTCGCGCGCGATATCGGCGACACTTACGCGCCGGCAATTGCCGATGGCGGCCGCACCTTGGAATGCGTTATCGCGCAGGATTTGTGGGTGACGGGGGATCGAGAGCTTATCTCGCAAGCGCTTATCAATCTGCTCGACAATGCGCAGCGGCACACTCCTTCCGGGACGCGGATCACATTGCTCGCCGATCGCTTAGACGCCGACATCCGCCTTAGCGTGCGCGACACCGGACCCGGCGTGCCTGAGGCCGACCGCGAGCGTATCGCGCGCCGCTTCGTCCGCCTTGCAGCCAGCCGTTCCACCCCCGGAAACGGTCTTGGCCTCAATCTCGTTTCCGCGATTGCCGCAGCGCATTGCGGCAGGATGCAGGTCGGCGACGCCCGCCCGGGTCTGATTGCCACCATATCTTTGCCGAGCCTCAAAACATGAAACGCATGTTCCTCATTGCCCTGCTCGCGACCGGCGGTTGCGCCAGCTACACGCCCCATCCACTCGCCATCGGTTTAGAAGCCGTGCTGGCGCCGCCCGTCGCGGCGATCGTCGCGCGCGACGCGCTGGCCATCGATAGGCCCTATCTCAAACCCGTCGAGATCGACCTCAGCCAGCCACTCGATCCAAACGCGATTGCGGTTGTCGCGGTGATTGCCAACCCTGATCTTAAGGCGCAGCGCCTGCGGGCTGGCGTGACCGATGCACAGGCGTTCTCGGCGCGGCTGCTCCCCGATCCGACCTTCAGTACGGGTGCCAGCAAGGTCGTCAACGGACCCGATCCGTTGCTCGACCTCGCCAACGCGCTGGCGATCGACCTCAATGCTTTACGCACGCACGCTGTGCGGCGGGCTCAGGCCGATGCGCAGACGCGCCAGGTCAGGCTCGACCTCGCCTGGGCCGAATGGCAGACTGCGGGGCAGGCGCGGATCCAGGCGGTGCGTATCCAGAACCTCGAACGCGCGCTGGCCATTGCCACGGCGGGACGTGCCGCAACTCAATCCCTACTCGATCGTACCTTGCGGGCCGCGGGTCGCGGCGACCTCCCCGCCGATCAAGTTCAAGCCGCGCGCATCGGTGCGTTCGATGCGCAGGACCGCCTGCGCACCCTCGAGCGAGATCTCGCCGCCGCGCGCTTCGAACTGACCAAATTGCTCGGCCTGCCGCCATCCTTTCCCCTGACATTGGCGCCCGCGCCCTTGCCCCCGCCTCCGCCAGACGCCGATGCCTTGTTCGCGCTCGCTCGCACGGCGCGCGCCGATCTCCAGGCATTGCGCGCTGGTTATGACGCTCAGGAGGCGGCGACCCACAAGGCAGTGCTGGATCAGTTCCCGACGCTCGGCCTGTCGGTCAATGCCAACCGCGATTCCGCGGGCAACACGTTACTCGGTCCGGCAATCGACTTCACGCTGCCGTTATGGAATCGCAATCGCGGCGGCATCGCTATCGAAAACGCGACGCGTAACGCGCTGAAAGCCGAATATGACGGCCGCCTCTTCCAGACCCGGGCGGAGATTGCCGCCGCGGTCGGCGGCATCGCCGTCGCCCAGCGCCAACGCGCGGCGGTGATGCGGGATCTGCCCGCGCTTGATAGGTTCGCGGCCGCGAGCCGCCGCGCGGCGAACCGCGGCGATCTCGCCCTCGCGACAGCAGAAGCAGCCGAACAAGCGGTGCGCGACAAGCGCGCGCTGCTGGCACAAGCAGAACAAGACCTGTCCGAGCAGTCGATCGCGCTCGAACTCCTAACTGGCACACCGATGGAAGACTGGCCCCGATGAAGTCCTTGACCCTTTTGGCCCTGCTAAGTTGCGCGGCTTGTTCAAGCGGACCCACTGCTGACGAAGCTGAGCCCGCACCCGCCGCGCTCGTAGCGCTGGCGCGTGCAGACCAGGGTAACCTTGCTCAGGACGTTATCATCTATGGTGTCGCCGAGGGCGGCGCCGGCGCCAAGGCAAGTTTGTCAGCGCCGGCCGAAGCGATCGTCTCGCGGATCGTCGCCCCGGTCGGTACGCGCGTTTCGGCGGGCGACATCGTCGTCCAGCTCTCCGCAAGTCCGACGACGCGGCTCGATATCGTCAAGGCATCCACGGACGCCCGCGCTGCCGACGCCGCCTACGCGCGAGCTCGGCGGCTGCGCACCGACGGTTTGGTCGGCAACGCCGAACTCGAAGCTGCGCGCGCGGCGGCCGCGGCAGCCGACGCAACGCGCGCCAGCCTTGGCGGTCGCGCGGGTGCGCTCACGCTGCGCGCGTCCTCGGCCGGTTTCGTGGAAACGATTCCGGTCAATCCAGGCGATACCGTTCAAGCGGGTGCCGTCGTCGCGACAATTGCCCGACCGGGCGACTTGCGCGGCCGGTTTGGTGCCGATCCCGCAGTGGCGCGCGCGCTGCATCGCGGTGAAGGCGTCATGATCGCAGCGACCAAGGGACGGGCCGCTTTCACCGTGCCGGTGGACGCTGTGACGCCGGTCGTCGATCCGGCCACGCGGCTTGCATCGATATTCGTGCGCATACCCGCGCAGGTTGGATTAGCTGTTGGCGAAACCCTGACGGGTTCGGTTGCGGTGAGCAGCAGCAACAACATGCCGACCATCCCTTATGCCGCTCTGCTGGACGATGGCGGCCAGCCATATGTGTATATCGTCAAGGCCAATGTCGCGCACCGTCATGATGTCGTCGTCGGCGCGACGCAGGGCGACCGAGTCTCGATCGTCAAAGGCGTAGGCCAAGGCGACACCGTGGTGACGCAGGGGGGCACTGCGGTTGAGGACGGAATGAAGGTGCGAACCCAGTGACGACCATCATCGCCGCCCATGCCCGCGCGCTGGTGCTTGCCGCGCTGCTGCTGACCCTCGGTGGGATCGTCGCGGCCACGCGGCTGCCGGTCAGTCTGTTTCCCCACATTGACTATCCGCGGGTCGTTGTAGCGGTCGACGCGGGCGACCGCGACGCCGACCAGATGGCGGCGGAGATCACCAGGCCGATCGAGATCGCGCTGCGGGCGGTGCCCGGGGTCGAGCGGATCCGCGCGACGACCAGCCGCGGATCGGCCGAAGTGTCGCTGAATTTCCCTTGGGGGCAGGACATGGTCGCAGCGACGCTCGCGGCGCAGGGCGCGCTGGCCACCGTGCTACCCGATTTGCCGGCAGGGACGCGCTTCGATGTCCGACGGTCGGACCCGACGATCTTTCCGGTCCTCGGACTCGCCCTGACGTCGTCATCGCTGGACAACCAGGCCTTGCGGCAAATCGCCGAGTTAAAAATTCGCCCGGCGCTGACTGCTGTCTCCGGTGTTGCCGGAGTCGATGTGCTTGGGGGCAGCCCGCGCGAATTCGTCGTCGAGGTCGATCCGGCGCGCGCCCAGGCATTGGGGCTCAGCCTCGCCGATATTGCCGCCGCGCTCGGCAAAGGCAATGATGTCCAGGGCATCGGCCGGATCGAGGATCGCCACCGGCTGTACCTCACACTGACGCAGAGCCGGATCGCCTCGATCGCCGATCTCGAGGCGATGCCGGTCAAAGCCGGGACGACCGCTGGCGCCGGCATCGTTACGCTCGGCCAGATTGCCACGATCAGCCCTGCCGCCGAACCGAGCTACACGCGCGTCACTTCCGACGGTCGCGACGCCGTTCTGATCAATGTTCGCCAGGCACCCGATGGTGACAGTGTGCGGATCGTCAAGGACGTTGATGCGCGACTCAAGTCGCTCGGCCTGCCGCCGAGCATCAAGGTCACGCCGTTCTACGACCAGTCGGAACTGGTTACCGGGGCCGCCAACGCGGTGCGCGACGCGATCCTGCTGGGCGCGGTGCTGGCAGGGCTGGTGCTGTTTGCGTTCCTGCGCTCGGGGCGGCTGATGGTCATTACCGGACTGATGCTGCCGGCCGTTCTGGCCGGCACCTGCCTGATCCTGTTCGCGCTGGGCATGAGTTTCAACATGATGACGCTAGGCGGGATGGCGGCGGCGGTCGGGCTGGTCGTCGACGACGCGGTCGTAATGCTCGAGCACATCATGCGGCGCATGCAGGAGGGAGCCGCGCGCGGCGTTTCTGGCGTTCTCGCCGCGGCAGCCGAGATGGGCACCCCGCTGATCGGCTCGACCTCGGCAACGATCATCGTGTTCCTACCATTGGCGTTTATCAGCGGGGTTACGGGCGGCTTTTTCAAGGCGCTGGCGCTGACGATGGTTGCGGCTCTCGGCCTATCGTTGCTCTATTCGCGCTTCGTCATTCCGTTGGTTTCGGCGCATTGGCTGCGTGATAGCGACGCCAGTGCGGCGGAACGCGCGAACAGCTTCATGGACCGCATCGGGCACGGTTACGACCGCGTTGCCGACCGGGCATTTGTCCGGCCGGTGTGGTTTGCAGTGGTTCTCGCGATCGGCATGGCGATACTCGGCTGGCTGGCTTGGAGCCACGTACCCTCCGGCTTCATGCCCAAGATGGATGAAGGCGGATTCATCCTCGACTACAAAGCGCAATCGGGAGCCGCATTGAGCGATACCGACCGGCTGCTGCGGCAAGTCGAAACGATCATCACCAAGACTCCGGAAGTCGCCAGCTACTCGCGCCGCACCGGCGTGCAATTAGGCGGCGGCCTGACCGAGGCAGACGAAGGTGACTATTTCATCCGGTTGAAGGGCGGTTCACGGCGGAACATCGAAGAGGTGATGGCGGATGTGCGGCATCAGGTTGCCGAAAAGGTTCCTGGGCTCGAGATCGAAACTGCACAGCTGATGGAAGACCTCATCGGCGATCTAACTGCTGTGCCGCAACCGATCGAGGTGAAGCTATTTGGCGATGATCCAGCTCAGCTCGAAGCAGCGGCCAAGCGGGTAGGTGAAGCGATCGGCAAGGTGACGGGCGTTGTCGAAGTTGTCGACGGGCTGCGCATTGCTGGCGACGCGATCAGCATCCAAGTTGATGCGGCACGCGCCGCGCAGCAGGGGCTCGATCCCGCGGGGGTTGCGGCTCAGTTGAGTGCGCTCGTTGGCGGAACTCCGGCGACCCAAGTGCGCATCGGCGAGCAACTGGTTCAGGTCCGTGTGCGCGCGCCAGCCAATCTGCGATCGAGAGCCGACGACCTCGCGCACCTTCCGATCGTAGCGCCCGATGGCCATGTCGTCCGCGCCGCGCAGATCGCCACAGTATCGATCGCTGCGGGTCAAAAGCAACTGACACGAGAGGACCTCGCACCGTTCATCGCAGTAACCGCGCGGCTGGAGGGACGCGATATGGGCTCGACGATGAAGGACGTCCGCAGCGCTGTGTCGGGGCTTAAAATGCCCGCATCGATCCGCGTCGATTACGGCGGCCTGTACGCGCAGCAGCAGCAAAGCTTTGCCGACCTGTCGATGGTCTTTGCTGCCGCCTTGCTGCTTGCCGCTCTGCTGCTGACTCTACTGTTCGAAAGGATTGTCTGGACAATCGCGGCCATTGCGACCGTCCTGCTGTCGGCCGCTGCGGTACTTAGCGGCCTGTGGTTGACCGGTATCGAGCTCGATATTTCGGCGCTGATGGGACTGACGATGGTCGTCGGCATGGTCACCGAATTGGTGATTTTCTTCTTGGCCGAGATCGACCGGAAAGTGGACGTGGATCTCGCGGCGTTGCGGGAGGCGGGTTCGAAGCGACTGCGTCCGATCCTGATGTCGGCGCTCATCGCGATCCTGACGCTCGCTCCGCTGGCGCTTGGTCTGAGTCGCGGTGCCGGGCTGCAGCAGCCGCTGGCGACCGCGATCATCTTCGGGCTGGTGGCGGCCGTTCCCTTGGTTCTGTTATTTCTCCCAGCCGCAATAGTTTCACTCTCGCCTGCAAAGGATGTCCGTGCGGCGTAGCGGGTGCCAGTCAGATCCGACATTGGGCGCGCGATTGTCGGTAGGATTAAGTCACGTAGGTGCTGTCAGACCAAATGCACCGGCCGTTAATCGGATCGGATTAGCTGCCAACGAATGCCCCGCCTGCGCAAACCAGCATCGCCTTTCCGCTACTTCAACTCATCGCCGGAGATCATTCGGCTGGTGGTGATGATGTATGTCCGCTTCCCGTTGAGCTTGCGGAACGTGGAGGACCTGCTTCTGTGGTTGCCGCCCGGTGTGCAAGAGGTTTCTGATCCAATGCGCGCGTGATCGAGTGCGGTCTTCTGTAAGGCCTGTGAATGCGACATTATGAAAAGTCGCTGGCCGGTATGGT
>NZ_CBCRXM010000021.1:0-23455 GCF_965137005.1 Sphingomonas antarctica | reverse complement strand
GTCTGCAATTGGGTGGTTAGTTCTCGGTCTGCTTTCAGGCGTCAAGGTGACGTAAGCTGCTGTTCCGCCTTGTGTCAAAACCGTTCGGTTGTGACACCAGCGATGACGAGGCAGCGAGCGTCCAGCCCAGCCATTAACGACTAATTTCCCGCTGTCTGGTAGCAGACATGCCCTCAGCGCGTGTGATACGAGACTCGGGAGGAAGCATGTTTGGCAAGATGTTCGGCAGAAAGAAGGACGCTGTCGAGGACCAAGGCGCGCAGAAAGCGGCACTGCTGGATGCGGCGATCGAAGACGCCCGGTCTAAAGATCCAGTCGTACATTTGAAGATTGGTGCCGAGAAATTGGTGCAGCGGCTGCTCGACGGGATAAAGACCGAGCGGGGCGTGCACGTCGAGAGTCTCCTCGCTATTCTTGGATCACTCGCGGGTTTCTGTGTCATACATAGTGTGCTGAAGCAGGCAGCCGCTTTGAACCGGAGCAGCCGGGAGTGCGGTATCGTGGAAGTTGAGACGGCGGATGGTAGTCGCTATTATCTCGGCGATCCGGCAAACCATTTGTTAGCCGGAACTGACCTGTCGCTTTGGGCGCTTGTAGCGGGCATGATCAATCATCTAGGAAGTCGGGAATATCCTGATTTCGTCGAGATCAGCGGATACGTTGCAAGCACACTTGGCGGATCGGAGTTCGGTCAACCGCGCGTCCCGGAACAGCATAAGCCGAGCGACCTGCCGATTAATTATGTCCGGGATCTTTGGCCCATCGTTCTGCCGATGATCGAGCAGCGTGTTCCGGTATTGCAAGAACGTGTGACCTTGTTTGGGTTTGCCGTGCAGAATGTCATTAAGATGGGCAAAGACGTGATACCGCCAGCTATAGCCGGAAGGCTGGTTATGGAGTGTGCCGTGCCGATGGCAAAGCTCGATCCAGCTGAGCTTAGAAGTCGATTGGGCGGCGCTTTGGCCGCCTAAGTGGTTCCTTCAAAGCAAGGATTTGCCTGCTTCTAAAACCCCGGTCCGAGACTTTTGTCGGTGTCACAACCGGTCGAGGCTGTTGAAAAAGGCCGTGCGGTTCGCGGCTGAGGCCTCGACTGGCATTGGCCGCGAGAGGGCGACCGACCCTCTCTGCTCAGGCTGGTGTCGCCCGATTGGCAAGTAGCTGGAGGTTGTAGGCGGCGGCTGCCATCGTAAACTCTTCGGCGGCTCCTTTCAGGCCTCTCAGCTTCAATGATCTGAGGTTGAGGTTGCGCTTGAGGTGCCCGAACATGCGCTCGATCCGCTTTCGTCGCTGTCGCGCGCGAATCGAGGCTTCGGTGCCGCTTAGGGCACGGACCTGATCACGCGCATCTTCGGTGACCAGGCGCGTAACTGCACGCTGCCTCGCCGTCGTGCATTGCGGCTTGAGCGCGCACGCGGCGCAGTCGGCGGGACGGCTGCGATAAGCGCGGACCTGGCTTGCCTGCACCGTGCCCCGGTACGTCAGGAGTTTGTCGTTCGGGCAGCGGTAGACGTTGGCATCGGGTTCGTACCGGAAGGCGTCGCGGGTGAAGAAGTTGTCGCGCTGTCGGGTTCGGTCGATCACCGGCACATGCGGCGTGATGCCCTCGTCGATCAGCCACCCGAGCAGCGGGCCATTGCCATAGGCCTTGTCGGCTGCAAGCTGGACGGGTGCGATGCCGAGCTTCGCCTTGGCGCGCGTGATGAGGGTTTGGGCTGCCGCGACCTCCGCTGAGGAGCGTGCAGGCGTAGCTTCGACATCAAGGATGCAGTCGGTATCGAGGTCGAGCAGCGGGTTGATCGCATAAGCGTAGCGTGCCGGACCGTGCTTGCGGGTCAACGCCGCCTGCGGGTCGGTTGGTGAGATATGCTTGGGATCGATCGGCTCGCGTTCGTCGGCAGCAACCGGCAGCGCGGCGTCGAGCGCGGCAAGATACTCGGCCACGGGCCGGGACACCGTATCGCGCGCGCGAAGCTCGTCGGCGGCAGTCGCGCCAGGCAACTTCTTCTCCCAGCTCGCGTCCGCCATGGATCGTGCTGCCATCCACGGCAAGGTCGCGGCCAGCGACCAGTCCAACGGCGGCGCATCGCGCAACCACCTGCTCGAACAGCAGGCGATACAGATCGCACTCGCGGAAGCGGCCCTGCCGGTTCTTGGAGAAGGTCGAGTGGTCGGGGACAGCATCGCCAAGATCGAGGCGACAGAACCAGCGATAGGCAAGGTTGAGATGCACCTCCTGGCACAGCCGTCGTTCAGACCGGATGCCGAACAAATAGCCGACCAACAGCATCCGCAGCATGAGCTCGGGATCAATCGACGGCCGCCCCGCCGCACTATAGCTGCCCGCCAGCGCCTCGCGCACGAAGCCAAAGTCGAGCAGCCCGTCGATTCGACGCAGAAGGTGGTCGCCGGGCACGTGATCCTCGAGCCGGAAGCCGTAAAACAGCGACCCTTGCGCCACCTGCTGACCCATCATGCTCCGCACTCCCGCCCGCCTGGACCGAGTGAATCACTCAGCCTCAACGTCCGCAAGCGTTAGTTTTTCAACAGCCTCGAACGGTTGTGACACCGACCGTTTGTCGCACGCCACCGTTGAAGCTACGTGCTCCGCTATAAAGGAGAATTTTACTTGCAGAAAACTCTTATGCTGGCGACTTCTCTCGCACTTACCACGCCTAGCGCGGCGCAAGTATCCCCCGTGCCTGACCCTTATGCCCAGGGACGCGCGGTCGTTGCCGACATCAACCGCATCGTCACGCCCAACGGGGTTCAGGAGACGTTCGAGGCGACGCTGGGCGGCGCGCGGCAGGTGGTCAACGTGCGCGGCGCGGACCGGACGAATCCCATACTGCTCTTCATTCACGGCGGACCGGCCGCCGTGGAAATGCCGATTGCTTGGGCGTTTCAGCGACCTTGGGAAGATCACTTCACCGTCGTCCAATGGGACCAGCGGGGCGCGGGCCGGTCGTTTCTCCTGAATGACCCGGCCGCGCTCGCCTCGACGCTCAGGCCTGAGCGCTACCGGGACGACGCGATTGAGCTGATCGAGCTGCTCCAAAAGCGTTACGGTCAGCGCAAGGTGATCGTGCTCGGCCACAGCTGGGGCTCCATCGTCGGCATGATGGTCGCGGCGAAGCGTCCTGATCTGCTCCACGCTTATGTTGGCGTCGGTCAAGTGATCGACTTTCGCGAGAACGAGCGAGAAGGCTACGCGTGGACTCTTGCGAGGGCGCAGGCAGCGGGCAACACCGAAGCTGTGCGCGAGCTGGAAGCGTTGCGGCCCTACCCCGGCCCCGGCGCGTTCGACCTCCAGAAGCTGGGGACCGAGCGCAAGTGGAACATCCGCTACGGCGGGCTCGCGGCGGGGCGCGACAACGCCGACTTCTACTTCCGTGCACCGCGTCTTTCGCCGGAGTATACAACCGCCGACCGCCAGGCTTGGGACGACGGCAGCGCGTTCACGATGAAGACAATGTTTCCACAGCTCGCCGACATATCGTTTGCCAAGCTCGACCGGATCGACACGCCCGTGTTCATGTTCCTGGGCCGGCAGGACTACACCACGCCGTCGCCGATCGCGGCAGGCTGGCTTAACCGGCTTCGCGCCCCACGCAAGAAAGTCGTCTGGTTCGAGCACTCGGCGCACCTGCCCTTTATCGAGGAACCTGGCCGCATGTTTGAGGAATTGCTGACCCAGGTACGGCCATTGAGCCAAACCAAGGCGAGCGTTGGCCGGGGTCACTAAGTGGGTCAGTTTGACTTGTCATAACCGTTCGAGACTGTTGAAAAAGTAGGCTGATGATCCGGAAAGAGGTTTCTGAGCCGATCTGGTAAAACACGTCGCAGCCGTTTCAATCACTTAACCAAAGCACATTCTTTTGCAGCCGCTCCAAAAGGCTGGGAGATGCTTGATCCGGACTTTTTCAACAGCCTCGGTCGGTTCTGACACCAGCACCCAACAGCCGCTTTCCGGGGTGTAGCGGGTGTCAAAAGCCCGCTCCACAATGTCCAGTTCCAGGATAGGGTAAAGGCTTCGTCTACGACTGGTTATGGGTCGTTAGCCGACAGGCAGCTCGTATGATCCCGCAGTTCTAAAGCGCCCGCTCCGCCAGCATCTCGAACTGGTCGGTGACCGGCAGATCTTCCTGATCGGTCAGCCGTGTCGGATAGTCGCCGGTGAAGCAGGCGTCGCAATATTGCGGGCGGACGTCGGCGCGGCGGGCTTCGCCGAGGGCCTTGTAGAGGCCGTCGATGCTGACGAACGCGAGGCTGTCGGCGTGAATGAAGTCAGTCATGCCGCCGACGTCGAGCTTGTGCGCGAGCAGCTTGGTGCGTTCGGGCGTGTCGACGCCGTAGTAACAGCTGTGCCGCGTCGGCGGGCTGGCGATGCGCATGTGGACTTCGGCGGCGCCGGCATCGCGCATCATCTGCACGATCTTCAGGCTGGTCGTTCCGCGCACGATCGAATCATCGACGAGGATGACGCGCTTGCCCGCGATCAATGCGCGGTTGGCATTGTGCTTCAGCTTGACGCCGAGGTGCCGCACCTGATCGCCCGGCTGGATGAAGGTGCGGCCGACGTAATGCGAACGGATGATGCCGAGCTCGAACGGGATGCCCGATTGCTGGGCATAGCCGATTGCTGCGGGGGTGCCGCTGTCGGGAACGGGGATGACGAGGTCGGCATCGACCGGGCTTTCGATCGCCAGCTGCGCACCAATCGCCTTGCGCACGTCGTACACGCTGCTGCCCGCGACGATCGAATCGGGGCGGCTGAAATAGACATGTTCGAAAATGCACGGCCGAGCGTGTATCGCGGGGAAGGGCTTGAGCGACTTGATGCCGCTTTCGGTGACGATGACGATCTCGCCCGGGTCGATCTCGCGCTCGAATTCCGCACCGACCACATCGAGTGCCACGGTTTCCGAAGCGAAGATCGTCGAATCGCCGAGCTTGCCCATGACCAGCGGGCGGACGCCCAGCGGATCACGGCAGGCGATCATGCCCTCCGGCGTCATGCACACCAGCGAGTAGGCGCCTTCGACCTGGCGCAGGGCGTCGACGAACTTGTCGATCAGCGTGCGATAGGTGCTGGTCGCGACGAGGTGGATGATGACTTCGGTATCGCTGGTCGATTGGAAGATCGAACCGCGCCGCACCAGATCATGGCGCAGTTTGATCGCGTTCGAGATGTTGCCGTTATGCGCCACCGCGAACCCGCCCGAAGCAAGGTCGGCGTATAGCGGCTGAACGTTGCGCAGGACGGTGTCGCCGGTGGTGGCATAGCGGACGTGCCCCGCGGCGACTCGTCCCGGCAAGCCGCGAATGACCTCGTCCCGGTCGAAATTCCCGGCGACATGGCCCATCGCGCGGTGCGAGTGGAAATGATGGCCGTCCCAGCTGGTGATGCCGGCGGCTTCCTGCCCGCGATGCTGCAGCGCATGGAGCCCGAGCGCGACCAAAGCAGCGGCGGCGTCCGCCTGCCACACGCCGAACACGCCGCACTCTTCGCGAAGTTTATCGTCGTCAAACGGGTTCGTGTTCATGGCGGCGGGACTCGGGGGCGCGGGGTAAGGCAGCCTATACGGTCGCCGCCGTCACTTGTCGCGCTTTTGTCACATCGGGTCGGTCGGCGTCGGGTTTTCGTCGCGCCGCTGGACGATGGTTTCGTCGCGCCGGCCCGCCAGCGGAACGCGCTTGCCGCGCTTGCGGAGATAGAGGAGCATCCACGCCATTAGCGCCGAAGCGACGGCGACCAGCGCAAAGATATAGAATGCGGAAACGATGAGGTTGGTCGACATGACGGGCTCCGATGTGTGCCGGACCGCTTAGGGACGAATATCGCCGCACGATAGCGGGGTTCCAAGTCACCCGCGTCCGGTTCATGACGATGCGATGCCGAACGACACCAAATTCGCCCCGCGCTGGGATGCAAATGGCCTGATCACCGGGGTCGTCACCGACGCGACCACGCGAGAAGTCCTGATGGTCGCGCACCTTAATGCCGAGGCACTGAGCCTGACCCGATCGACCGGTTTCGCGCATTTCTGGAGCCGGTCGCGCGGCAAATTATGGAAGAAGGGCGAGGAAAGCGGCAACACCTTGCGCGTGATCGAACTGCGCGTGGATTGCGATCAGGATGCGTTACTGATGATCTGCGAGCCCGCTGGCCCCGCATGCCACACCGGTGCGCGGAGCTGTTTCTATCGTGCTGTCTCTTCACAGGATGGCGACACGACGTTGACCGTTATCAGTTAGCGGCTGAGCCGCTTGCGGTTGGCGCGGACTTTCGTGGCGTACTCACCGACCGCCTTGCTGGCGGCGACGGCAGGGATAAACCCGAAACCTCCGGTCATCAGCTTCATCTGCACGTCGAAGGCGGTGGCGATCTTTTCCGAGACCATCAATTCGGCCTCGCGACCCGCCGCCGGACCGCCTTGCGCCAGCTTCATCGTGCGCAGGCCGATGACCGACGCGGACTCCATGCCCAGCGTCCACATCTCGAGCCCAAGGCCCATCCATGCATTCTGCCCGTTTCGTGCCATCGTCGGTTCCTTCGTCATGCTCAACGCACGGGTAACAGGTTCGGCCCGCAACGTCTTGTGCTTTACGTTTACGGAAAGTAACACTGGCACATGGCCGACATCGGGACGCATGCCACGCTCGAAACGCCCGATTATCGGGACCGGCACCAGTATAGCATCTCCGACCTCAGCCAGGAATTCGACGTTACTGCGCGCGCCTTGCGCTTTTATGAAGACGAGGGGCTGATCCAGCCCGTGCGTCGCGGCACGGTGCGGGTCTATACCAAGCGCGATCGCGCGCGGCTGGCGTGGATTTTGCGCGCCAAGCGGGTCGGTTTCAGCCTGGCCGACATTCGCGAGATGATCGACCTGTACGATGTCGGCGACAATCGCGCGACGCAGCGTCACGTCACCATCGACAAATGCCTGGCGCGCATCGAATTGATGAAACGCCAGCGCACCGACATCGACGCGCATATCGACGAGCTCCAGCGCTTTATCCGCACCGTTCAGGCCGCCGACGGCGCGGCCCAGTAAACCTGCCCCTCAAGGACTTTTTCAATGCCCCAATACACTCCGCCGCTGCGCGACACGCGCTTCATCCTCGATCATGTGCTCGGGCTCGAGCGCTATTCGAACCTGCCGGGGTTCGAGAGCGCCAGCGCGGATACGGTCGAAGCGGTGTTGGGCGAGGGCGGCCGGTTCATCGCCGACACGCTGTTCCCGCTCAACCAGGTCGGCGACCGTGAGGGCTGCACGCGCCATCCGGACGGATCGGTGACGACGCCGACCGGGTTCAAGGCGGCTTACGATGCGATGGTCGAAGCGGGCTGGAACACGTTGGGCGCGCCCGAGGAATTCGGCGGGCAGGGGTTGCCGCATGTGCTGGGCACCGCATTCGGCGAATTCATGTCGAGCGCCAACACCGCTTTCGGCATGTATTTCGGCCTGACGCGCGGCGCGATCGAGGCGATCATCGCGAAGGGTTCGCCCGAGCAACAGACGATGTATGTGCCCAAAATGGTGTCGGGCGAATGGACCGGCACGATGAATTTGACCGAACCGCAATGCGGCACCGATCTCGGCCTCATCACCACCCGCGCGGTGCCGCAGGATGACGGCAGCTTCGCGATCACCGGCACGAAAATCTTCATCTCGTCGGGCGAGCACGATTTGACGAGCAACATCATCCATCTGGTGCTGGCCAAGACCCCCGGCGCGCCGGACAGCGTCAAGGGCATCAGCCTGTTCATCGTGCCCAAGTTCATGGTCGGCGACGACGGCTCGCTGGGCGCGCGCAACGCGGTGTCGTGCGGGTCGATCGAACACAAGATGGGCATTCACGGCAATTCGACCTGCGTCATGAATTACGACGGCGCGACCGGCTTCCTCGTCGGTGAGGAGATGAAGGGCCTCGCCGCGATGTTCATCATGATGAATGCCGCGCGGCTGGGCGTCGGACTTCAAGGCATGGCGCTGGGCGAGGTCGCGTATCAGAACGCCGTCCACTACGCGAAGGACCGCCGTCAGGGGCGCGCGCTGACCGGCAAGGCGGAGCCCGAGCAAAAGGCCGACACCTTGTTCGTTCATCCGGACGTGCGCCGCATGCTGATGGAGGCCAAGGCGCTGACCGAAGGGCTGCGCGCACTAATCCTGTGGGGCGGATTGCAGGTCGACCTCGCGCACAAAGCGACCGACGAGGCGGATCGGCAGGTCGCTGACGATATCCTTCAGCTGCTGACCCCGGTGATCAAGGGCTATGGCACAGACAAGGGGTTCGAAATCGCGGTCAACAGCCAGCAGGTCTATGGCGGGCATGGCTATATCGCCGAATGGGGCATGGAGCAGTACGTCCGTGATGCCCGCATCGCGCAGATTTACGAAGGCACCAACGGCATTCAGGCGCTCGATCTGGTCGGGCGCAAGCTGGCGCAGAACGGCGGACGCGGGTTGCAGGCGTTTCTGGGCGTGCTGACCAGCGAGGTTGCCGAAGCCAAGAACACGCCAGCTCTTGCCGATTATGCTGGTAAGCTTGAAGCGGCGACGGCGGACCTGCAGGCGGCGACGATGTGGTTGATGCAGAACGGTATGGCCAACCCCAACAATGCCGGGGCCGGATCGGTGTCGTACATGCATCTGATGGGTACCGTCGCGGTCGGGCTGATGTGGCTGCGCATGGCCAAGGCCGCACAAGCGTTGCTCGACGCGGGGGAGGGCGATGCGGCGTTCCTGAATGCCAAGCTGACCACCGCGCGATTCTTCGGCGAACGGATTATGCCCGACACGATGGCACTGCGCCGCAAGATCGAAAGCGGCGCGGAGAGTATGATGGCGCTGCCGGTCGAGGCGTTCGAAGCGGCGTGATCAAGGTCTTACTGAGTGCCGTCGGCGGGGTGTTGCTGTTCGGGCTGACGCTGATCGGCATCGCTTATTATCGCTCGCCACCATCGGCGCTCGACTTGATCGACCGGCTGTGGCCGAGCCCGGCGACGCGTGTCGCCGCGAGCATTCCGTATTTGCCGGGCAACCGGCACAGCCTCGACATTTGGGATGGGCCCGGCGGCACCGCGCCCAAGCCGGTGCTGATCTTCTGGTATGGCGGCGGATGGGTGAAGGGGTCGAAGGAGGATTACGGCTTTGCCGCGCGCGCCTATGCCGCGAAGGGCTATCTGGTTGTGATGCCCGACTATCGGCTGGTGCCCGAAGTGCGTTTCCCGGTCTTTGTTCAGGACGGCGCGGCGGCGGTGAAATGGGTCGAGGCGAACATCGCGAAATATGGCGGCGACCCAAAACGCATCGCCTTCTCCGGCCATTCGGCAGGGGCCTATACTGCGATCATGCTGGCGACCGATCCCCGCTATCTGCGCGCGGCGGGCGTCGATCCCAAGGTGGTGTTCGGCGCGGTCGGGTTGTCGGGGCCGTATGATTTCTACCCGTTCACCGGCAGAGCGATTGCCGCGATGCAGGGTGTTGCGGACTATCGCCAGACGCAGCCGTTGGCGCTGGTCACGCGCGATGCGCCTCCGCTGATGCTGGTCACCGGCACCGAGGATACGACAGTGCGCCCCAAAAACGCCCGCAATCTCGCGCGCCGCATGGGTCAACTCGGCGCGCCAGTGCTGCTCAAGGAATATGCCGGACTGAATCACGAAGACATCGTGATGGCGCTGTCGCGGCCGTTCCGCGGCAAGGGCGACGTGCTCGACGCCAGCGCGGCGTTCCTCGATCGCTACTCGGGCAGGAAGTCCGGCACCGACAGATAACGCTCGCCGGTGTCGTAGTTGAAGCCGAGCACCTTCGCATTTGCGCCCAGTTCGGGGAGTTTTTGCGCGATGGCGGCCAGGGTCGCGCCCGATGAGATGCCGACCAGCATACCTTCTTCGGCGGCGGCGCGCTTGGCCATCGTCTTGGCGTCCTGCGGCTCGACCTTGATCACGCCGTCGAGCAGCTGGGTGTGGAGGTTGGCGGGGATGAATCCCGCGCCGATGCCCTGGATCGGATGCGGGCCGGGCTGACCGCCCGAAATGACCGGCGACAGGGTTGGTTCGACCGCGAACACTTTAAGGTTCGGCCAGGCCTTTTTAAGGACTTCGGCGACGCCTGTAATATGCCCGCCCGTGCCGACACCGGTGACCAGCGCATCGAATGGCGCATCGCCGAAATCGGCGAGGATTTCCTGCGCGGTCGTGCGCGTGTGGACTTCGATGTTCGCCGGGTTTTCGAATTGCTGCGGCATCCACGCGCCGGGGGTGCCGGCGACGAGTTCGACCGCACGTTCGATTGCCCCCTTCATGCCCTTTTCACGCGGAGTCAGATCGAAGGTCGCGCCGTATGCGAGCATCAGGCGGCGGCGCTCGATGCTCATGCTTTCGGGCATGACGAGGACGAGTTTATAGCCCTTTACCGCGGCGACCATTGCGAGGCCGATGCCGGTGTTGCCCGACGTCGGTTCGACGATCGTGCCGCCGGGTTGAAGCGCTCCGCTCTTCTCTGCATCCTCGATCATCGCCA
This sequence comes from Sphingomonas antarctica, assembly GCF_965137005.1. Lineage (NCBI taxonomy): Bacteria > Pseudomonadati > Pseudomonadota > Alphaproteobacteria > Sphingomonadales > Sphingomonadaceae > Sphingomonas > Sphingomonas antarctica. The sequence continues at coordinate 12,923 of NZ_CBCRXM010000021.1, read as the reverse complement.
GCGCGATGCGGTCCTTGATCGACCCGCCGGGGTTCGAGCGTTCGGACTTGATCCACACCTCGGCATTGGGGAACAGCTTCGACACGCGGATGTGTGCGGTGTTGCCGATGGTTTCGAGGATGTTGTTGGCCTTCATGCGACAGTCTCCTGAATTTGCGGTGGTGGCGCAAAGGTTCGCGCGCGCCTGATTTCCGGGAAGAGATACGCCCATCCGGCGGCAATCGCTACAGCGGCGGCCCCGCCAACGACGATTGCACCGACCGGGCCGAGCAAGGCTGCGGCCACGCCCGATTGAACTTCGCCCAATTCGTTCGAGGCGGAAATCGCCACGCCCGACACCGCCGATACGCGACCGCGCATGGCGTCAGGGGTGTGCAACTGGACCAGGCTGGAGCGGACATAGACCGAAAACATGTCGCACGCGCCGAGCAAGGCAAGCGCCAGCGCGGATAGCGGCATCCAGGTCGATATGCCGAACAGGATCGTCGCGCCGCCAAAGCCCGCCACAGCAAACAGCATCTTGACGCCGACATTGTCTTTCAACGGATTGAACGCGAACCACAGCGCGACGATCGCGGCGCCCGCTGCGGTGGCGGTGCGCAATTCGCCCAGCCCCTGCGGCCCGACATGCAGAATGTCGCGCGCGTAGACTGGCAGCAGCGCCGTCGCACCGCCGAGTAGCACCGCAAACAAGTCCAGCGTGATCGCGCCGAGCAGGAAACGGTGGCCGCGCACATACGTCAGTCCGTCGAGCATCTGCCGCAACGGATGCCGGTCGCGCGCCATCGGCGGCGGGACGACGCGACGGATCGGCGTGAGCGCGAGAATCGAGACGATCAGGCTGACCGACGAGAAGACGTAGGCCGAGGTCGGATGGCTGGCGTACAAATAGCCCGCGACCGCCGGACCGCTGATCGCCGCGGCCTGCCACGCGATGGTGCTCATCGCGATCGCGCGCGGCAATTGCTCGGCCGAGACGATATTGGGGGTGATCGAGGAACTGGCCGGGCCGATGAACCCGCGCGCGGCACCATGCAGCGCGGCGAGCGCGAACAGAGATGGCAGCGTCAATGTGCCAGACCAGGTGAAGAATGTCAGCGCCAAGGCGATGATCAAATCGACGCCGTTGGCGATACGAACGATCGTGCGCCGCTCGAACCGGTCCGCCGTCCAGCCGGTCACCGGCGCAAGCATCAACAGCGGGACGAATTGCGCCAGCCCGAGCAAGCCGAGGTAGAAGGATGCGTCGCGAATCGACATGCCGTAAACCGGCCCGCGCGCCGTTTCGTACAACTGGTAACCCAGGATCACGACCATCGACAGTGTGCCCCAGTTCGCGAAGAACCGGGCCAGCAGGAAGTATCGAAAATCGCGGATCGTCAGCGGGGAAGAGGGCGCGGGTGTCTCGGTCACGCGCCCCCCATAAACGTCACAGCGTCGGGTTCAACGTGGCGGTTTGTTGATAGTCTGCAATGTCAGCTTGTCCCCCGCCGATGGCCGGGCGGGTTTCGCCGTGGAGGAAATCGAGCAGATGCCGGACGATGTCATCCTTGCAGGTGGCGAGCGTGCCGTGCGGTTCGCCGTCGAGTTCGATCAACTGCGCCTGCGGAATCAGTTTCGCCGCTTGTCGCGCCGACCCATCGATCGGCACGACCTTGTCGCCGGTGCCGTGGAGGATCAACGTCGGCACCTTTACGCTGGCGCAATCGGGGCGGAAATCGGTCGTCGCAAACGCGTTCGCGCAGGCGAGGGTCCCGCGCAGGCCGGCTTGCGAACCGAGGTTGAAGAACTGGTCCAGGACACCTTGGCTGACGGGCTTGTCGATCAGCCCGACCCCGTAGAAATTCTTGGCGAAGTCCTGGAGGAACGCCATGCGATCCTGGCGAATACCTTCGGTAATGCCGTCGAACACGCTTTGGTCCACGCCGTCCGGATTGTCGGCGGTCTTGAGCATATACGGCACGACCGATGAGATCAGCACGGCGTGGCTGACAGTGTCGCTGCCGTTCCCGGCGATGTAGCGGACGACTTCGCCGCCGCCCATCGAAAAGCCGACCAGCGCCGCCGGTTGACCGTCGGCATATTCTTCGAGGACCGCGCCAAGGTCACTGGCGAGCGTGTCGTAATCATAGCCGCCATCGGGTTGATCCGACCGGCCGAAACCGCGGCGATCGTAAGCGATGGCGCGATAGCCATTGTCGGCGAGCTTGTTGGCAATGTCGTCCCAGCTGTCGGCGCTGAGCGGCCAGCCGTGGATCAATACGACGGGCTTGCCGCCCTCGGGACCCCAGGCCTTGACGTAGATTTCGACTTCATCGTCGGTGAGAATGTACGGCACGGAAATCTCCTTGGGGTTCGCGGACCTAACGACCCTAACTGGTCTAAGTTTCAGGACGGCTGTTCAGCGGCGCGAAAGATGAGGTCGTTACGCAGGCTATCAGGGAGCGAGCAAAAATAATGCTTGCGGGGCGCTACAAATGTAGCTTAAAGCTACAAATGTAGTTTGGAGGATTCGGGGATGCTGGACCGTTTGGCGCCGCGTGAGAGGCAGATCGTCGATCTGCTCTACGCGCGTGGACCATCGACCGTTGCGGAAGTCGGCGACGCATTGCCCGATACGCTCAGCGCGTCGGCGATTCGTGCGATGCTGACGCGGCTCGAATCGAAGAATTTCGTCCGGCGCGAAGCGTCCGACCGCGGCTTCGTCTATGCGCCGCGCGTTGCCGAGGATCGCGCGAAAGCGACTGCGCTGACTCAGGTCGTGCGAACATTCTTCAAGGGATCGCCGGTCAGCGCCGCGACGGCGTTGCTCGGCATGACCGAGCAGCTCGACGAAGACGAACTCGACGCGCTCGAAAAACTCATCGCGGATGCGCGGGCGGAGAAATCGGCATGATCAGCACCATCCACATGGGCCAGGTCGCGGAGGTCGCGTTCAAGACTCTGCTGGCGAGCGGGCTGACGCTCGGCGCATTGCGCGTCATGCGCGACCGCACGGCGGCGGAACGCAGCTTCGTGGCGCATCTCGGGCTGGCGATTACGCTGGCGGTGCCGTTCGCCGCGTTGGTCCTCCCCTATTGGGCGTTCAGCGATCAACTGGCGTGGCTGTGCGATATCATGGCGCCGTCATGGCTGTATGCGATCCCGGCGGTCTTGCTCGGCGGCGTCACCGTCGTCGCGGTCAGCCGGCTGTTCGGACTGCGCCGCCGGGCGACGGTGCTGGTCGAGCCCGCCTGGCTCGGCGCGCTGGCGCATGCGCAGCGGCGGATGGGGTTCAAGTCGGGCGCGGCATTGCTGGTCAGCCCGGATATCGCTTCGCCGGTGAGTTGGGGACTGTTCCGCCCGACCATCGTGCTCGACGAGCGCGCCTTGTCGGCAGAAGGCGAAGCCGAGGCGATCATTGCGCACGAACTGGCCCACGTCGCACGCTCGGATTGGGCCAAGCTGTTGCTCGCCCGTGCGGCGACCGCGCTTTACTGGTTCAATCCGTTGGTTTGGGCGCTGGCCCGCCAATGCCATGAATTGCGAGAGGAAGCCGCCGACGATGCGGTGTTGCGCCACGAAGTCGATCGGTCCGATTACGCCGCGATCCTGGTCGGCCACGCACGGCACGAATGTCGCGGACTGCTGCTCGCCGCCAATGGCGTTGCGCCGGGCAAGGGATCGCTGCGGCGGCGCGTCACGCGCGTTCTGGACGCGAAGTTGCGGCGTGCGCCGGCGGGGCTGGGGTTTGCGATCGTCGGGCTGCTCGTCGGCCTCGGGCTCGGCACGCCACTCGCCGCGTTGACCCTGCGCGCCCCGGCAGCCGCGGTCGCCCCAGTTGTGCCGCGCGCCGTTCTTGCGGTGGCTCCTGTCGCCCCGGCTGCACCTCTGGCTCCTCTGGCGCCGAAGCATTCTGCCTATCAGGCACAGATCGACGCCGAAGCTGTCGCAGCCGATGCGCGTGCCGAAGCATCGGCCGGTCAGCGCGTGCGCGACGAGGCCAGTCGCGGCGCGGTCGAAGCGCAGCGTACCGGGCGGCGTTTTTCCGCGAGTGAACTGGTGGCGATGAGCACGCAGGGGGTCACCGCGGAATGGCTCCGCGACATGGCCAAGCTGGGTTATTCGGGGCTCAGCGGCGGTGAGATCACCGCGCTGGCGGTGCAGGGGATCGGCCCGGACTATGTTCGCGGCATGGCGGCGGCGGGCTATCCGCGGCTGAGCACCGGGCAGTTGATTGCCCTGCGGGTGCAGGATGTCACGCCCGATTATGTCCGCAAGATCACTGCGGCGGGCGGACCGCGTCCACGGCCCGAAGAGCTCGTGGCGTTGCGGGTGAACGGGGTCAGCGCGGATTTGGCGCGCGCCGGTGCCCGGGCTCGCGCGGATGCCCTGTCGGTCCAGGTCGATGCGCGCGCCATTCGGGTCGAGGTGCGCCAAGCCTTGCGGCAGGCCATGCCACAGCCGCCGGCACCCCCGCGCGAACCCCGGCGATCCGCCGGCGACGCGGACGACGACAACTAAAACCAGACAAGTTCAGGAGAGAGACATGCTACGCTACGCCGTCATGGCCGTGGGGGCGCTCGCCCTCGGCACATCGAGTTGCGCATTGGCGCAGGAGACCGGCTGGACGATCAGCCCGAGCGACAAGGCCGATCGGGTGCAACTCCAGCTCGAGCGCTCGCGGCCCGGGCATACCAACAGCAACAGTTTCGGCATCGCGCCGGACAGTCTCCAAGGTCTCGACATGCGCACCGATGGTGCGGTCCATTTCACGTTGCGGCGCGAAGCCGGGCGGCTCGATTGCGATGGCGTGATGCGGGCAAGACGCGGGACCGGGACATGTCGCTTCGCCGCCGATCCGGCCTTTGCCGATGCGCTGGTACGGCATGGCATCGCGCGGCCCGACGAGGATCAGAGTTTCATGCTGACGGCGCTCGACGCGCATATCGCGACGGTCGATGCGCTTGGCCACTTTGGATATCCGCGCCCGACGCTGGATCAGGTTTTGGCGCTCACCATCCACGGCGCAAGCGCGGATTGGCTGCAGGGACTGGCGAGTGCCGGTCAGCGCGGCATCACCATCGACGATCTCATCGCCTATCGCATTCATGGCGTGACCGCCGCCTGGCTGCATGGGTTGACCGCCGCCGACCGCGCGCTTGGCAACGAGCGGGGCGGAGCGGTTATCGCCATGCGGATTCACGGGGTCAGCCCCGCATGGGTCCAGGGTCTGGCCGACGCCGGTTATCGCGATTTGCCTGCGGGCGACCTGATCAACATGCGCATTCACGGCGTGACGCCCGAATTCGCGCGCGCCGCGGCGGCGATGGGCGGACGGCCGAGCGCGGGCGAACTGGTCACGCGCCGGATCATGGGGCGACATTGATATGAAAAACCTGCTCGTCCTGTTGCTGGCTGGAACGGCTGCGCCCGTTTTCGCGCAGGCGGCAACGCCGACACCGACTCCGGCCACGACACCGCCGGCGCAGTCGCAGACGGCTGCCGAGCCCGGTCGCGCTGCGCGGACCAGTTATGACGCCGCGTATTTTCAGCAATATGCCCCGTCCAACGCGCTGCAGATGATCCAGCGACTGCCGGGGTTCAGCTTCGATCAGGGCGACCAGAATGTGCGCGGCTTTTCACAAGCGGCGGGCAATGTGGTGATCGACGGGCAGCGGCCGTCGTCGAAGAGCGACACGCTCGACACCGTGTTGTCGCGCATCCCCGCCAGTCGCGTGGTCAAGATCGAGATCGCGCCGGGCGACCAGTTCGGCGCCGAATATATCGGCAAGTCGCAAGTCGCCAACGTCGTGCTGACGGCAGCATCGGGCATGACGGGACAGGTCGAGGCGACCGCCTATCGCACGTTCACCGGGCGGTATCTGCCCGACGGCAATGCGTCGGTGGTGCTCAAGCGCGGACCGTCGAGCTTCACGCTCGGCGCCAACCTCAGCGCCAATGGTTTTCCCGAGGAGGGCTATGACCGTATCACCGCGCTGCCGAGCGGGCAGCAGCTGGAATATCGCAAAAAGCTCAACGACACGCGCGAACCCGCGGCGTCGTTGTCGGCGGCGTGGGACTATAATGATGGGACCAACAAGACCGCCCATCTCAATGGCCGCTATCTGATCGACCGGTTCAAGCTGAGCCAATATAATCAGGTGACGCCGTCGGTCGGCCCGGCGCGCGACGACCGGTTGTTCCAGCGTTACAAGTTCGACAATTGGGAAATCGGCGGCGACGTGACGCGGCCGTTCGCGGGCGGCGGATTGAAGCTGATCGGGCTGGTCACGCGGCGCGAGCGCAACAATCTGGACACCAGTTTCGTGCGCCCGGGCGGGATCGTCAGCGGCGGGACCGAGCAGTTGCTGGCGGACCACCGCGACGAAAGTCTGGCGCGCCTCGTCTGGTCGCGGTCGAACTGGAATGGGTGGAGCGCGGAGATTGGCGGGGAGGCGGCAATCAACCGGCTGGTCAGCGATGTCGACCTGTCCGTATTCGACGCGACGGGCGGCCGCACGCCCATCGACCTGCCGATCGATCACGCGATCGTGAAGGAATATCGCGGGGAGGTGTTCGCCAATGTCGGGCGGCCGATCGCCAACAAGCTGCGGCTCGACGTCGGGGTGACGTACGAAGCATCGAAGTTGACGGTGCGCGGCGACGCCTTGGCCGACCGTACGCTCAAATTCCTCAAACCCAAGGCGACGCTCGATTGGCAATTGCCCGATCTGCACGCGCAATTGTCGGTCCAGCGCACGGTCGCGCAGCTGCAGTTCGAGGATTTCATCTCGGTCGCCGAACTGGCCAACGACCGCGTCAATGGCGGCAATGCGGACCTGTTGCCGCAACGCGCGTGGCAGAGCAATTTGACGCTCGACCGTCCGTTCCTTGGCGACGGGCTGCTCAAGCTCGAGCTCGGCTATACCAGAATTTCGCTGCTGCAGGACCGCATTCCGACGCCCGATGGCTTCGACGCGCCGGGTAATATCGGGTCGGGCCGCGAACTGTTGTGGCGCGGGACGATCGATGCGCCGCTGGGCAAATTGGGGATCAAGGGCGGGCGCCTGACGCTGTACGGCTCGATCGTCGATACGTCGGTCCGCGACCCGTATACCGGGCGCAAGCGGCGGTTCTCGGGCAATTCGACGTCGTTCTGGACCGCGGATTACCGGCAGGATCTGGGCAAGTTCGCGTATGGCGTTCACCTGGAAAGCGCGTCGCTGTCGACCCAATATCGCCAGAACGAATTGGACAGTTTTTACGGCATGCAACCGTATAGTTCGGTGTTTGCCGAATATCGCCCGGACAAGAAAACGACGTTTACCGCCGGGGTGCGCAACGCGCTGGACGTCACGTCGGCGCGATACCGTATTTTCTTCACCCCGAGCCGCGCCAATCCGAACCCCGATACGTTCGAACAACGCCAGCGAAACCAGCACGTCATCCCCTATATCACGATCAAGCACAGCTTCGGTTGAGGAGCCCTTGCTGAGCTTGCGCGCGGGCCGCTTTTCCCCTAGTGGTCCGCGCATCCATTTACCGATGGACCATTGCGGGAGGATGCTTTGCTGCGTCTGCCTGACCGCTAAACTTGGAAGAGAGTGAACCATGGCCAAAAAGATTACCGGCTATATCAAGCTGCAGGTGCCGGCCGGCGCCGCGAACCCCAGCCCCCCGATCGGCCCGGCGCTCGGTCAGCGCGGCGTCAACATCATGGAATTCTGCAAGGCGTTCAACGCCGCGACGGGCGACCTTGAAAAGGGCGCGCCGATCCCGACGGTCATCACCGTCTATGCTGACCGTTCGTTCAGCTTTGCGACCAAGACGCCCCCGGCGAGCTTCCTGATCAAGAAGGCGGCGAATTTGAAGGCGGGCTCGAAGGAGCCGGGCAAGATTTCGGCGGGCAAGATCAAGCGTTCGGCGCTGACCGAAATCGCCCAGACCAAGATGAAGGATCTCAACGCCAACGACATGGACGCAGCCACGCGGATCATCGAAGGCAGTGCCCGTGCGATGGGCCTCGAAGTGGTGGAGGGCTGAACCATGGCATTTCAGAGCAAGAAGGCGAAAGCCATCACCGTCGACGCGACCAAAATGCACAATGTCGATGAAGCCATCGCGCTGGTGAAGAGCCACGCCAAGTCGAAGTTCGACGAAACCGTCGAAGTCGCGCTCGCGCTGGGCGTCGATCCGCGTCACGCCGACCAGATGGTCCGTGGCGTCGTGACCCTGCCCAAGGGCACCGGCAAGACCGTCCGCGTCGGCGTGTTTGCCAAGGGTGCCAAGGCCGATGAGGCCCGCGAAGCCGGTGCCGATGTTGTCGGTGCCGAAGACCTGATGGAAATCGTCCAGGGCGGCACCATCGATTTCGACCGCTGCATCGCGACGCCCGACATGATGGGTGTCGTCGGTCGCCTCGGCAAAATCCTCGGGCCGAAGGGCATGATGCCCAACCCGAAGCTGGGTACCGTGACGATGAACGTCGGCGAAGCGGTCAAGGCGGCCAAGGGCGGCCAGATCGAATATCGCGTCGAAAAGGCCGGCATCATCCATTCGGGCATCGGCAAGGTGAGCTTCCCCGCCGAAGACCTGCGCGCCAATTTCGACGCGCTGCTCGACGCGGTGACCAAGGCCAAGCCGTCGGGCGCCAAGGGCAAGTATTTGAAGAAGGTCGCGCTGAGCTCCACGATGGGGCCGGGCGTGAAGATCGATACGGCGGAGTTGGCGGGCGCGTAAGCGTTCGGCTTTTTCGTTGGAGAATTGAGGGCCGGGGCGGTGATGCTCCGGCCCTTTTTTTGGGTTCGGCAAAAGTTGATGTGCTCCCGCGTGGGCGCGACTTGAGGCTGCAGATTTGACGGCAAGTCGTGATCCTGACACCTTTTCCGAGCTATCGGGGGAGGCAATCGATGAGAATCGCGATACTCGCGTCATTTCTGACATTTACGGCGACCGGCGCATCGGCCGCCGAGTATTTTACGAGTCGTTCAGGGACTTATGCGCTCACGGCGACGTGTCCGAACGGACCAGCGGCGGACGTTTGCGAGCCTGGGTTGACGACCGTGCCGATCGGCGTGGCCAAACCCTATGCCTATGCCGAGGACTATCATGGCCTGACCTTGGGCATCGAAAACGGAAGTTACATTCGCCGCGCCGACGCGCAGAATCGAAGCCTCGGTTCGGCGATCGCGTTCACTTCGGCGGATGCATCGTCCGATTTGCCCATTTTGAAAGCCGGTGCTTACACACCGCCCAATGAACGCGGGCGCTATGTAACGTCCTACGCTTATGCGAGCACATTGTTCGCCTACACTTATAACGGCCCCACTCCGATACCACTGCCTTTGGTCGGAAATATCGATTTTTCGATCACTTACGCCCCGATCAATTATTCTAACCCGCTCGGTCCGGGGTCGTATCCCTACAGCTATGGTCAGGCGCGATCTCGGCTCGTCGTCGGTACCGCCGATCTATGGCAGGGCCATCTCCTTTCCGACGCCGACCTCACCTGCGGAGCGCCTGGCGTGCTGGCGGCGGACGCCCAGACATTGGGACGCGGCGGCTACGCCGTGGGCGCTGTTGCACAATCTTTGACAATGACGCTCGACACGACTCTCGGCTGCGATGGCCATCCGCTGACGCTCGCGCCGCAGCAGCAGATTTATATCTACGGCTTTCTCGAGACGCTCGCTATTCATGGAGCCACGGTCGACGCAACGCACAGCTTTCACGTTAATTTTGCGCCGGGCACCGCTCCGGCAGTTGTCGAAGCGCTAAGCGCCAATCTGGCATTGAGCGTACCGGAACCGGCCTCCTGGGGCATGCTGATCGGCGGCTTAGGGGTAATTGGTGCGAGAATGCGACGGCGGCGTCGAGTTGCGCTTGCAGTGGGTTGATCGTGGCAAGCGTGGGGGCAGGGACGTCACGGAAGTAAATCCCGTGACGTCGGTCCTCGGGCGGCCTGCCCGAGGCCGATCGGTTCTTCGAAGTCGTAGCTAAGCCGCGCGTGCTTCGCACCGCTTGACTTAACCATCGCTTCTACGAGCTATAATACATATCGAATTCGACCGCGCTGGGGGTCATTTCCCAGCGCGCGACGTCTTCGTATTTCAGCTCGATATAGCTGTCGATCTGGTCCTTGGTGAACACGTCGCCTTTCAGCAGATAGGCGTGGTCGGCGGCGAGGCTTTCCAATGCCTCACGCAGCGAACCGCACACCGTCGGGACCTGTTCCAACTCCGCGGGCGGCAGGTCGTACAAATTCTTGTCCATCGGGTCGCCCGGGTGGATCTTGTTCTGGATGCCGTCGAGCCCGGCCATCAGGATCGCCGCATAGCACAGATAAGGGTTGGCCAGCGCGTCGGGGAAACGGAATTCGACGCGCTTCGACTTGCTGCCCGTGCCGTACGGGATGCGGCACGATGCGGAGCGGTTGCGGCTGGAATAGGCCAGCAGCACCGGCGCTTCGTAACCCGGGACCAGCCGCTTGTAGCTGTTGGTCGACGGGTTGGTGAAGGCGTTGAGCGACTTGGCGTGCTTGATGACGCCGCCGATGAAATACAGGCACATGTCGCTGAGCCCGGCATAGCCGTTCCCTGCGAACAGCGGCTCACCCTTCGCCCAGATCGAGATATGCGTGTGCATGCCCGAGCCGTTATCTTCCTTGATCGGCTTGGGCATGAACGTCGCGGTCTTGCCATAGGCATGCGCGACCTGATGCACGACGTATTTGTAGATCTGCATGCGGTCGGCGGTCTGGACCAGCGTGCCGAAGGTCAGCCCCAGTTCGTGTTGCGCGGCGGCGACTTCGTGGTGATGCTTGTCGCACGGCAGGCCCATCTCGATCATCGTCGAGACCATTTCGCCACGGATATCGACCGCCGAATCCACCGGCGCGACGGGGAAATACCCGCCCTTGGCGCCCGGGCGATGGCCCATATTGCCGCCATCATAGCTGGTGTTGGTGTTGGTCGGCAGTTCGATATCGTCGATCTTGTAGCCCGAACCGGCATAGCCGTTCTCGTACTTCACATCGTCGAACATGAAGAACTCGGCTTCGGGTCCCACATAGACCGTGTCGCCGATGCCGGTGTTGGCGACATAGGCCTCGGCGCGCTTGGCGCAGGAGCGCGGGTCGCGGGCGTAAAGCTCGCCGGTGCCCGGCTCGACGATGTCGCAGAATATGATCATCATCGGCGTGGCCGAGAATGGATCGACATAGACCGCGTCCAGATCGGGCTGGAGGATCATGTCGGACTCGTTGATCGCCTTCCACCCCGCGATCGACGATCCGTCGAACATCAATCCGTCGGTGAGCTCGTCTTCACCAAGTACGGTCGAGACCATGGTCAGATGTTGCCACTTGCCCTTGGGATCGGTGAAGCGAAGATCGACCCACTCGATCTCCTCATCCTTGATCCGCTTGAGGATGTCCGACGCGCTGTTCTTGTTCTTGGCCATGAGAGTCCCGCTCTTGAGTTAAACTGAAACTAGATCGCGTCGCTGTCGGTCTCGCCGGTGCGGATGCGCAGCGCGGATTCGACGGGAAGGACGAAAATCTTGCCGTCGCCGATGCGCCCGGTCTGTGCCGCCGCAGCGATCGCCTCAACCACGCGCGCCGCCATATCGTCGTCAACGACGACCTCCAGCTTCACCTTGGGGAGGAAATCGACGACATATTCGGCGCCACGGTATAATTCGGTGTGGCCCTTTTGGCGGCCAAAGCCCTTGGCTTCGAGGACGGTAATCCCGCTGACGCCGACATCGTGCAGGGCGTCCTTCACTTCGTCGAGCTTGAACGGCTTGATGATCGCTTCGATCTTTTTCACGTGGCGTCGAATCCCCGAATTATGGACAGCATAGGCCGCAGCCCTGCGGCAGTGCAACATGGCCCATTGGCGCGATAACGCCAGATACGAAAATGCCCGCGCTGCAAGCAGCGCGGGCATTCGTGCCTAAAATTCAGGCAGTCGATTTACCGGCAGCGGATCTGCCCGTTGGCATCGCGGTCCGCGCTGCGTTCGATCGCACGTCCTGCCAAGGCACCCCCGACCGCACCGAGGATCGTGCCGACGCCGCGCGAATGGCCGCCGTCGATGACATTACCGAGCAGGCCGCCGGCGCCCGCACCAACGATCAGGCCCGTCGTGCCGTCGGTCCGCTTGCAGTAATAACGCCCGTCATTGCCACGATAAACGCGGTCGTCCGAAGACAGGACGCGCTCCTGGTAATTGCCGTCACGATAGTAACGGGCCGGATCGTAGTTCGGATCGTCCTGGTAATTGTCGTTATAGCCGTTGTTGTAGCCATTGTTGTTGTAGCCGCCGTTCGACGCATAGCCCGAGGCGCGCACGGTCTGCTGATAGCGATCGAGTTCCGAACGATAGGCCGAGAATGCACGATCCATCCGGTCCGACGCCTGACGATAACGTCCGTCGGACTGGCGATAACGCGATTGGTCGCGGAAAATCTGGCGCTCACGATTGAAATTGTCCTGCGCCGATTGGAAGCGCGCATTGTCCGAAGGTGACTGCGCCACCGCCGCCGGGGCGACGAGCGAAGTCGCGGCCACGAGCGCGAGCATGAATGTCTTGGTCACTGTATCTCTCCTGTTAAATCAGTGAGAGCGTAATGCCCGAACGCACCCGTTCGTTGCATGAACGAACCGTTCTACGCCGCGACAGGCTGGCGCGCCCGAGACAAATATGATGGGCACCTAAATTACTGGGAAATTTCATTGCGCTGGGCGAATCGTTGAGGCCGGTTCACAGGCTGTCCAGTGAACTTTCGCGGAACCGTATCGAGAGTTCGAATCCGCTCCTGACCTGCCCCCGGCGAGTGGACCGGGTTGATTGTTAGTGGATTATGCTCGCCGCCGCCATATCCGGGCGGAGGTGGAGCGAAGCGGAACCGGAGGCCGGATATGGCGGTGAAGCCGTTTC
>NZ_CBCRXM010000020.1:0-29804 GCF_965137005.1 Sphingomonas antarctica | reverse complement strand
GCGAAGGCCGGTTCGGCCCTCACCAGCCGGAAAGCGCCGCCCTCAAACCGGCAGAGAGGGAAACTACGCCCTCGCCACGCCGCCGTCAGCGCCAGCGACGTGTTGATGTGGGTGCCCAGCTTTGTCGGCTGACGAGCACCATGCTGAAGCAGCTCGCGTGTTGTGGGAGTTGCTTCGTCAGCAGGCGTTCGTGCCTGACTTCAGACCCGACCCGAACGACGACCTCTCCAAGGTTAATGCGATGGGGCCGGAAGAGGTGCGCGACGATGTCATTGATCCGCTCCTCGACAGGCTTGGACTCAGCGTGAGCGGAATCGACTTCACCGACTTCGACTTCTCCTCGGTCGCTACCCCAAGGGATGTAATCGCCTTCGTCACCAAGGTCGCGGACGCCCGGAACGGTGAGGGCAAGCGACGATCTGTTGATATGACACGATAAAGGCAGGGTCTCTGCGATCCTGCCAAGTGGCTGTCTGCACATCGTAATTTAGCCCGGTTAGTCTGACATTACCCTTGTGAGGTCCATGGGCCTTGGACGCATCACGCCAGCGCCCGCCGTTTCCTTGAGACTCCTGAGCAAACTCATTGGCGCGTACAGTTTTTCGCGGGCGAGACGGGCGTCATCATACATAAATGCCATGCCGCTCAATGCGTAAGTGTGTGAACGCTTCTCCAGTCCCACAGACAAAAGATACTGCAGAGGTGGATTCCAAAATCGTCGCCACGTCATCGACGCATATCTCGCCCCCGCCCTCGATTGTTGTCGCGCCGAGGGCGGCAGCCCGATGAACGGCGCCGTCAACGGTGCGGTGCAACCCTTGAAACTGGCCACCCGGCTCAGCGAAAAGAACGTAGCAGGTCATCATTCCCCGCGTTTCAGCGTGCATTCCAATTTACGGTCGCGAAGGCTTCCCGGATGGCAGTCCAGTTGACCATATCGAACGAGATGCGATTGAGTTCGCGGCTAAGCGTTTTGAGACGCGCGCCAAAGCCATAGCGATCACCTGCCGTGAGGCCCGCATGGCCCATGATCTGGTCCATGATGTACTTCTCGATCGGCACGTCGCGGGCCAGATCCTTGAAGTTATGACGCAAGCTGTGAAACGCCAGCCTCGGATCGTCGGTGACGACGCGGTCTATCACTCGATTTGCCACTTGTGAGGTCGCTTGGCTCAGCTTGTCGAACTTGTTGGCGCGCAGGTCAGGGAACAGGCGCGAATGGCCGGCACGACGAAGCGCGGCGACATAATCGTCGAAACCAAGCTCGATGATCAACGCGTGCAGCGGGATCATCCGGCGAGAGCCTTCATTCTTGACCGACGCATCGGGCCCGAGATCGAGATAACGGACGCCACCATCGGTCTTGACGTTGACGAGCTCGGTCTGGCCGATCTCCTCGATTCGCGCACCGTTGGTCAGGCCGAGCAGGAAAAACCACGCGAGCGTCATGTCGCTGACGGTTTCCCGCGCGAAGGACCAGCTCTGCGGATTGACGAACAGCGGGCTTGAAAACAGCCTTGCCAGTTCATCGTCGAGGAAAGGCCGCCTCCCTCCGTTGTTCTTCGAATAACCCTCGATCCGAATCCCTGAACCCGTGCTGTGTTCTATCCAGCGCTGGTTGAACGCATGGGCCAGCAGCGCCTGCAGATGACCCACACGGCGCTTTACTGAAGCAGGGGCGACCTTGGCCGCATCGTGGTCGCGGTACTTCACCAACCGTGCGTTGATGCTCAGGGCGCGATCCGCCCGCGGCATTGCTTTTGGCAAGCCAGCCACCGCATCGCGAAAGTTGTAAAGGTGGTCGCCGGTGATGCGGCTGACTGGCACATCGCCAAAATAGTCGATGAAGTCTGCGACCGTCGTCGCAGTCTCATGCGCGCCCTGCGCCCCCGGCGCTGGGGTCTTGGCCTTCCACGCATTGAGCAGTTCGCCAAGCTTCATATCAGGACGAAGCCGACTTAAGATGGCCCTGACAGGGTTACTGAGCATCAGCCGTAACGCCGCCTGCTCGCGCTCGACCGCGTCAGACAATGCATTCATGATACGCCAGTCATTCTCTGGGCCCCGGGGGATGTCGCCATAAGGCCCTTCATGCCGGTAGCCGCCATGGACCCAGACGAGCATGTGCTCTGCCATGCGCAGCGCATCATCTCGTGACCTCGTCCGGACGAACCTGAGCCACACGTCACCGGGCAGCAGATCACCCTCCCTCGCTTCAAGAAGCCCGCGGTCGATCAACGGCTGCAGGACAGCGAGCTGCGCGCCTCCCAGCATCGTCGAGGCCGCTTCTTCGGCGACGTAGATGTTGCCGAGGACGGGATAGCCGTCAAACTTGCTGCCGGTCTTCACCGCCGCGATCCGCGCGACCGCCTTGGCTGCGGCCTGGGGCGTCAGAACATCGCGTGCCGCCCGCTCGGCAATTGCTTCGCGCGCCGCCGCGAACATCCGCTCCAGCTCGGCATTTGCCACTGTGAAGGCGGTCCTCGCCTCGCTCGAATCCCTCGTTTCAAGCGAGCGTTTCCACAACTGCCTGCCCCCGAACTCGCTGCGCAGCGGTTTGGGAATCTGTCGCCGCAGATAATATGTCCCGGTTTCTGGATGCCGCCAAGGCTCTGCCATCGCTACCATGATTGTCCGCTGTACCTTTCCGCTGTACCTGGCGGAGGTGAAACCAACGTAAATGCTGGATTTCTGCGGATCTAGGCGACCTTGGTGACCCCTACGGGAGGGGTCAACCTTCACGAAGTGCATGCAATAACAATGACTTAGCAACTTGCCCAATATGTGGATTGGACCACCCTTGTATCGTGATTTACGAACATCGCAACAGCGCCTGCGTGCCTAACCTAACACAACCGCCGTTGTCAGCCAGACGCGAAATCGACTGCGATCAACGGCGCTCCCAGATACGGGAGTCAGTGCGGCCAGCGTCGTCTGTTATTTTGCTGTATCAACAAACATGATGAACGTCCGTGGCAATGTCCGCAATCGGCTCGCTTTCCGCTAGTTCGCTTTCGGACGCGCGCTAATTAGGCCGGAACGTCTGCTATTGGGTGGATAACGGTCGGTCCGCTTTTGGGTGCCCCCCGGGGGCCAGCCGTCGCTTCAGCTGGAGCGCGAAGGCAGCTGAGCGTCAGACTGTGCCTTTCGCAGCCACCGACGCTCTTGTTTTGCAGATTTTGTAGTCCTCGCGGGATACGCCAGGCCGTCCCCATCTAAGTCACTCGAATGGCTTGAGACGATCCTTGAGCGGCTTGCCGATGTGGACAATCGCCTGATTTGCAGCTTCGTTGCCCGCATTGCTGACAACCAGAGTGATGATGTTGTGCTTGGGCATGATACGGATGTCAGCGACCCAGAACCCGTTGCTGCCGGCATGAGTGAGGAGCAGCGGCGAGCCATCAGGGCCGAGCTTTACACCCCAGCCATAAGAATATCTCTCGGTGACAGGCGTGTGCAGAATTCGGTACGTTGCGGTTTTCAGCAGTTTGCCGCGCCCGTTCACCCCGTCTAGATGGTCCTGCGCGAACAACATCCAGTCTCTCAGGCTGATATTAATCGTGCCTGCCGGGCCGATCACTGCTGGATTATCACTGGTAGGGTTGGCTGGGTCCAGCGCAACAAGCGCGCCGGCGACTTCTGTATGCCCCCATGGTTGGCCGACCTGCCCTGGCTTGGCCGGATTACCGAAGCCCGCGTTCCTTATGCCCAGCGGTCTGAATATCTCCGCTCGAATCAAATCTTCCCAGGACTTGCCAGTGTGCTTCTCGGCGATCGCGCCTGCGATCATGTAGCCGAGATTCGAATACTCATATTCGCCAATTTTTGAAGCGGGTGGTTCAGCCAAGTACTTTTGCGTGACCCGCATTCGCTGAGCGCTAATGTCTTTCTCACCTTGGATCAGCGCAAGAATAACGGGTAAATCCTTGTCGTCGGTCAACGTCGGCAAGCCCGCCGTGTGGTTAAGCAACTGGGTCACTGTCACCGATCGATACGCAGGGTTCATTTGCGGCGCATAGGCTGGAAGTGATTCCGCCAGTGTGTCTTCAAATCGCATGACCCCCTTTTCGACCAAGCGAGCGATCATCGTGGAAGTGAACGCCTTGGTGTCGGAGCCTAGGTGCCACCGATCGCGCTTCGTCACGGGCTGAGAATGCCCGATGGCACGAACGCCGATAGCGGCTTCGGCGACGATCTTGCCGTCAATGTGAACCAGGGCCGCGGCGGCAGGCAGCTTGTCCTTCTCTTGGGTAGCGGCAAGTGTCCGCTCCAGGAACGTTTGAAGCGGGACAACATCCTGTGCAGCAGCGGGGAACGCCAGCAGGGTCAAACCTAAGGCAGCAGCGCGGGCGAGTAACATTTATGTCCGATCGATGAAGTGACTCAGTAATTTCAGGCTAGGTGTGTTACTTACCTACATCACCAATACAGCTTGTCAACGGCGTGCCCCGGTACGACACCGAGGCTTTCGGGGAAACAGTCACCACTTCTCGGATCATGTCGGGCGCGGAGTGAAAATACCGAAACGGACTGGCGGGCTTCGCTCTGGATTTGCGGATGATCCCCGTCCGCTATCAGCAGCCGCACGGCTGTCACATCCGTCTGACAGAACCTCCCCGGGATCCGCGAGGCAATCGAGCAGCGCCGATTTGACGATGCGAGCGCGTAAGTCGCTAAGACGGCGGCTGCTTCGAACGCCTATTCCGAGCGACTCGACAGGGCGGTGGCGCGGGGAAAATAGTCGCCCGTCGCCTTGCAAGGATGTGGGGCGGCTTGCCAACAAAGCGGCAACTTTGCGCCCAAACCCGGTCGTTCCGCCAATCGCTGATCAGTACCAAAAGCTGACGTAAATTTCAAAGCGTCGAAAAGTGCGCAGTGGAGTGCTCCTTGTCTGGCATCTCAGCGGTATCGCCCTGCCGCCTTACTTAGGCTTGACTGGCCAAACGTACCACAGGGCGTCCGCGTGTGCCCAGTTCAGCAGCATCATCTCATGGTTCCATGCTCGCTCGTCGGGCAACATGAAGCCAGCGTTGATCTGCCGCTCAATCTCAGCATCGGCAGCGTGCATATAGCCGGCACGTCCACCGTAACGCGCTATGAGCGACTTTCGCGGATCCTTGCGCTCGGCACGTTCGTCTTCGTCCCAAGAGAACGGGATCAACGCGCCCGACAAGCCAGAAATGATGCCAAACCGCGCGGCATCCTTGTTGGTGTCATTCCACGCCGTATATGTGCCTATCGGAACTGAGCGACGCAGCCCAAACCAACCGCCGATCTCGTTTCCGTCTTCATCGACCTGTGGGACGAGCAAGCGGTAGCGCGCTCCAATACGAGGCGGTTCGCTCGTAATGCCTTCGCTTCGATATCGAGGGCCGAAGTCCAGCTGCCAGACCGGCGGCGGTTCTTTTGGAACAGCAACGCCTGGTAGTTTCGGAAAGGCGAGTGCGGCTGGAGCGACGAGCGACTTGCCAAGCACCGGCCGCTGGGTTGCGACAGGCTGTGTCCCATCCTCGATCCAAAGCCGCATCGCCTCAGTGAGCGCTGGCATAGCGGCGAACTCGTCCTGATTATCGTTGTATGGATAGCCAGCCTTAAATTCAGGCTTCAAGAACATCATCGCCGGACGCGGCGCGTGATTGGTGCCCGCGAAGACGTAAGTTCGTGTGTCCGGCGCCTCAGGCAATGCAGCGTTGCCATCGGGCGTGGTTTGCATCAGCGAGCCGGCGCGTGCCCAAAACTCGGTGCCCGACAAAATATGGAAGATTTTGGGGCTGACGCCGTCGCGTCGAGCTCGATCGAGTAGTCCTTCGCGTGCGCGACCAGTTATATCGCGGGTGGGCAGATCGGAGAATGGGTAGAGATCGACTGCGCGAAGCGGTGAACCGACAGAATTTCCCGCGTCACCAGGTTGAGCATAGCGATGAGCGAACGATCCGCGACCCGCTCCCGCGCCCGTGTCGAGAACGCCATCGAAAACTGGTCTGCCAGCGGCAGAGTGATTGAAACCTCGATAGAGGAAGTCTCGCAGGAAGCGGGCACTCTGCGAATAGCCATAGGCCATAATCGTCTTTGGTGGCGCGCGCCCTGCGATTTCGTGTGTCCGGAGATAGGCGTTGAAATCGCGAACCGCTACCAGGCCTAGTCCCGTCACCAGCGGTTGATCACCACGATAAGTGAGGGTCGCTAGCGCCGGGCCCGATACCGGCTTGTTAAGCAGAAAGCTGCATGGATCGGCCGTGACCTTGCCATCCTTTGTGCGCGTGGCGAAGCGCCATTCGGAGCGGGGTACAACGTAGCCAACGTCATCGTAGCTGCGTTGAATTTTCAAGCTGGCGGTGGGGTCGTTAGCATCTGCAGCGCAGGAGCCTCCCATCTTTGCCGATCCGCTGTCCGCGGGGCTTTCCTCAACATTGAGAAACGCCGTTGCCCGCACCGTACTGTTGGCGGCGGCGCGGGGGACAGTCAGCCCAAAAGACTTCGCCGGCAGATCTGACTGCCATCCTGCCCAGGCAAAAGTATAGCCGCGATCCATAAGTGGAGCGTGCGCTACGTCCTTGGTCAGCTGTGCGTCGCTCAGATCGAAATCGTCCGCGACGAACAGGATGCGGTTAGATTGATCTGTCCCGCGATTGGCGACCTCGAACAGGGCCGCGCCATTCACGCTACTCGCCTGCTTGGGTCTGATGATCAAGAATGGTCCTTGATACTCCACGCGGCCGCGCGCGTTTCGCGGCGCGAGTTTGATGTCGGTGATCTCCCGCGCATCCGTGCTTTGCGGATCAATCTCGTACCAAGCTGTCCCGGAGATGGCTTCATACGGGCCAGCTTTGAAAGCCTGTCCCCTAGCCCAGTTGCGCTGGTCCTTGATCTCCAGCCGAACGACCTCGGCCTGTGTCAGCCCACACTGAACTGTGGCCGCAACGCTCAAACCAAAAAGCAGAGCCTTCTTCATCGTTACACCCCCTCAGTGAGCGCACGTTATCGAGAGGATTCCGCAAGTAAAGCGCCCGGTCTCGGTTCGCGGAGTCGTTCAGAAGCAAGCTCACGATGGCGCGGTCCGGATCGAAGGTTTGCGAAACGGGCGTCAGCCGGTGGGCGGCTATGCGCCCAAGAGCGGACGTTCACCACGAGTGCGCGAACGCCAAGAGCTGACCATCACCGCGCTACGGCTGGTGAACCAATGAACGGCCGCTGTCGCGCCGCCTCAGGACGAGTTCACGCCTCCAATTGTACCTGCATCCTCACGGCGCGGGACGAAGGAGATGAACATGACGATATCCCGGAAGTTTTGGATTGTTAGTGCCATGTCGACCATTGCCGCCTTGCTGACGAGCGTCGCCCCAGCGAGCGCTCAAGGTCAATCGTGCTCCTGAAGCGTCAGTCGACGCTTCATATTACAGTCGGCGCGACGTTTTCATGGCCGAGAATTTGCTCGCCAGAGTCGGCGCGAATGCAACCGCTTTCTGGGCACATAACGGTCACGTCATGGCGGCTCTCGGCGAGCAGGCCGAGTATCGTGACGCTGGGACGATCGGCAAAGTGCTCCGCCAGCGCCTTGGTCCGAAATACGTCACGGTCGTCAGCGCCTGGAGCCGCGGCAGCTTCTGGGCAGAGACAGTGGCCTGGAAGCCAGGCGACGAGGTCAGGCATGCCGGCGTTATCGAGCAGACGCTGCCCAATTTGGGGCCAGGCACATTAGGCGCCGTATTGTCCCGCACTGGCCAGCAGGCCTTCTGGGTTGACCTCAACTCGCTGCCTCAAACCGATTGGGCCAGAGCTTTTGGACGCGCGCACTATCAGTGGGGCGACGCTGGCTGGCGTGTCGACCCTAAGTCCTGGAATACCGATGTCCGCGATGCATTGCCGCTAAGGCCCGGTGCGGACATCCTGATCTATTTCCCCACGATTTCGCCTGCTCGCTTTTGGTCGGATCCAGCACACCGTTAATCGGCGACTTCAGGTTCGCGCCCAGTTGCCGCCGTTCAGAAGGGGCCCGATGTTTACTGAAAGCTGCCAATCGCAACACTGGTGCGATGTTCACGCTGCTTCGAATGTTGAGCGCAAAAACAAGACAGAGAGCAGCCGTTGTTCGGCGCCGTCCGATGAATGGCATTTTGGGCCGCACAATCGCCGCAACCCTTCAACCCTTCGTTCGCTCAAGCTATTGACGCGTATTAAGGTGACACAATTCATGAACGAGCTGCCGGGGGAAGCAACGCGCCAGAGCAAGTCTGCGGCTGGAGTACGAACTCGCCAATTGTACCTCACTCTCACCATCCTGCTGCTCGCGCTCTGGATGGCCCTGCCCTTCCTGACTCCGATCGCTTGGGCGGCCGTGTTCGCCATCGCCGAGTGGCCGCTTTTCAAGCGGGCCGAACGCTATTTGCCTGGCCGACCGTTTGTGCTGGCGCTTATTTTCACCTCAGCGACTACATTGTTGGTGATCTTGCCGCTGTCGATCGCGGCAGTGTCGCTCGCGCAGGAGAGTCAGACGGCGCTCGACTGGATACAACACGTTCAGCATGACGGGTTGCCGACACCCGGCTGGGTCGCCGGCCTGCCGCTCGCTGGTGGTCATGCGGCCCGTTGGTGGCAAGATAATCTCTCCCACCCGCGCGGTGCAAATGCACTGCTCGGGACTATTAGCGCAGGCTCCGCGCTGGGCTGGACGCGTTTTATCGCCGGCGAGGTTGCGAGGGAGTCTGCGCTGTTTCTAGTCACGCTGGTGATCTAACTGCGATGCTGGCGCGCGGGGCCCGCATCGCGGTGCAGTCTGAAGTGCTGGCGGAGCGCATGTTCGGCGCGTTCGGACGGGATTTCGCAATACGCATGACGAGCGCAGTGCGATCCACCGTGATCGGGACATTGCTCGTGTCGTTCGGCGAGGGTGCTTTGATCGGCGTCGCCTACGCAATTGCCGGTGTGCCGCAGCCGCTACTGTTTGCGACCTTTACGATTGTGCTGGCACTAATTCCGTTCGGTGCTTGGGCGGCATTTGGGCTGGCGAGCCTGATCCTGATCGGCAGCGGCAGCGTGCTCGCCGGGGCGTTGCTGTTCGCTTTCGGCGCGGTGGTCATGACGATCGGCGACAATGTTGTTCAGCCGATGGTCGTGGGCAGCGCAGTTGAGCTGCCATTTCTGTTGGCATTGATTGGCGCGTTCGGCGGCCTCGCCGCGCTCGGGCTGGTCGGGCTATTCATCGGGCCCGTAATTATGGCCGCGCTGCTCCTGGTCTGGCAGGAGTGGATGATTGACCCAGACGGGCCGCGTAAAAACGAGAGCATAAGCTAACCATCAGGCAGCTATGCGCCCAATTTCGGCCATTTGGCGCTTGATCCGGCTTTCCTGAAAGCAGCCGTTGGACTCATCACTCTGGTGCAGCCCAGCTCTTCATCCTGGGGCGCCCCATGCCTTGTGCTATGCGCTCGTTGTGACACCGCGGCGTTTGCGCAACGAGCGAAATGATCGCCGCCTGAAGGCCAATATCGATAAGCGAAGCAGCGATAGGCGATGCCAGGCCGGAGCCAGCGATGCCTCGTCCGGAATGGCCAAATGCCGGGTAACACGTCATCGGAACGTGATGCCAGAAGCGTTAAGAACCCAACATTCGGTGGAAAGGCGGTTCGACTATATGCCGGATGCGTTTTACGCAGGCTTCCGAAAGCGCATTACAAACCGATCGGTATGACCCCGCACAGCCTTGTCGAACACCAGCAGGGAATGATCGTCTGCAGGCACGTGCAGAAGGTCGCTTTCCGCCTCCAGCTTGAACCCGGCGCGCGCGAAGTCTGCCTTGACGACCTCTGGGTCGATGCGGTGCAGCTTGTCGACCACTGCCCGCGTGTCGCCGCCTAGCGCGGCGACATGATCAACCACGCCGACAATCCCGCCCGGCTTGGTGGCGACGAACAGGCGCTTGAGAAAGGCGCTCGGATCGGTCGCGGGGAAGTCCGGTTTGACGCTCGACCAGTAGAGGTCGTGAAAAACCAGATGCATGAGCGTGAAATCGAAATTGTTCGCCGGCGGATCGAAATCGGCGATCGGCCCCTCGAGCATCGTAACGTTCGGCACGCGCTTGGTTAGCGCGGCGAAATTGGCGCGCGATTTGTCGGTCGTAAATCCCGTTGGCTCCTCGGCGAGCACGGTGCCGTAGCTCCCGATCGCGTTGCCGATGATCTCGGCATAATAACCGTTCCCGGTCATCAGATCGAGGACGCGGTCACCACGCTTGAGCCCCAGAAACTTGAGAACCTGTGCAGGCTTGCGGCCCAAGTCGAGGGCGATGGCCTCGGCGGGGCGGTCGTTCACCGCGACCGCCGGAACGATGCCTGGCGGCGAGGTCGATGGCGGATCCTTGGCGACTGCAGCCGACCCGAGGAGAAGCGCTGCAACAACGAGTAGGCGCATATCAATTCCTCAGCAGGTGATTACACTTTCGGCGCTTACGACGTTTAGCAAGACACAGCCAATAAAACTGCAGCGCAATTCTTACCCGTTACCGGCAATTGATTGCAGGTCACAGGAGCCTGAAAATCTAACTAAGTGACACCCGCAACGTCAGAGGGTGGCCAGCTTTGCGCCCAATTGTCGCCACTGGTCGTCCGCAAGCGCAAGCTCGAAGGCAGACATCCATTGCTTAGTTGACCGGTTCAGCGAACCTCCGGCACTAGTGCAAATTGACGATCATGTTTTGGGCTGGTCGTTCACACCAAATTCAACTCAAAGCGCCAAAGCTTGTGAGATGACCGCCGCTTCTCAAGCAATTGCGCTCAATCGCTTTGGACTCGGCGCGCGTGCCGGTGAAGCAGCCCCTACCGATCCAAAGGCTTGGCTGAACGGCCAGCTTAAAAGTTTCGACCCGCGTCCGCCACCCGTTGCCGCCGCGCCGAGCCGCGCAACGGTCGCCGGGCACCTCGCCGATTATTTCGCAGAGCTGCGCGACACGCGCCAGCAGGCGGGAAGCATGGGTCAAGGGCAAACAAGGCCGGACACGGAGCAGAAGCAGGCGATGCAGGCTGTGCGCAAGGATCAGCGCCGGACGGGCCGCGCTGACTATCTCGCCCTCGTCGGGGCACGCGCTACCACCGCGCTGACGAGCCCAAGTCCTTTCGCAGAACGCCTGACGCATTTTTGGGCCAATCATTTCGCGGTCAGCGCGGACAAGCTGACTGTCGTCGGCATGGCGGGACTGCTCGAGTTTGAAGCGATCCGCCCAAACGTGATGGGCAAGTTTTCGGACATGGCCCTCGCCGTCGAACAGCATCCGGCGATTCTCCTTTATCTCGACCAGGCACAATCGATCGGTCCCGACAGCGTGGTAGGTGCGCGCATTGCGGCACGTGGGCAGCGCAAAGTAGGACTCAACGAGAACCTCGCGCGAGAAATCATGGAGCTGCACACGCTCGGCGTGCGCACCGGCTACACCCAGGCCGACGTTACCGAATTCGCGCGTGCACTGACTGGGTGGACCGTCAGCGGGATCGGCCGCGGCCCCGGTGCGCGGCTGCTCGGCGTCGCGGACAATCCGGGGCAATTTGCCTTCCTGCCGACAGTGCACCAGCCTGGCACGCGCACGATCATCGGTAAAACATATGCTGAGGGCGGCGAGGCACAAGCGCGCGATATCATTTCCGATTTTTGCGCCAGTCCTGCCACGGCCGCGCATATTGCCACCAAACTCGCGCGCCACTTTGCCGGTGACGCGCCGCCAGTCGCGCTTGTCCAACGGCTCTCAACTGATTTTCGGCGAACCGGCGGCGACCTTCCCTCGCTCTACGAGACTTTGATTGAGTCACCCGAGTTGTGGACGGCGCCGGAAGCCAAGTTCAAATCGCCTTGGGACTGGATGATTTCCTCGTCGCGCGCGCTCGGATTTAAGCAACTCGAAGGGCAGCAAGTCGTCGGACTAATGCAGCAGCTTGGCCAACCCGTGTGGCGTCCCGTATCGCCCGCCGGCTACGATGATCTCGACGCGAGCTGGGCAGGTCCCGACGCCCTTGTTCGCCGTGTCGAAGCTGCAGAGCGTCTTGCGGCGCGCGCGCCTCAGCTGGACGCACGCGCGTTAGCGCCACAGTTGCTCCCTGGCACCCTAACGTCAGCCACGGCGCAAGCGATCGCCCGCGCCGACAGTCCGGCGCAAGCAACCGCCTTGTTGCTCGTCGCGCCCGAATTTATGCGGAGATGAAGATGCTGGACCGCAGACACCTTCTTACGCGAACAGGACTTGTCGCCGCCGCGCTCGCCACGCCGAGGATCGCGCTAGCGCAGGCTGCGACCGAGCGCCGCTTCGTTTTCATTATCCAGCGCGGCGCGGCGGATGGGCTTAACATCGTCATGCCGACGGGCGATCCGGGCTTTGCGCCGGCTCGGGGAGCGCTGGCCCTTCCAGGCGGCACCAAGCTCGACGGGATGTTTACGCTGCATCCCGCGTTAGTCGAAACTGCCAAGATATATGCGTCGAAGGAGGCGTTGTTCGCGCACGCTGTGGCTTCGCCCTATCGCGACCGTTCGCATTTCGATGGCCAGAACGTCCTCGAGACGGGTGGCAACAGCGCTTATCAATTGCGCGACGGTTGGCTCAATCGACTGCTCGCCAAATTGCCGCGTGCCGATGCCCAAGCCATCGCGGTGTCGGCAACGGTTCCCGTTGCGCTGCGCGGTCCTGTCGAAGTCGCCAGCTATGCGCCCTCCGCGCTGCCCCAGGCGTCGGACGATCTGCTCGCGCGGGTGACCCAGATGTACTCCAATGACGCGCAACTGCGTCCGCTCTGGTCGAGCGCAATGGCGACGCGGCAGCAGACCAGCGACTTGACCGCCGCTGGTGGCGCCAACGCCGCGGCAACCGGCGCACTGGCCGCCAAATTGCTAACTGGCCCCGGTTCGGCGCGCATCGCGATGATCGAGACCGGTGGGTGGGATACGCATTCCGCACAGACGGCTCGGCTCTCCGCACACTTGAAGGGCCTCGATGCGATGCTTGCGGCTTTGAAAACAGGTCTTGGCCCGGCGTGGAGCCAGACCCTCGTGCTGGTCGCCAGCGAATTTGGGCGTACCGTCGCGGTCAACGGCACCGGCGGTACCGATCATGGCACCGGCTCGTCGGCCATGCTCCTCGGCGGCGCGGTGGCAGGGGGGCGCGTGGTTGCTGACTGGCCCGGACTGTCGCCCGCCAATCTCTACGAGGGACGCGATCTCAAACCGACGCTCGGGCTCGATGCGCTAATCGCCAACGCGATGGGACAGCATTACGGGATCGACCCAGCACCGCTTGCCAAGTCGCTATTCCCAGAGGCGCCTTACGCAAAATTTGGCGAACGGCTCGTCCGGGCGTGACGTCAGAGTCGCTTTGCGCCCAATATCAGTCATTGGAGCGAGCCAGGCCTC
Source organism: Sphingomonas antarctica (assembly GCF_965137005.1). NCBI lineage: Bacteria > Pseudomonadati > Pseudomonadota > Alphaproteobacteria > Sphingomonadales > Sphingomonadaceae > Sphingomonas > Sphingomonas antarctica. Next base: position 16,421 of record NZ_CBCRXM010000020.1, on the reverse strand, counting down.
TGCCGAGAAGCAGACATTTGTTACATCGAACCGCATTCGTTCCGCCCCGCGCGAGGCGTCAAATATGCGAACGAAACTGCGGTATGAGCAGCAGCAACACCGCAATCGACGCGAAGCCCGCTCCAGCGAGGAAAGTCGCGTTCGCGCCCACGCGGACCCAAAGAAGCCCCGCGGTCACACTGGCCAGCAGCAAGGCGACGCCCGTTGCGAGATTGAACAAGCCATAAGCCGACCCGCGCAGCTCCGCCGGAGAATGGTCCGCGACCAGCTTGGCAAATAATCCCTGTGTCAGCGCCATGTGCGCGCCCCAAAGCGCTATCCCGACAAATGCCGCCGTGATGCCCGATACCAGCGCCAGCATCAGATCCGCGAGGATCAGACAAAACATGCCTACCACGAGGATTGAGCGGGCGGACATGCGATCCGATAATCGCCCAGCCGGATAGGCACCCAGCGCATAGACGACATTCATCACAACGAGAACCAGCGGTGCCAAAGCAAGCGGCAGACCTTCGGCGCTGGCTTTCAGGATCAAGAATGCCTCACTGAACCTTGCCAGCGTGAACACAACGCCGATGACCGTTGTTTCCCAGAAAGGACGGGTGAGCCGCTTGAGATCAACCATTTGAATGGGCGGGCGGGCTGTTGCGTCGGGCTTCGCTGCGGGCACATCTTCAACGCCCATGACGACAAGCAACACCGCGATGACGGCCGGAATGATCGCGAACCAAAACACGGTGCGGATGTTGCTGGCGAAAACGAACATCAGCCCGATGGAGAGCATCGGTCCGGCGAATGCGCCGATTGTGTCGAGCGATTGGCGGAGCCCAAAGGCCTTGCCGCGAATCTCGGGTGGGGTGACATCTGCGACCAGCGCATCGCGCGGTGCGCCGCGCAGGCCCTTGCCGATGCGATCGGCAAAGCGCGCACCAAGGACGACTTCGGCGCTTCCAGCCAGTGCGAACAACGGTTTGGTCAGCGCAGCCAGGCCATAGCCAATCAGGATCAGCGGGCGGCGCTTGCCGATTCGATCAGAAATATAGCCAGAGAACACCTTCGTAATCGAAGCTGTCGCCTCGGCCACGCCGTCAATCGCTCCGACCACCGCAACGCTGACACCCAGAGTCGTGGTGAGAAACAACGGCAGCAGCGCGTGGATTATCTCCGACGACAGATCCATAAACAGGCTGACGAACCCCAGCACCCAGACTGCACGGGGCACGGCGATCGTCGCGGGTTTCAAACGAAGACCTCGTGGGGCACGGGCTGGAGGCCAACGGTGATCATCGTACGTTTTTCGCCTCTGCTGCCTGAGAGCTGACCGGATGATCGCAACCGCCTGTTGCGGAAAATCGCCCGTTCGGCAAAGCGTCCGTCTACATACGGTCAGTCACCGCTCGCGGGGCCGCTCAGACCACGCTGCTAGGCTCTAGGGCACAAGTCACGGCTGCATCCGTCTCAACCTGGATCGTTGCATGGTGAATAGCGAACCGATGCTCCAGCGCTTGCGCCAGCCCTGCAACGAAGGCATCACCCGGGTAGCCTCCGGGAACGAGTAGATGGACCGTCAGCGCCGTCTCCGTGGTGCTGAGCGGCCAAACGTGCAGGTCGTGAACATTGGTCACGCCGGATTGCTCGCGCAGGAACGCGTCGATGTCTGCGGGGTCGAGACCCGATGGCGCTGCCTGAAGGCTTAGATTGACCGAATCGCGCAGCAGACCCCACGTTCCGAACGCAACAACTGCGACGATGACGAGGCTGGTTACGGGGTCGATCCAAGTTCGACCCGTCAGCACGATCGCGAGGTCGGCGAGCACGACGCCCGCCGAGACGGCGGCGTCTGCCGCCATGTGCAGGAACGCGCCGCGGATATTCAGGTCGCCCTTGCGACCGCGCATGAACAACAGTGCGGTGGCGGTGTTGACCAATATGCCGATGCCCGCGACGATCATCACCGTCGTCCCCGCGACCGGACTGGGCTCAGCAAACCGACGTATTGCCTCGATCGCGATGACGCTGATCGCAACAAGCAGCAGAACCGCGTTTGCGAGCGCGGCCAGGATCGACGAGCTTCGTAGCCCATAGGTATAGCGACCGCTCGGTCGGCGGCGCGCAAGCGTCGCCGCACCCCAAGCGATCAGCAGACCCGCGACGTCGCTGAGATTATGGCCGGCGTCAGCGAGCAACGCCATCGAGCCGCTGATGAGGCCGTAGGTCGCCTCGATGCAGACGAAACCGAGATTGAGCGCAATGCCGATCGCGAACGCGCGCCCGAAGCTGGCAGGAGCATGGCCGTGTCCTGCGTGCCCCCAGCACCGTGGTCGTGGACATGATCGTGCGGCATCAGGCATATTCTTTCTGAGGGTGGGCCTGGCTATCGTCGTCTTGCTTCGCCAGCTTTCTCGAAACGCTCCCGAACCGAGCGTAGAGCGTCGGCAGGACGAACAGCGTCAGCAAAGTCGCCGAGATCAGGCCGCCGATCACGACCGTAGCGAGCGGCTTCTGGACCTCGGCACCTGCTCCGTGACCGAGCGCCATCGGCACGAAGCCGAGCGATGCGACGAGGGCGGTCATCGCGACGGGCCGCAGTCGAATGAGCGCGCCTTCGCGCGCTGCCTGCGCGCGCGCCATGCCTTGACGCATGAGGACCTGTATCGAGCTGACCATCACGAGCCCGTTGAGGACGGCGACCCCTGACAGTGCGATAAATCCGACCGCCGCCGAGATCGAGAACGGCATGCCGCGCAGGACGAGCGCGAGTATGCCGCCAACCAGCGCGAGAGGGACGCCGGTAAATACGAGCGCCGCGTCGCGTACCGAGCCCAGCGCGCCGTAAAGCAGCAGCATGATGACGGCGAAGCAGATCGGAACGACGATCGTCAGCCGCGCACGAGCCGTAGCTAGGTTCTCGAACTGACCGCCCCATTGCAGATAGGTGCCTGGCGACAGCACCACCTGCTTATCGATCGCGGCTTGCGCGTCGGCGACCACCCCCGCGACGTCGCGGCCGCGCACGTTCGCCTGAACAACCACGCGACGCTTGCCGTTCTCGCGGCTGATTTGGTTGGGACCATCGCCGATCGCAATGTCGGCGACGCTGGCGAGCGGCACGAAAGTGCCACTCGCCGTCGGCACCGGCAGCTGGCCAAGTGCCTGCATGTCCGACCTTGACGTGTTGGCTAGGCGAATCACGACTGGGAAGCGCCGGTCCCCCTCGAAGATCATACCGGCCTCGCGTCCGCCGATCGTCGCCGACACCAGGTCCTGCACGTCGCCTGCGGTCACGCCGACACGCGCCATCGCGTCGCGGTTGGGTCGAATGTCGAGAAGCGGCAGGCCTTCGGTTTGCTCGACCCGCACGTCAGCCGCGCCGCGGACCTTTCGCATTACTTCGGCGATACGCATTGCGGTCGCATTCATCGTCGCGAAGTCATCGCCGAATACCTTCGCCGCGATGTCGCCGCGCACGCCGGCAATCAGCTCGTTGAAGCGCATCTGGATCGGCTGCGTAAACTCGTACGCGTTGCCGGGGATCTTGGTGACCTTGGCTTCGATCCTCTCGACAAGTTCGCTCTTGGGCATGCCCGGGTTGGGCCACTCGGCACGCGGCCTCAGCATGATGAACGTGTCGGTCGCGTTCGGCGGCATCGGATCGGAAGCGATTTCGGACGTGCCTGTGCGCGAGAATGCGTAGCGCACTTCGGGCTCGCGCGAGATCGCTTTCTCGACCGCGAACTGCATCTGCTGGCTCTGCTGAACCGAGGTCCCCGGCGGTCGCCACGCCTGAACGAGGATGTCGCCTTCGTCGAGCTGGGGCAGGAATTCCTGACCCAGTGTCGTGAACGCTAGCGCCGCCAGGACCGTGGCACCGATCGCGCCACCAATGGTCAGGCTCGGCTTTCGCATCGCGACATCGAGGCCCGGCTCATACCGGCGTTTGATCGCGGTAATGATCCGACTTTCCTTCTCGTCGACGCGGCTGCCAAGGAACGCGGCGATCGCGGCGGGCACGAAGGTTACTGACAAAACGAACGCGAACAGCAGCGCAATGATGACGGTCAGCGCCATAGGCTCGAACATCTTGCCTTCGACGCCCGAGAAGGTGAGCAGAGGTGTGTAGACGAGGATGATAATCGCCTGCCCGTAAACCGAGGGGCGGATCATTTCGCGCGCCGACGCCGCGACGACGGCGAGGCGCTCCTTGAGCGGCAGTTGCGTGCCCAGTGCGTGCTGGCGTTCGCCGAGCCGCCGCAGCGCATTCTCGACGATGATGACGGCACCGTCGACTATCAGGCCGAAGTCGAGCGCGCCCAGACTCATGAGGTTGGCCGACACGCCCGCGCGGAGCATGCCGGTGGCGGTAAGCAGCATGGTGACCGGGATGACGAGTGCCGCGATCAACGCAGCGCGGAAGTTCCCAAGCAGCGCGAACAGCACGACGATGACTAGTATCGCGCCTTCCGCGAGGTTGCGCGCGACGGTGGAGACGGTTGCGTTGACCAGCTCGGTACGGTCGAGAACGGGCTTGACGACGACATCGGTCGGCAGCGATCGACCAATCACCGTGAGCCTTTCGTTGACCGCCGTTGCTACGGTGCGGCTGTTCTCGCGAATGCGCATGACGGCAGTGCCGACGACGACCTCATGGCCATTCTCTGACGCCGAGCCGGTGCGAATGCCCTGCCCGGTGGTTACTGCCGCGACCTGATTGAGCAGGATGGGCACGCCCTCACGCGAGGCGATTACGGTGCGCGCGAGTTCGTCGGCCGTCCTGACGCGTGCGTCCGAACGGACGAACAGCCCTGCGCCGTTTAGATCGACGGTGCCCGCGCCGATGCTGGTGTTGCTGCGTTCGAGTGCGGTCGCCAGATCCTGGATCGTCAGGCGCAGGGCGGCGAGGCGCTGCATGTCGGGCGTGACGAGATACTGGCGGTCGTAACCGCCGAGCGAGTCGACCCCGGCGACACCCGGCGTCCCGCGCAACTGTGGTGCGACGATCCACTCCTGCACGGTATGAAGATACGTCGCTTTGTCCGCTTCACTGACGAGGTGCTCGCCCTCGGGCGTGATGTAGCTGCCGTCTCGTTGCAGCCCCGGTTCGCCGTCACGGTGCTTGACCCGGTTGAGTTCGCGGTACTCGACGGTCCACATGAATATATCGCCGAGGCCAGTGGCTATCGGCCCCATCTGGGGCATCACGCCCTTGGGCAGGCGCTCTTCAGCCATGCGCATCCGCTCGGTGACCTGAGCTCTGGCGAAATAGATGTCCGTCGAATCCGAGAAAACCGCCGTGATCTGGGCAAAGCCATTGCGGTTCAGCGACCTGGTGAATTCAAGCCCCGGTATGCCCGCAAGCGACGTCTCGATCGTGAACGAAACCTGCCGTTCGATCTGTTCGGGCGACAGCGACGGCGCGAGGACGTTCACCTGGACCTGGTTGTTCGTAATGTCGGGAACGGCGTCGATCGGCAGGCGCTGGAGCGCAAAGATGCCGGTCAGCGCGGCAATCACGGTGAGGAGCAGAACGAGCCAACGGCGCTCGACGGAGAAGGTGACTAGCCGCGCAATCACCGGTTACATTTCCATCTCGCCGCCCTTGCCGAGCTCGGCTTTGAGCGTGAACGAGTTGGTCGTGGCGATCCGCTCCTGTCCGGTGAGTCCGGTCGTGATGAGCACGAGATCGCCGTTGCGGCGTCCGGTCGTCACCCGAACCGCGCGGAAACCGTTCGGGGTGCGTACGAAGACGACGGACTTGTTCTCGAGCGATTGCACGGCGGTCGACGGCACCGCGATACCGCTGCCGCCGGCTCCGGCGAGCTGGAAAGTCGCGCTGACCGGTTCCCCGACCCGCCATTGCCCGCCGCGGTTGTCGAGGCTGGCGATGATTTGGACCAGACGGGTACCGGCGTCGAGCACGGGCGACACGAAGGTAACACGGCCAGTCTGGCGGCGACCGATGGCGGTGACCTCGACGCTCGTCCCCGAGCGGACACGTCCTGCGTCGGTCGCAGACACCGACGCCATGATCGTCACCCTGCCGAGATTGGCGACCCGGTAGAGCTCGCTATCTGCCGCGACGGTCTGACCCAGCGTCGCCGCGCGGGCGATGACCTGCCCCGAGATCGGCGCGCGGATCGCGACGCGATTGAGCGCCCCGCCGCCGCCGCCGGTCGCGGCCAGCTGCTGTTGCGCAAGCCTGACCGCGATATTAGCCTCGATCGCGGCGGTCCGCGCCGCGATCAGGTCCTGCTCGGGCGTGACACGCTCTGCGAACAGCCGTTGCTCCCGACGTAGATTGCTTTGTGCCAGCGTCGACCGTGCCCGTGCCGCTTCGATCTCGGCGTTGAGCGACGCAGCTTCACGGCTTTCAAGGATAGCGAGCGTGCCGCCGCGCTGCACTGGCTCGCCAAGGTTGCGGGTCAGTGCGACGACGCGGCCGCCGATCGTTGCCGATACGACCTGCACGCCTTGGGGGTCGCCTTCGATCAGAGCGGGCACCTCAAGCGCGGCCTGAACACCGCCGACAGTCGGGCGCCCGACCTCGATGCCCGCATCGGTAATCTGCTGGGTGGTGAGCGTGACTGCATCCTTGTCGGCAGGCTTTCCGGCTTCACCCTTCGGCATCCCTTCCATACCCGCCATGCCTGCCGCTTCATCCGGCTTGCTGGGCGCGCTTTGTCCGCATCCGGCCAACACGAAACCAAGCAGCATTGCTGGCAGAATGTGCAATCGGCTCCTCATTATCGTGGGTCCTTCATCGGGGACGGCGAGGCGACGGCGACGGCGACGGTGCCGTGGTCGTCAGCCGTTCGAGCCGAGCCCGAGCATCGTGCAAGGCGGCTAAAGCGTCGATGGCGCTCGCACGCGTTTCGGCAAGCGCGCGTTCCGCCTCGAGCAGGTCGAGCTGCCCGAACTTACCCTCACGGTAACCGATCCGCGCGATGCGCGCTGCCTCGATCGCGGTGACGAGCGCCGGCCCGGTCGCGGCCCGCGCAGTCGTCGCGGCATTGCCGAGCTCCGCGCGCGCCGCGAGGATCTGCCGTTCAGCGTCGAGAACCGCTACCCGCCGCAGTGCGTCGAGTTGGGCGCGCTGGGCTGATGCGACATCGACACCTGCCCGACCGCTGCTGAACAAGGGCAGCGGAACCGAAATGCCGAACACGCCGGCAACGTCGTTCGTCGCATTGAGGCGGCGTACACCCGCGCTGACCGTGACGTCGGGCACGCGCTGGGATCGGGCGAGCCGAACTTGCGCATCCGCAATGGCGACGTCGGTTCCGGCAGCGACAGCCGCCAACGTGCCTTCTGCATATATGGGCCGCTCGGGGCCGATATCGCCGATGCGCGAGAACCAGTCTTGATCGAGTGTTGCAGGTGCAGTCCGGGTCAAGCCGCTAAGCCTCAGGGACGCGGCCTCTGCCGTTCGTTGTGCGCGCTCTGCGGCACCCTCGGCGTTGATGCGCGCAAGATCGGCGCGCTGCTCTTCGAGCGGAGACGCGCGTCCGGCGCGGACGCGGGCACGCGCCACCCGCAAGCCTTCAGCGGCAATACCGACTTGCTGGCGTGCGTTGGCGACACGCCGCACGGCCGCAATCGCTTCGTTATACGCCTGTGTCACGGTCAGTCGCAGGTCGGCCGCCGCGACCACAGCCCCTAGCTGCGCCCGTCCGCCTTGCGCTTCGGCGACCGCGATTCGCGCCGATCGTTTGCCACCGCGCTCGATTGGTACCGCTAGGCTAAGCGTCGTCTCGGTCACGTCCAAACCACGATATGCGCCCGAGCCACCGACATTTTCAGCGACGACATCGAGCGACGGATTGGGACGCAGGCGCGCCAGGCGACGCTGTGCCTCGACGACGTCGCGCCCCGCTGCGGCCGCCACGCTGGTCGGCGACGAGGCTTGCCCCGCCGAAATCGCCTCTTCGAGCGTCAGGACCGAGCCCGGCGCGGGCGTTTGAGCAACGGCTAACCCGGCACTCGTCACCGTCGCCAGTGCGACCACAAGAACGGGAAGAATAATATGGCCCCTCATGACTTTTGAGCTTCCGCCAGTGCGCCACGAATGATCGACCACGCCGAATGGAGAAACAGGAGCGCAATGACGCCCGCCACGACAAGGTCGGGCCAAGCACTACTCGTGTAGCCGACGAGGACCGCCGCGACGATGACAGCTAGGCTCGCGATCGCATCGTTCCGGCTGAACAGCCAAATCGCTTGAACGTTCGCGTCGCCCTCGCGATAGCGCGACAGCACGTAAGCTGCGGTCACATTCACGAGCAGCGCCATCACTCCGATCCCGCCCATAAGCGCAGCTTCCGGCGCCACCGCATGCACCGCGCGCCACGCGGCGAAAGCGATCACGCCGATGCCCAGATTGCCGAGGAACACGCCCTGCAGCAGCGCGACACGCGATCGTGCGTGCGTTGTCCAGCCTAGCGCGACCAGGCCGAGCAGCGAGATCGAGCCGTCGCCGATGAAGTCGAGCGAATCAGCCTTGAGCGCCTGACTGTCCGCGAGGAACCCTCCCGCTACCTCCGCCAAGCCGAAACCAAGATTGAGGATGATGACGATCCAGAGCGCGCGCCGATACGCTGGGTCGCGTTCCGCACGCCCGGTATCGCCCGTGCATTCGCACGACAAGGTTTCGCTTGCACTCACCACCCGGCCCTACGATCTACAGTCACTGTAGAAGCAAGCGCTTTTTATCGAAGGAGGCGATGGGATGTTGATGATCGGTGATCTGGCAAAGCGCACCGGAGCAAAGGTCAACACGATCCGTTTCTATGAGGACATCGGCCTGATGCCCCAGGCGGCACGAACTGACTCGAACCGTCGGACCTATCGCGAGGATGACGTCCGCCGCCTTGGCTTTATCCGTCACGCCCGCGCGTTGGGCTTCGCGGTCGGCGAGATCCGCTCGCTAATTGCGCTCTCTAGCGACCCCGATCGCAGTTGTGCCGATGTCGGCACAATCGCGCGAACTCATCTTGCGACCGTGGAAGACCGTATTGTGCGCCTCATGACGCTGCGCGATGAACTGTGTCGGGTGACCGAGGCTTGCGACGGCGGGCGCGTTGCGGACTGCCGTATCATCGAAGCAATCTCGGATGGCGACGTGCACGCCCCGGAGTGATTGAGGTCCGCTTCTCGCACTATTTGGCCGAAAGCCGACTGACAGCCTTCGGCCCAAGCGCGGTCATAGTAGCACCCGGCGAAAATTCGATCAGCGACGTGTCCTTAATCAAATCGCTGAAAAGGCGGAGCCTATCGCTGCAGCCAAAAACCTCGGGTCAATGTTGCGTAGAGTTCCCTTTGCTCGGCGGTGGCACCGAGCGTCAGAACCATCAACGAAAATGGTGTGTGCTGTCCTGTACCATGCGAATTCAAAAAGCGGACGCGTCCTTGCAGGAGAAATATGTCTGCATCAGCGCTCAAAGTTTCGTGAAACCAGGAGGAGTCGGTTCTGACCGGGACCAGACAGACCACGGTTTCGACATTGCCCGCTCGCCACTGATCGTGAGCACGGCGAAGCCACTTAAGCAGTTCGGAGAAAGGTGGATTTACAAAGGCAAGTCTGCCGAACCAGTCGTCGGACAACCCGTCACCGCCTTCACTCAACAGGATCCGGTGGTGCGCAATTACGGGACTGAGGAGATTGGCACACGGATCGATATCGATTGCGCCAAACGCTTCGTAGATGCCAGCCATGAATTCGGATGGCGTAAATCGGCTATCACGATCCTGTTTGTCGCCGTCGCCCCAATAGGCACGCTCGGGCGCACGTCGTCGAGCTTTGGGCGCGAGAGTCGACAAAAGACGAAGCAGGCTATCGACCGTTCCTCCGCCTCGCTCGAGGCTAGCGATTGTGTTCGGAGACAACCCAGTTTTCTGTGCAACTTGCAGGACAGACATTCGACGCCGCCGCCGTATGCCGCTCAACTGTTCAGCGAGATTTTTGCCGGGCCCTAAGCCAGACATTCGAAAATCTAGAGCGGCCATCGCCGCGGTCAGCGTGGTCACCGACCCAACGCCCTTTTCGAGCCGTTTAATGGTTTGCGCATCAGCGCCAATACGACCGGCCAAGGTCCGTTGCGACCAGCCCGCATCTCGTCGTGCCACGCGCAAGTCATCAATCAAGATCTGATACCAACTGGGTTCACTATTTGACTGCTGTTTGCCTATTACGCGTCCCGCTGCAATCGCCATAGCTCGGTCGCGACCGCAGTTTGTCCGGCCGTTTGGCTGCTAGTGGGTCCTCAGGACCGACCGGCCGGCGACGATGCAGCCATATCTGGCCCTAGGCGGTGGCATGGTCGCGTTAAACTTCGTTAGGACTGTGACGGCGTCGGGCGACCGGCCGGGTCACCTCAACGACAGCCCATTCGTCCTAGACACCTCCATGGCCCCCCTTTTTTTTAAATCCGCTGTGGAAAAGCCATCTGGCGAGCAGGGTTTTGATCAGGGTGAGTGAGAGGAAAAGGTGCTTGTTGCACCGAGGCCTCGAGCTTGCCTTGATCGATCCCGCGGGCGTCAGCCCGCGCTCCAAATGATGAGGTGAAGCATGCGGAATGCAATGCGCCAGCCAGATCGTGCGCGCGCGCCGCACGCCGTTCTGGCATATGATATCGAGACCATCACACCACCAATGGCCGACGACCAGTTCCCACCGTGGCCGACGCACCAACCGGTGGCGGTCGGCTTCGCGGAAGCCAGGCAGAGCGCCGGTGGCTGGACGTTCGACATCGACGCGATGGTGGCTATGCCGGGGACCACGGACGAGGCGGCGATGATCCGCGAAGCCGATCGGCGCATGGCAGCAGCCGAGATTGTGACAACGTTCAACGGACGTCAGTTCGATGCCCTTGTCCTGCGGCTCGCGGCGCAGCGCCTGCAACTGTGGGACTTGCCCGCGCTGGCCGATCACGCGGCCTCCAATCGCTTCGGCGGCGAGCACGCCGACCTCGCGGACCTGTACGCCAGCTACGGCCGCAAGGTGTCGCTATCGTCGATCTGTGACCAGATCGGCATCCCGGTCAAAACCGATGTCCACGGTTCCCAAGTCGGCGCACTGTGGGCCACCGGTGAGCACGAGCGCATCCGGCTTTACGTGATGGAGGATGCCGTGGCGACGCTGTGCCTCTACCTTGCGTGGATCGCGGGTCGCTCGGGTGACGAGACGCTGGTCACCCGGCCGCTTGCCGCTCTCGCTCAGCACATTGAGGCAACCCCCGAATTGTCTCACCTGCAGCCATTCGTCGACTGTCAGCTGACGACTTGGGCGCGCCCGCGCGCAATGGTCGCGGACATCACGGCGGCGCTGAGACGGGTGACCAACCGCCTCAAACGACAAGAGGAGGAACGCGCCTTCGCCACCTCCTGACGATCCCAACCTCTTTCCATCAATCCTGCCGGCCCGGTCATCCCCGCGATGACCGGGCCGGTCTCGTTTCAAGGGACCAAGATCATGTCTTTCACTGATACTACTGTGCTCGCCACCGCGTGGTTAAGCCAGCCGGCCATGGGCCAGATCCCGGCGCGCACCTTGCTGGTGGGCGCCGCCACGCTGCATGTCCGCCACCGCTTCCAGGCGTTCAGCTTTACGCTCGAAGCACACAGCACGGCTGTCACCGACAACCCCGCCGACACGTTGGTATGGCTCGCTGACGACTTGGCAGGGCGACCGACGCGGCTGTTAGTATGGCAGGCGGAGACCATCCTCGTCCCCTCGCTGATCGCCGCTGCCGAGACCGCGCGCGACGGACTGGCGGGAGCGAAGCTGCTGCGTGAGCTTGAGCGCGCCTTTACCGGCGAGGTCGAGGACGTGGCGATGTCCTATGGCGGCAGCAAAGCGAAGTCGTTCGACGCGGTCGCTCATGCGCACGACCTGCAGTTTGTGGCGATGACCCGCGTCGAGTTAAACGACGCGCATCGCACCAGCCATCATGGTGCGATCTGCGAGCATCTCGCCGCCCGGGTCAAAGCTACGTGGCGGCTTTGGCTCCAGCGAAAGCCTGAGGACACCGCGCTTGTCACGGCCACCGCTGCGTGGTTGGCCACGCCGGAAGCGCAGGTGCGGCTGTGATGTCGCTGGTGAACGGCAAGCCGCATGTCCGCCCATGTCGCTCGATCCCCTCGGACGGGTTCGAGGATAGCCAGTTCATGCCATCGATCAGCGCACTATACGATGTGCTGACCACGCACCTCCCGCTGGCTGGCGCTTCGGCGCTGGTGCCAGCTCGGCACGGGCACGAACCGCGCATCGCCGCGACCTTGCGCACGGAAGCACCGTGGATGGCATCGGCGATCGACCGGATCGCCGATCAGACTGCGATGAGCCTGTGGGCGGGTCGTCCATGGCTATCGCTGCGACCAATGCTGCTGGTCGGACCGCCGGGTGCCGGCAAGACCCATCTGGCGCGGCGACTTGGTGCGCTGTCGGGCTGCGGCGATGCGGTGCTATCGTTTGCCGGCGTCGACAGCAACGCCGAGCTCGCCGGCAATCCGCGCGGATTCCGGCATACGCAGCCGTGCTTTCCAGCAATGGTGATGACGCGCACCGGCACCGCTAATCCCGTCGTTGTCATCGACGAGGTGGAAAAGGCCTGCGTGGGCAACCTGGGCGATCCGGTCGCCAGTTTGCTCGGTATGCTCGAACAATCGACGGCGGCCCGCTACTTCGACGGCTGCCTCGCGGCCGAGATCGACCTTAGGCACGTGAACTGGGTTCTGACCGCGAACCGGCTCGACGGTCTGCCCCCCCCGCTCCTGTCGCGGGTGGATATCATCGAGGTCCGGGGCCCTGGCTCTGAGCATGCCGAGATCGTGCTTGCCGCGCTGTGGCGCGACATCGCCCGTGACTGCGGCCTGCCGCCTCACGCCATGCCCCGGCTGGAGGCAGCCGCCGAAAAGATGCTGCTGCGGCTGTTCCGCAACACACGCTCGGTCCGTCGGCTGCGCCGCGCGATCGAGGCCCTGGTCGCCGTCTCCGCGCGGCACAGCCCGCGGATCCTCAACTGAAGGGAGCTGGAAATGAAGGGAGTGAGCGCCGTGAGTGACGGGAAAAAAGCTCGGGCCAACAGGCCGAAACTGAAAGGAAAGATCGTGGAACAAATGAGCAACTCACCACTGCAGCAGCAGAAGTTCATGCGCGCTATCCGTCGCGAAATGGGTTGGCCAGCCGACCGGCCGGCCAACAACTGTCTCGCCTTTTGCGCAGGCTCGCCAATCGATTTCGAGGTCGGCAACGAACTGGCGCGCATCGGTCAGCTGGTTGGGAAGGACCTCATCTACAGTGCCTGGACAAGCATCCATGCAAAGGAGCCCGTCTCGCTGGCGCTGGTCTATCGTGAGCTGCTGACCGTCGACATCCTCAATGACGTGATCCCCTATTCGGTCGACGCCAACCAACCAATCGTCCTCGTCAATGAGCGCGGAGATGAATTCTTCATGGCGGACCGTCGGGGATCGCTGGTGCGCTTGCCGGGCACGCCGACCTGTCTCCAACAGGGGAGGCGGCGCGCGATGAAGCGCATCCGGGTGACCGCGGCAAGGTTGGGCAACGAGCTGCTCACCACCAATCGTCGCGTGACCCGCGGCGCTGAATGGATCGAGCCTGAAGCGCCGATCCTGCCGATCACCCGCTTCGGCTGACGATCAACGGGCGGGCATGGTTCCCGCCCGCCTTCCCAACTGCATCAATGATACGGAGAGCGAAAATGAAGTTCGAAGCCCCCAGTGCGCCGGTACGTCCGCGCAGCTACATCCTGATTGACCTTGAATCGGCCGTGCTCGATGAGACCGGACACCAGCGCTATCAGCAGATGGAGCGCTGGTCCCCGCCCGTCGACGACGCCCTGTCGCGTCGGGGCTATCAGCGCAGCGAAGATCCGCTCAAGACGCCGCGCTGGATTTTCCAGAGTATCGTCACCGCGTCCGTGATGATGATGATCGAGCACGACGACGGCAATCTCGACGTCGCCACGTTCGAAACCTTCTCCGCGCCACATCACGACGAGCGGGCGATTGTCGCCGACGTGCTGAAGGCACTTGCCGATGCGCCAACCGGCTGTGAGCTCGTTTCGTGGGGCGGCGCTATGCACGATTTGCCGGTGTTGCTGGGTGCGGTCTTACGTCACAGCATGACCTTACCGCCAGCGTGGCGCTGGATGGCATTCGGTGGCGACGGTCGCGCACCACATGTTGATTTTGCGAGGGTGACGAGCGGGGGATTCAAGATGAAGCCGCTGCACCAGGCTGAATATGCTGCTGCCCTCGATATCCCGGCAAAGATCACCGCGGCGCCGTTCATGGTCACCAAGCTGATCGACAGCAGCAGTGGGATCTGGTCATCGATATCTGTGAGGGTGACGTCGTAACGGCATGCCTGCTGCTCGTGCGCTGGCGCCGCTTGTTCGATGAACGGGCCGAGGTTGATGCCGTCGAAGATCGCGTCTTGCGGCGGATTTGTGAGCTGAGGCCCGACGCTGGCTACATCCCAGCGCTCAAGGCTCAGCGGGCCGAGCGCTTTGCCGAGAAGGTGGCGAAGGCCAGCAACGATGCCGTCGTACTGGCGCCCTGGCTTGATCAGGAGGCGGCATAACTGAGTGCGGCGATATCGAGGCCATCGCCGACACAGCAACCTGGGCTAGCTGATCACGATACCGGCCAGCCCAGACAGGCACTTGACGAAACCATACCCAGAGGTATGCAGGGGCATACTTCTGGGTATGGTGGGTTATGGCGAGGCAGAATAGACGGGGCGAGCTTCTTTCAGCGGCGATCGATGCTGTCCGCGCGAAGGGCTACGCCACCATGCGCGTCGACGATCTCGCCGCGGCCGCCGGCGTCACGAAGGGCAGCTTCTTTCACCATTTTCCGAACAAGGAAGCGTGCGCGCGCGAGGCTGTCGGTTACTGGAGTGCGCAGGCAGAAGCGGTCTTCGGCGCCTGTGGTTATCGCCTTGCAGGAAGCCCGGCCGCGCGCGTGCTCGCGTACGTCGACTTTCGTATCGCTCTGCTCGACGGACCAGTGGCCAGCTACACTTGCTATGCGGGCACGCTCCTCCAAGAAGTCCATAAGACGCACCCGGATCTCGCGAGCGCGTGCGCTGCTTCAATTTTGGATCACGCAAAGACGCTAGAGTCCGACCTCGCCCAAGCGTTGGGGACTGCAAGTGGCGAGGCCCCTGATTTGGCGGTTCACATCCAAGCGGCAATCCAGGGCGCGCTGATTATCGCCAAGGCTGAGGGCGGCAGCCACGGCGCACGCGCCAGCCTGGGCCATCTTCGCCGCTATCTCGAACTACGAATGGAGAACCAGAGCCATGACCAGTGAGCAAGAGTCAACCCGTGTTGTCCCCTATATATCGCTTGCCGGTCGGGCAGGTGAGGCGATCGAGTTTTGGGGCCGAGCATTCGTAGCCGAGAAAATCATGGCTTTCGAGGAGGACGGGCGACTGCGGCACGCGGAGGTTCGTATCAATGGTGGTCCGGTATATCTCACAGACTTTCACCCAGATCCCGCGCACGTCTTTCAACCGACCCGCAGCATCGCGATGCATCTTGCTGTTCCAGACGGCGGCGCCTGGATGGAACGCGGCCAGGCGGCTGGTTGTCGCATCATGACACCGTGGCAACAACTGCCTTTCGGTGGATTTGGACGTTTGGTGGATCCGTTCGGAGTGGTCTGGTCGATCGCCAGTCCGAAGTCATAATTTTTATGTGTGGAAGCTGCAATGACAGTTCTGTTACACAAGGCTAGCGATGCTGCGGAGTGCCCAATCGCTTTTCGGGTTGGTCGCCTTCACCGATCCAGATTGCAGTCGCGCTGAAATATTCGAACGGATCGTCGAGCGTGGGTCTGAGATCTATTCGAGTGCCATTCAGCTGACGGTTCAGAGGATCCGTTATGATGGCGTTGGCGCCGCGTACGCCGGCCAATTCGCGCAACTGGCGTTCCAACACGCGAGGAAGGGTCTGGCCATCGTCCTTGACCCAGATCTCATCAACCACGGTGAAATGACGTTTCACGTCCGCCGCCGCGTTAAACACCTGCACGTCTTGCGCCTTCACTCGGATTGGTCGGGTCAAAGTTACACCGGGAGGACCAACGCGTTCGATCGCACAACTCGCCAGCAAGATCGCCGCGCCGGCCACAAGCATCATTCTCACGCAGGCTCTCCTAAGTATTGATGAGAATGCTGCTCGATCGCCGCATTGGCAACGCATCGCCTATGATTCACTGTCATTCAGGTTCGCACGAAGGCTGCTGGTCGTTCAGGAGGTTCGTAAATGTCCGCTAATGGGTGGTTAGTTCTCGGTCTGCTTTCAGGCGTCAAGGTGACGTAAGCTGCTGTTCCGCCTTGTGTCAAAACCGTTCGGTTGTGACACCAGCGATGACGAGGCAGCGAGCGTCCAGCCCAG
>NZ_CBCRXM010000019.1:0-32399 GCF_965137005.1 Sphingomonas antarctica | reverse complement strand
AATTTGGGAAGCGGCGGCAGAATTGGTTGCGGACCCCCGCCGCCTGCAAATCCCTCGCCGATAAATGGTATCCGCTGGTCGGGCTTTATCCTCAGGTGATGGGCGTCCCGCTGCGCACGTTGGCGGCCTGATGCATCGCCCCACCGTGTGTCAACGCGGTGGGGTTGAGCATCACTTGTCACAAGTCGCGGCTATGCTGCACGCTGCCGGGACGGCACGAGCAGTCGTCGGTTCTGCCCGCTGCGCGGGGCTGTCGATGGAGATACGTCCAGCGTTGCGACTCGAACCGAGCCGGGGTGGCGTGGATGGAGTTTGGCACCACCATGAGTTCGAAAATCCATTTGGTGAGTTCGTCCGCGCCGCGACGGCGCAGCATGTTGGCAAACCGATCCCACCGGTGGCTCTGGGTGTTGAGCCAACCGATCATCCCCTCGCGTGCGTCGACCGAATCCGTAGGCAGGGCCCAGCTGTCGTGCCAGACGTCGTCCTGACCACGTTCCTCCATCACGACTGCCGGCCCTCCATCGCTCTCGCCGCGCACGAAGCGTACAGCGCCATCGCTGGCGACAGGGAAGGGGTCGGCGATGGCGAGCTCGCCAGCCCCTACAGCGCGATCGCTCAAGAAGATCGGCGTATCCAGATCCTGATCAACCTGCGGCATCAGCGTGCCACGGCGCATGCGCGCGAACAGAGTGTCCGCGCAGCAGTTTCGAAAATAATGATTGGAGCTGGGCATAGTCGATTTCCCTAAATGGCGAGGACGCGCTCTTCACCGCGCTGGCTGGCGGCAGAACGCTGCTGGGTTGCATCGTCATAATCGATGACGGCCGGCTTGGTCGCCTCGAGCATGGCCAATACGGACCATTCGAACGCCGCCAGCCTGGCGTGCTTGAAGACTGTCCCTTCGTGCTCGAGCAAATCTCGGTTGGACAGGTCCAGAAGGACATGGCGAAAGAAAAGCGTGCTGCCGCCGAACAGGTTCGCGATCATCGCCGCCGAGTCGATGCGGTGCATGTCCTCCGCGATACAACGCAGGGTGGCACGCATCAGCTCGAGTTGGTCAGTCTGGTCTTCGCACATGCACATGTCGAGGCGTTCAGCCCAAATGCGTCGCGCACGCTGTCCCATAGTTGCCCGTCGGGCGCCTGCAATACGACATGCGACCGTCCGACTGTCACTGATTGAAAGCCGCTGCCCCACGGACGAACCGGTGCCGCGGCAAGTGGATTCCACATGGATTATTCTCCTGCGTCATGCCGTCGCTCAGAACGGTGCCCAGAAAGCTGAAAAACGGGTTGTGATGACATCCCTTCAACCTCACCCGTTAGCTCCGTGAGTGCGTTGGCCGGCATCAGGCCGCGAGCCTCAGCCAGCGCCAAATGGTTCGTCCTGCACCGCCAATGTCGATGACGAGCCGCTGTCCGGCTGAGCCAAGGCCTTCATCGTCGGTCCATAAATCAGCAATGTCGGCGCGATGGATCGTGCGCACGCGATAAGCTTCGCTTACTGTCCACTCGGCGGGATCTAGCCATTCCCAATAGTCGCCTAGCAGTAAGACCGCGATATCGTTTGCTGGCGTTCGCGCCTCAACATTCCCGAGGCGCGCCATTATGGTTTGCAGAAGCAGGATCTCATTGGCGCGCGCGATGGGAGTGGCGATGCTCGTTGGGATATGGGCATCAAGCAGAAGCAAGGCGGGCATCAATCGGAAACATTGTCGCAAGGTGTAACCGGGACGGAGCGCGGGATCCTCGCGCATGTTTGATGGCCGATCGTAACGCCCGATCAGTTTGACGTCGATTTTGCAGTCCGTCGATGCGAGCGTCGTGCTCGATCTGGGCCGTGCAGCTCCGCTTCAGCCTACTCTGCTAGCCCCAATAGTCCTCCGGGACCTCATAGTCCTGCCTGAAATCTTGACTCCCCGGCGGACCATTAAACCATCCGAAGCCCATAAACTCGTCCAAGCTTGCAATGCAACGGCAGTCAAACGAAAGCTTCGGTAAGCTCGCTGCAAGGCACTCGAAAAGGATGACAGGGAACTCGCCATCGGTATCGAAGGAGAACGAGTATTCTACCTCGGAAGTCCGTGTGAACTGCTGAAAATTCCACACCTCGTCCGAGTAGTAGCTCGGCGATCGTGAAGGATCTTTCGTTCTCGCTGACGGAACGGAGATGGTGCAAGCGCAACCCTCCCAGCCGCTCTGTCCCGAGCGGAAAACCGTCTCGGATGGAGCAATGCACAGCCGCTTAAAGCGGTCTATTTCCAGTGCCGGTCCATAAACCGTCACGCTGTTCCAGACGTCACCCATATTTCCTCTTTCCAATCGCGTCTTGCGGCCATCACGCGGTAATCTGACTCTACGTTCGTCAAGTGGCGCAGGACGCCAACGGGATTAACTGCCCCACATGGCCTTCCATTTCGCTCGTCGTGATCTTGACCCGGCTGGTGGTGCGCTGACCGATGACGTTGGAGAATCAGGCTTCTTCTGACCGGTTGACCAACCACGCGGTTCCCCACCCCCCATTATAGTTGCGCATCCAGACCTCGACGACGGCCTCGCGCCATTCAGCCCCAAGCCGAATGAGGGCGCCACCAATGTCGTCGTACCTCTCCGGCAGCCAATCGGCGCGACCGTTTACGAAGGCGCCGGCGATCCGTTCGGCGTTACTAAAGGCGCCCCCGCCATCGGCCTGGAGCATCGCGTCACTAATCCGGCGGATCTGGCTGATGACATACTCGTTCAAACGCTCGCTCCTCTGACGATCAAGGATTCGCCGGGGATGACCCAAGCTCATTGAACGCATGTCTGCCAAATCAACAAATCAATGTCAAGTGTTCGGCGACATGTGACGCCGATCTACCGCTGTCGGAAAATCGGTGCTGTTGGACCTGAATATCCAGGGCTCTTTTCTG
The DNA here is from genome assembly GCF_965137005.1 of Sphingomonas antarctica. NCBI lineage: Bacteria > Pseudomonadati > Pseudomonadota > Alphaproteobacteria > Sphingomonadales > Sphingomonadaceae > Sphingomonas > Sphingomonas antarctica. The sequence goes on along the minus strand of NZ_CBCRXM010000019.1, from coordinate 29,485 downwards.
CGGCCCCGACCTCATCCAGCAGCGCCTCGACTGCTATATCCGTCATCAATCTGCGTTCGCGCATCCAAAGCCATGCGGTCGAGACGGCCAGCCCAATGTCGAGGACGAGCCGCTGGCCAGGAAATTGGAGCTCGGCGTCGGCTGACCATAATGATGAGAGGTCCCGCCGGCGTACTAGTCTAATCGCCTGTGGCTGGAATTTGCGCCACTGCTCGGCTGCGACGAGATCTACCAGTTCCCCCAGCGGCACGACCATCAGCAGGTCGGCGGCGCTGACAAGGGATCGTCCCACGATGACGGTCTCCAGCCGCGGCGCTATCGCGCGCAGTATGCTGAGCTCGTTGGCTTGGGCGAGCGCAATGGCGTCGCTGGGAGCGAGGTGAGCATCGAGGAGCATCAGGGTGGCGATCAAGCGGCAGCACTGACGCAGCGTGTAACCGCGACGCAGCAGCGGGTCGCCGTAAAGGCTAGAGGGCCAGTTGTGCCGGCCAAGCTGCTTGATGCGCGAACGCAATCGAGCGCGACGCGCTTCGTCAAGCTCTGGAAGCATCGGTGAGATGTTTTGGTCCGCGGAGGCGGCAAGCGCCACGATTGAAAGATCCTCAAGGTAGAAGGATCCAAGGCGTTGTGGGGTCGAGTCGAGCATCAGGCTGATTAGCCTCTTCGCCGCCTGACGCTAATTAGCGACACTCAGAATGAGATCCATTCCGGCGCCAGCTTTAGGCTGAGCCATCCTTCGCTCGCGGAATGCTCGTCCAACCCAGCAATCCTGACGTCGGCCAGGACGCCGATCTTATCGGTAACGACAGCAAAATGCTTGCGGCGAAGCGCTCCAGTGACGACTGCCGATTGCTGAGTTCGGCAGCGAAAGGAGCACTGGCTGCTTTTAAACTCATGGTACATCCAATGGATGCGACCGTCCTTTATCTGCTCGATGGACATAAGCAGCCTGTTATAACGCCACGCAATGACGGTCAGATGCACGCCGGTAGCTTCGCGAACCCGCCGGACAAAAAGATGATCCGAGCGAAGCACCGGATAACGGTTTCCCCCCATCTGCTGCGCGATCTCTTTCTGGACATCTCTTACATCGACATCGGCCGCACCTAACATCGTCAGGAGCGGCCTCGACAGGTAACTACTCGTCATCACGGCTCCCTAATTGCGATGATTGAAGGAACGACAAGGTCGGAGAATCCTCACAAATGTCCGTACGCCATCGGTCCCTCCAGCCGTTGTGCGTACGTCGCACACTTTACAATGACGGCGGCGAGTGCCCAGACTGTGGAGCAAAAATGCCGTGCTAGTGGATTGACCGGAACGTAAGAGTCCGAACGGGGATTCCCAGCGGTCCGCTGCCATGCGATGTTGGGAGGATGCGCGAAGGCATCAGTTTCACCTTATCAGCCGCCGACCGTCAGCGATTGAACGCGATCGCTGCGGCGCCCCAAAGTCCGCAGAAGCACGTCTGGCGTGCGCGCATCGTTTTGTTGAGTGGTGACGGTCAGGGCACCTCGGCAATCATGACCCAGACCGGCAAGTCGAAGACCTGCGTGTGGCGCTGGCAGGAGCGCTTCATGCACGAAGGCGTCGATGGTCTGCTTCGCGACAAGTCCCGCCCGCCCGGCAAGACGCCGATCCCGCCCGCGCGTGTCGCCGAGATCGTCCGCCTGACGCAAGAACCGCCGCCGCACGAGGCGACCCATTGGACGGTGCGGGCGATGGCGAAGGTGGCTGGCGTGGCCGCATCGACGGTGCAGGCGATCTGGAAGACGCACGGTCTCAGTCCCCACCGCTGGCGCAGCTTCAAGCTGTCGAACGACCCGGCGTTCGCCGAGAAGCTCACCGAGATAGTCGGCCTCTATGTCGATCCGCCGGCTCACGCTGTGGTGCTGTCCTTCGATGAGAAGTCGCAGATCCAGGCGCTTGACCGCACCCAACCCGGTCTGCCGATGAAGAAGGGTCGCGCCGGCACCATGACCCATGACTACAAGCGCCACGGCACGACCACGCTGTTCGCCGCGCTCAATGTGCTGGACGGAACGGTCATTGGCCAGAACATGCAGCGCCATCGCCATCAGGAGTTCATCCGCTTCCTCAATCGCATCGAGCGCGAGGTGCCGGCCGACAAGGCGGTCCACGTGATCCTCGACAACTACGCCGCTCACAAGAAGGACAAGGTCCAGCAATGGCTCGCCCGCCATCCGCGCTGGACCTTCCACTTCACGCCGACCTCGTGCTCATGGCTCAACGCCGTCGAGGGCTTCTTCGCCAAGCTGACCCGGCGCCGGCTCAAGAACGGCGTGTTCCATTCCGTCGTCGATCTCCAGGCCGCCATCAATCGCTTCATCTGCGAATACAACGCCGCAGACCCCAAACCCTTCACCTGGAAGGCCAATCCCGATGACATCATTGCGGCTCGAAACTGAGGGTTCCAAACGTTGGAATCAATCCACTAGGTGTTTAGTCCCGGCATCTGGTGGATCGGGTGGATGATGAACCGTTCTGGCTCTGAAGTCCAGATTTTGGCGATGTATTCGTAGGGTGTGAGGCCGCTGAGGGTCTTCAGACGGCGGGCGAAGTTGTAGGCGGCGATGAAGTCGGCGAGGTGTACCCGCAGCTGGTCATGGCTCTCGTAGTGGAAGCGTTTGACGGTGGCTTCCTTGATGGTGCGGTTCATCCGTTCGACCTGCCCGTTGGTCCATGGGTGGTTCGGCTTGGTCAGACGATGCTCAATGTCGTTCGCCTCGCAGATCATGTCGAAGCGCATCTGGCGCGACCAGGCGGTGTTCCGGTTGCGCGGCTGCTCAGCAAACTGGATGCCGTTGTCGGTGAGGATCGTATGGATGCGGTAGGGTACGGCTTGAGCAGATGCTCAAGGAACTCCCACGCCGTTCGCCTGTCAGCTTTGTCGACCAGTTGCGTCACCGCGAACTTGCTGGTGCGATCAATGCCGACGAACAGGTAGAGCTTGCCTTCGGCGGTTTGCACCTCGGCGATGTCCACGTGAAAGAAGCCGATCGGGTAGCGCTTGAAGCGCTGACGCGTGGGTTTATTGCCCTCGATATCCGGCAGACGGGATATGCCGTGGCGCTGCAGGCAGCGGTGCAGCGCGGAGCGTGTCAGATGCGGGATCGACGGCTGCAATGCGTAGAGGCAGTCGTCGAGCGGTAGCAGTGTGTGACGGCGGAACGCGACCACGGCGGCCTCCTCTGCTTGGGTCAGGGTCGTGGAGTGGGGGGCCTTCGGCCCGGTCTTCAGATCCTCAACCGTCGCTCGCTTACGCCACTTCGCCACCGTCTTCGGGTTGATGCTCAGCTCCCGGCTCAGCGCCGCGAGCGAAGCTTGCGATCGCTGTATTGCTGCTCTGACAGCGTACGTGGTCGTGGCGCTCCCATGACGAACTTGCCCCATAATGCTTCCTTCCATTCCAACGAAAGGATCGCACCATCAAACCGTGGGATCAAACACCTAGATGGGGAAGGCCTGGCGAACCCCGCGATCGCCTACACAAAATTTGCCAAGCAAGAGCGTTGGTGGCTGTGGAAGGCACAGTCTGACGCTCAGCCGCCTTCGCGCTCCAGCTGAATCGACGGCTGGACCCCGAGGAAAGCACCTAAAGCGGACCAACCACTATTCACGCAATATCGGACGTTCGCAGGCCGCACGGTGGATGGCTGCTTTTGGGATCGGCGGGCGACAGGTTGAATAACCGAAACTGAGCGCAAAAAGGCAGTGGGGGTCAAGCCAACCTCTAAAAGGGAACTTCCTCACCTTCGAAGTCGAACAGCTTGCCGCTGTCGCGCACCGATAGTTCGTCTATCATGTCGAGCAACTGCATCGCTGCACGGTCGGCGCTGAACAGTCGACCGGGCTGCACGTTGCCCTGAAAGGGCCGTGACAAAGCGGTATCGACCGTTCCGGGATGCACTGCGACGATGATGGCGCGATCGTTGCGACGCCGCTCCTCGATCGCAATATTGCGAACCAGCATGTTGAGCGCCGCCTTTGAGGCACGGTATCCGTGCCACCCGCCGAGCCGATTGTCGGTGATCGATCCAACGCGGGCGGACAATGCCGCGAATACGACCCGTCCGCTCCGGGGCATGAGCGGTAAGAAATGCTTCGCCACAATAGCCGGACCAATCGCGTTTACTGCGTAGACCTTCGCGAGCCAGCTCGGGTCGAGATCGCGCAGCGCCCTTTCTGGGTCGTTGCTCTCTTCGTGAAGCATACCCGTAGCAACAATCACCAGACTGGGCGCTGGACCAACGCCAACGTGCGCCGCGGCAGCGGCAATGCTGGCTTCATCGAGCAGATCAAGATGCTGCACCCCGCCTCGCGACCGGGCAAAGCCATGAACCACCTCAAATGCGCCTTCCTCGATAAGGGCGGCTTCGAGCGCTGAGCCAATCCCACCCGACGCGCCTATAATGACCGCAGAGGTCTTATCCGCGCTGCCCACGATCAACTGTCGTCTCTGAAAGAATCCATCAAATGTCCTCAATCACAACTGCTCGGCGCCGTTCGTGCGCGCAGCATCAATCTCCGAACCCTGCGTCCACCGAATGAAATCTGGCGGAGATCATCATCCGCCGCATTCGTTATTTCGTGGCCGCCATCATCGTCAGGACTTGCTTGCGAACCAAGATCCAGCTGGGAGCCGTCACCGATACCACGTCGAAGTGGCCTGCGTCAGGCAAGACGATATCAGTCGCGCTGTCGCCGGCTTTCAGAGCCACCCTCCGCCATAGGTAACCGACATAAGGCGGCACCTCTTGGTCATAGTCGCCGGTTATGGAAATTGTCGGTACGCCGAGCGGCAACATCTTTCGAGGCGACGTGTCAGCAAACGGATCCGGTCGCGCTGCGCCGAGCGGACCAACAACCTGATCGATCTTGATGTCGGGACATACTGTCGCCAGCAAATTTGCGTGATATTTGAGGTTGCCGACGCCCGCGAGGGAAACAGCACCCCGAACCGGCAACGCGTTTGCGCGGTAGAACGGGCTGCTTGCCGGGAGCTTTGACCTTGCCGCCGCCCATAACGCCAGATGACCTCCGGCCGAGTGACCGACGACAATCACGCGGCGAAGGTCGAGCTTATACTGGTCCGCGACATCGCGCAGCTTGTCGATGCTGGCTGCGACATCCTCGTACATTCCGGGATAACCGCCGCCGGGCTCGCCGATCCGGCGATATTCGACATTCCATACTGCGACGCCATGCGCGCTCAGATCGGCGGCGTTTTGGCTCAACCCCATGGCTTCGTCGGGGACATTCGCCTGCCAGCATCCGCCATGAATGAGCACAACCACCGGATGCGGCCCCTTGCTCGTGGGCAAATACAGATCGGCGTGCTGGGACGCCGCCGACCCATAGGTCACCCGGGCAACCGGTTTGACCGGCTTGATCGACGCTACATATTGATCGAAGTCTAACGGCTCAGCTACCGCGCAACCGCTGATCGAAAGCGCCAGCGCAGCCGCAACGAGTCTCAACATGGCCCTTGTTCCCCCAGTCGCACGGATCCCGTTTTACGTCGGCTTTTGAGTGTGAGCAACGGCAACGCGAACGGCGGCTATTGGGCGCAATGCTACCGCCGTTATCAGCCCACAAGCTGTAAAGCTTGGCACAGGCCGGGCGGTTCTGCTTAAATCGTGTGGAACATGGGGCTGCGACAAGCGTGATGAACAAACTGAGGATCGCCGCATCGGGGGCGTTGTTGTGGAGTATCGCAGCAGACGCAGAAGTCGTCCGCCTCGAGATACGCTCGCAGCACGACTGGGCGCCAGGGTATGTGTCACAGGCAGGTGCCTATGAGAGCATCGCCGGAACGGTCTGGTACGAAATTGACCCCAACGCGCCTGATGCGAGGGATATCACCGACATCCGCCTCGCGCCGCGAAATGCTCGCGGGAAGGTAGAATATCATGGTCCTTTCCTCGTCCTGCGTCCCAAAGACACCACGAGGGCGAATGGAACAACGCTGTTCGAAGTGGCCAATCGGGGGACCGATCAGAGCAATCGTATCCTCTTCCAAGTGAGCGGCTTCCGACTGACAAACCCTGATGCGGCAAAGGACGTCGCGCACGCGCCACTGTTTGACCGTGGCTACACCTTCGCGTGGGCAGGCTGGCAGTCCGATCTTGACGAGAAGGCGTTTGGGCTGACCGTACCGCGTGCAGTGGTGAATGGCACTGTACGGTCCGCTGAGTTTTTGGGCGTTGAGGGTAGCCCGCGAGACAGCGGCTCAGCGCGCGTCGGGGGTTCTTGCGCGGCGGATGCATCTGAGTCGACCGCGGTACTCCGTATCCATCACCGCTTCGACGATCCCGGCGTCGTAGTGCCACGCGCTAGGTGGCACTTTGCGAGCCGCGACAAGGACGGAAAATCACAAGTCGATCCATGCGCCTTCTTGTTGAACACGCCGGTGGAGGGCTCGGCGTTGGTGACGATCACTTATCGTGGTGATCAGCCACAGGTCGCGGGCCTTGGCCTTGCCGCAGTCCGCGACGTCGCGTCTTATCTGCGTACCCACGACTTGGCGGGACGCGTCCCAGCGCGGACGGTCATTGGATATGGATATTCGCAAAGCGGGCGATTCCTGCGCGATTTCCTTTATCGGGGCTTTAATCGCAGCTCCGATGGCAAGCGCGCCTTCGACGGTGTGCTTGATACTGCCTCAGGTGCCGGGCGCGGCTCGTTCGATCACCGATATGCCAGCCCTGGTGAAGCAGGCAATTCGGTAGGGTCGGCCCTGCGGACATCGTGCCCCAATGCCGTGAGTTCGCGGCCCCAGTGGTGCGCCGAGCTACAAGCCTCCACGCCGACCAGACACGCCGGTAGCGACGTGAAGAACGATAAAAGATCACGCCGCCGAACTTCCTTTGCAAGGATTACCCGGCCCTGCACATCGACGGCGTGGATGAAGAACACATGCTTGGCCAGATCGAGGCCAACCGTGGTGACAGACGACAAATCGATGGGTAACTTACTCATGGACGGTGCTCCTGTGCGAGATCGCTTTGACAACGATCACAGCTTCGCAGCGGGTTCTCCCGAATCAACTGCCAATCAGAGCGCCGTCCACACCATCAGTCTAACGCGAACCCGTCTCCACAAGATGGAGGTCAGTCTTTGATGAAAGCGGGTCAGGCGGCGAGTTGCTGCCACTCAGCCAGGGCGGCTGAGCGGCGTTCCTTGAAGGTTTGACGGTCGACTAAGTGGCGTTCGAGATTGAAGTGATTGCTGACATTGGCGTGGACCGAGGCGAATTTCTGTAGCGTCTTCATTCGTCGGAACCGCAGCATTGCCCGCTCCCGCCTTCGGAATGGCAAGTGGCTGTTCTCGACCCGATTGTTGGCGTGGCGACCAACCTCCTGCTTCTGCTCGTTGCCTAGATCGGTCATCGCCGCACGGTAGGATTTGAGCCCGTCGGTGACGATGGCGGCAGGCGCACCGTGGCGCTTCAGTGCCTTCTTCATGAAGGCCAGGGCCGCTGATTTATCACGCGTCCTGGTAACGTAGCTTTCGAGGATCTCCCCCTCGTGATCGACGGCGCGCCACAGGTAAACCATCTCGCCGTTCAGCTTCACGTACATCTCGTCAAGATGCCATTTCCAGTGGCGAAAGCCGCGCATTGCGCTCACCCGCTTCCGCCGAATCTCGCCTGCGAACATCGGGCCAAAGCGATTCCACCACAGGCGTACCGTCTCGTGGCAAAGGTCGTAACCGCGCTCGAAGAGTAGGTCCTCAACGTTCCGCAACGATAGGGGAAACCGAATGTACAGCATAACCACTTCCCGGATCAGCTCGGGTGCCGAGTGGAAATACCGAAATGGACTGGCGGGCTTCGCTCTCGATTTGCGGCTCATCCCAGCCTGCTATCAGCACCCCGCCGCGGCTGCCACATCCCTCTGACAATGCCGGCGGGGCCTATGCGATCGCCAACATCCGCGGCGGCGGCGAATATGGCGAGCGGTGGCACCAGCAGGGAATGCTGACCAAGAAACAGAACGTGTTCGACGATTTCGCGGCGGCGGCGTTATGGCTCAAGACCAACCGCCTCACATCGACGGAGAAGCTGGCGATCATGGGCGGATCGAACGGCGGATTGCTGATGGGCGCAACGCTGACCCAGCATCCAAACATCGCCAAGGCGGTGGTCAGCCAGGTCGGCATTTACGACATGCTGCGTGTCGAGCTCGATCCTAACGGATCTTTCAACGTGACCGAGTTCGGTACGGTCAAGGACTCGGCCCAATTCCGCGCGCTTTACGCCTATTCGCCGCTGCATCACGTCCGCAGCGGCGTACAATATCCGGCGGTTTTCATGTCAACCGGCGACAATGACGGACGCGTCAATCCGTTACATTCGCGCAAGTTCACAGCCGCGCTGGTTGCATCGGGCAGCAATGCGCCGGTTTATCTGCGCACCTCCGCCAAGTCGGGCCACGGCCAAGGCAGCTCGCTTGACGAAAATATCGCGCTGGAAGCGGACGTCGGAGCCTTTTTGTTCGATCAACTGGGGTTGAATTGGCCGCCATCTAAATAGGCGTCGTTGGCAGCTACGCGCCCAATACAGGTCGTTCAATGGGCGACTTGCAAATTGCAAGAGCTGTCGTTCAGCCGCCCGATGAGGGCCAGAGAGGCTCTGCGGGATCGCCCAACAAGTTTTGTTGCGGAGCACGTCCAAAGAGCGCGACATCCGCGCTACCTAACTGATTGTCCCCCCTCCTTGGACCACTGCCAATCGTTGAACCGCTTCTCCATTAAATCGTTTTTGCAAAATTACACAGAGGAGGTTGCGATGCCCCGTGGAGACAAGTCCGCATACACCCACAAGCAAAAGCGCCAAGCTGAGCATATCGAAGAAGGGTATGAGGCACGGGGCGTATCCAAGGAGCAGGCCGAGAGCCGGGCCTGGGCAACTGTCAACAAGGATTCCGGCGGCGGAAAAAAATCAGGTTCCGGGCGCGGCCAACGTGTGGAGCACAAGGCGTCCAAGCCAGGCGGTCGAGCACATAAGAAGGGTTCGCCCGAGGCGCGCAGCGCAGCAGCGCGAAAAGGCTGGGACACACGCCGGCGGAACAACACAAACTGACACATGAGGTGGTGGGCGTGGGGCGGAACACCACGCCCACCACGGCTACATTGCCGACAGCATCTCGATATGATGCTGCACGACCGGTACAATTTTGCCCGCCACCCGGCGGAGCGGTGCCGCCCGTCCGGCCTGCGCATATCCCTGCTGAAGCTTCAGCGCGTCTTGATGTGCCGCCTGCTGTTGTTGAACGTACAGGTGGTCGCGCGCTTCACCCCGTGCATTCCGCAGCGCGACGAGATTGCGAGCTTGCATCGCGTTCAGGCGCGGAGGCTTAACCGCTAAATGCGAAGCGCGGGCCGCGGTTTTAACCTCGGCCGTGCTTTGTGCGTGGTCACGCACCATCATGTCAGCGAAAGACTTGATCTTTGGGTTGCGTGAATTCGCCATCACCATGCCAGACTGGCGCTCAAAGAGATCGCTGGCACCAGCTTTCATAAGGTAGGTCGAAGAAGGCACCGCCTGTGCCAACGCAGCAGCCGGTAGCGCTGCGAGAATACCGATTAACATATAGCTTTTCATAACAATCTCCGTGCTGACAATCGCCCTTCAATTACGAATGGTACGGTTGTCCGTTCCAGAAATCGCTTTGTTCACGGCACTTGAAGCAGGATTAGCGGTTGCTCAGTTCGTTGCAGGCGGGCGGGGTTGGAGTACGCATAGTGCCCAGCCGTTCTTAAGGGACACATTGGCCGGCCAATTGGCCGTTGACGCTGCTTTGGTCTGCCTTGCGCCCAATGTCGGCCGTTCGGCACGATTTTTGCTATTCCCAAAAGCGGTCATCGGCCAGCGAACGAGCACTTTTGGTGGTTAGCGCAAGTCTAAGACGCCCTGTCAGTCGCACAGTCCCAAGGCGCGGGCGCGGAGCACCGCCTGCACCCGGCTGTGCGCGCCGAGAGCGCCGAACAATTCGGTCGTGTGCGCGCACGGTACGTTCGGCGATGCAAAGGCGGCGACGAATTTCCCTGTTGCCATGTCCTTCGCACAGCAAAGCAAGCACCTGGCGCTGGCGCTCGGTGAGCATAGGTGCGTCGCCATCGCCCGCGTCCCAGCCTTCGCCCCAAGGGTGGTTGTTGGGCAACTGGAGGAAAGCGATAGCGTTGCAACACGCCCCGCTGGAGAAGCTCCAGCGGGGCGCTCTATCGTTACAAGCCGAAGGCGATACCGACACGTCCACCTGTTGAGCCCTTGCGTGTCGATCCGGCAACGCCCGCGTTAATGTAGACTTTGGGCGATAATCGCCCGACGAAACCACCCGAGAACCCTTGTTCACCGCGATAGGTGGCGAGGTTGAAGTTGATCGAGATGTTGCTGTCGGGCACGGCCATCATCCCACCCATCGCCATAGCAGCGGCAATGCCTGCGTTTGCCTGATGCAGCCCTGTGCTGAGCGCGGTAATCTGCCGCCCCTGTGCGGCAACGGTATCGTCGATCGCGGCCTGGCTGACCTGCAGGCTCTCAACCGCGGCATTCGTCTGCATCGCGACGAGTGAAGCCCCGGACTGTCCGCCCTTGCCCAGAGTGCCGTTGGCATCGACCGTGACGTAAAATTCGGTCCCGGTCTGCGCTGCATCGGATGCCGCGATGTCGCCGATAGCGACTGATGTGCCCGCTCCACCAAGCTTGACTTGATTGGCCTTGGTTGTCGCGGCATTAGCACCCAGCGCAGTCGAGCCCGCAAAGCTGGCCGTAGCCATATAACCGATCGCCGAGGTGCTAATGCCCGATGCCGTGCTCTTCCCGCCAATAGCAGTCGTCTGCGCGTTGGTCGCGACGGCGGCGGCACCGATCGACGTTGCGAATGCCCCCGTCGCCTGGCTGAGATAGCCAATCGAGGTCGAGACCGTCCCCGTTGCTTGTGCCGATGAGCCAAGCCCGAGATTGCCAATGCCATTGGCCACCGCACCATTGCCCAGCGCGACCGATGCCGAACCCGATGCGGTCGACGAACTGCCCAAGGCCAGCGCGTTCGATGCCGTCGCATTGCTCGAAAACCCCATCGCCACCGCGCCAAAGCCGATCGCGTTATCTGCATCACCAATCGCCACCGCACCTTGACCATTCGCGGTTGATCGGTTGCCGATCGCCGTCGCACCGATCCCGCCGGTGGCAACATTGGTCGTGCCGATGGCGACGGCATTGGCGTTCGAAGCAAGCGCGTCGGTGCCAATTGCGATGGCATCGGCAGCATTGGCGCTTGCTCCATTCAGGTCTTGATCCGCGCCATCACCACCGACAGCAATACTGCGGAGGCCTGTCGCCTGTGCACTGTAGCCAATCGCCGATGCCTGATCTCCCGTAGCATTGGCAAAACGACCCACAGCCGCGCCATAAAGGCCTGTCGCAGACGCTGAGCCGCCGACTGCAACGCCCTGGTTCGTCGAAGTAGCGCCAAATCCAATTGCGGTACTTGCAGTGCCCGACGCGTTCGCTTGTTGACCAAATGCAGCGGTCAAGAAACCCGTAGAGGAGGAATCCGCGCCGATCGCGATGCCGCCGTTGGTCACGATCGCGCCGCTGGAATCTGCATCCGCACCGTCGCCACCGATGGCGATACCACCCGCGCCCGCGGCAGATGACGATCGACCGACAGCGATTGACTGAGCGCCTGAAGCCGTGGCGTAGCCCCCTAGGGCCAGAGCGTCTGTGCTGCTCGCAATTGCATTTTGCCCTATCGCAGTGCTGATATTGCCGGTCGCTGCCGAGAATCCACCAGCACTTACAGCTCCAACGCCCGCCGCATTTGAAAAATTGCCCAAGCTTACGCCGTATGTGCCAGTGCTGCGCGCATCGACGCCGATCGCAACGGACTGCGCGCCACCTGCAACAGCGCCGTTTGTATCAATATTGTTTCCAGCATCGGTTCCATCCGTTCCGATCGCGATGCCCCCGGCACCGCTCGCGACGGACTGAGCGCCAAAGGCAACGCCGCCTAACCCCGCTGCAACAGCGCTGGACCCGAAAGCCAGGCTCGTCGAGCCTGTGGCCTGAGCGGCAACGCCGATGGCAATTGCTGCGCCACCCGTCGCTGTGGTTGCGGTTCCACCGGATCCTCCCCCTACTGCGCCGGACGAAGCGCCAATGGCGATATTGCCATTCGAAATACCGCTGGCGGGTGCTGTCGTTGCTTCAGTGCCGATGGCGATGCTGCCTTGGCCTCCACCTAATGCGCGATATCCCAGCCCAATCGCGTTCGCGAAATTGGCTTGGGCTTCGCTGCCGATAGCCGTTGTCTGGATCGCCTGCGCAAACGCGTCAGTGCCGACTGCCGTCGATTCCGCGCCGACGCTGGCCCGCGCATTGTTGCCAAGCGCCGTCGAGTCCGCAAAAGCTGCCGTCGCGCCGCCGCCCAAAGCCGTTGAGTAACTTCCAGATGCAATTGCCCGCGCGCCGAGCGCTGTTGATCGGTTGTTGCCCGAAGCAAGCGCATCGTTGCCAATCGCTACGGCCTCTGCAGCGGTTGCCCGCGCGCCGACCGCGTCGGCATCTGGGCCATCGCCGCCAATCGCGATAGCCATCGCAGCAGTCGCTGTGGCGGCATTCCCGATTACGGTCGTATCTCCTGCTTGCGCGCTCGCGGACGTCCCGACGACCGTCGAGCGCAAAGCTGAAATTGCTGAATTGCCGATGGCGATCCCAGCTGTTCCGGAAGAATTTGCGCCCACGCCAAGAGCGATCGTCGAATCTCCCGTTGCCACGGCAAAATAGCCGAGCGCAGTGGTCGAACTTCCGGCGGCGTTGGCGGAGCTGCCGACTGCCGTTGAGCCCCCCGTCAGTGCATGGGCACCCATGCCAAAGGCGGACGTATTCACCCCGTTTGATGCAGCGTTTTGACCGACAGCGATGCCACCTGCGCTGCCCGCTGTCGCATTGACGCCGAGAACGATCGCTCCCGTCGAAAACGTCTGTGCGCCATTACCGATCGAAATCGCGAAATCACCCTGCGCCAAAGTCGGCTCGTTACCCATCAATGTACTGTTATGATCGTCAGGCGCGCCCCCGATCGCCACCGCGAAATCGCCTTGCGCCCGGGCATTTGTGCCTAGCGCGGTCGAAAAATGAAAAGTTGATGTACGATAGCCAACGGAAGTTCCGCCGTTACCATTTGCGGAGCTACCAAAGCCCAAGAGGGTGAGCGCGGTGATGGTTTCTCCGTCGGGGATATAACCTCCAGCGCAAATCAGCACGCCGCTTGCATCGCCACAAGTATCGGCATCCGCCATTGCACCCGATGACAATCCTATCGCCATCGCGGCGACACCGCACATCAGCACGTTGTGGAACGACTTACGCATCACGGACCTCCTCTGTGCCATCGCGGCACGCTAATTGTCTCAGCAGGCGCGGCTTTTTGCGCCGCAACACTGTTCCCAACAGTGCTGAGCGTGCAAAACGACGTGCTTGATGTGCGATTCTCCGGGGGCTCGATGCTACTGCACAGTTTTTCGACCGATATGGTCGCGCCCGAGCTGCGGACACAGCTGTTTGCCGATGATGTCGGTCGCAAGCTGACCACAGCAGAGCCAAGTTTTATCGATGCGGCTAACCCGTCGGTCATGCTGAACTGGCGGTCCGCCGATTTCGGCGATGGCGCAGTAATTGCGCGTGGTCTGATCGACGGCGCATCGGTCGAACGCACCTACCGTACGCTAAAGGACGGCGATCACGACTTTACATTGTTCGTCGCCACCGCCGGACGATCCGTGGAGTTTGAACAGAACGACTTCCGCGCCCGCCTGCCGGCTGGCTGGGGCGTCCTTGCTGCGCATGGACGGCGGGTCCGCTCGATTTGGCGTGAAGGGCAGTTTGAACTGATCCGCGTGCCGCGCGAGGCTTTGCGGTCGGTGCGCAATCTCGATGCTCTGTGCGGACGCGCAATCAATCTTGGCGATGAGCATGGCCAATTGCTGCTCGGCTATTTGCGGCTTACCTGGTCGATCATCGACAGCGGCGTGACGCCACCGCCGATCGCGATGCGTCACGTCGGTGAATTGCTGCGCGGCGTGGTCATCCGCAGCGATCCACTGGCGAGCGATGCCCCCTCGCGACAGATCGCGCGCTATCGCCTGATGTGTGAGACGATCCAGAAGCTGTCCGCGCGGCCGGGTTTGACGATGACCGATGTCGCGCTGGTTGTCGGCGTATCGCGACGTACCGGCTATGCGATATTCGAGGCGATGGACGCGGATTTCGGAGAAATCCTGCGCGCCGCCCGGCTCGATCGCGCCGCCGAAGTGCTGCGGATCACAAGCGGCAAGATCGAAGGTATCGCCTGGCAATGCGGGATTCGCGATGTGTCCAACTTCAACCGCCGCTTCCGTGAACGCTTCGGCTGCTCACCAAACGATTATCGTACAGGCAAAAGCACCAATGTTTGAAACCCAGCAAAAACTTCCGCGATGGCGGCTAACCGCCAATCACCGTGCAAAAGCGGACAGTCGGCAAACGGCCCAATTGCGGACGCCACCCGTCGTGCCAATCGAACGACAGCAATTGGGCCGAAAGCAGAATGGCTGCTTTTGGACCGGCTGCATAGCGAAGCCGACTTTCAAGCTAGACGAGGCAAGCTGTGCTTAACGCGATCCCAAGCCGGGCTTGAGACCGTTGCATGATCAAATGCTTGAGCATCTCGACATCGTTCTGGAGCGCGATCGGGTCGAGACCGTGTGCTGTTCGAAGCGCGTGTTTCAGCCAATCGCTAATATGCGGGTGATCCAGTACCCACTGGATTCTGGCATCTGCTACCGCGAGTGCGATCTCAGGCTCCTGCCTTACATCCAAAACACGCCCCTTTCGCTTCATGGATGACCCTCCCTGCGGCTCATGCGGCCAATTGCACCCAGCTCGTCCAGAAGATGGATCGCCTTTCTAGGGTGCGGGTCCATTGGCGCTACGCCGCGCTTAGCGGCTCCAGATCTATGGATCATGCCGCCAATCCCGGCAGCACCGGTGGCAGTTCTCCGGCCACCTGTTCCCACTGTAGATCACCGGCATAACGCCATGCCATCCGGCCGGCATCGTCGAGCGTGAACAGGTAAAGCCACCGGTTGTCGAACAGCGCGCGGATATTGGGGTGGCGGCTCAAGATATCCGTAATCGCCTCGGGCGGTGCGGCGATGCATACCGAGAGGCGAACCGGATCGTGGACGAACCGGTCACCATCATGGACCGATTGCCAGGGCAGCCCCGCGCGCATCATGCCGCCATTTCCTTCGATGACGCCGATGCCGCCGACGACATTGTGCAGCAGTTTATTGCCGCCCCCGAACATGTCCGGCGCCACCGTCGACCCGTAATATTGCAGGCTGATCCAGCTGGCCACGACCACGGGCGCAGTCAGGATCAATTCGAGGACCGCGAAGTCATTGTCGTCGCGCCAGATATAGTTGTGCAGGAAGGCACTGCCTTCCAAATTCTTGCCGACAATCAGCCGCCGGGGCGCGGCGATGAAGGATTTGCATCCCGCCAGGGCCCATTCGGGTCTCACCTCCGCCCAGTCGCGGCTGCGTTTGGTTAGGCTGGCCTCGCCGGTGCCACGGGGAAGGCGCAGGGCGCGCTCGCCTCGTGCGACTTTGCCTGCGGCGACGAACAATCGCTTCGCGTCTGTGAGATCGCTCAGATGCGAGGCGGCGTCCTTGTCTTCATCATAGAGTGTGACGGTATCGGTTGTGGTATCGTGCAGAGCGCCGACGAACAGGGTTTCCGCCGGGATCTCGATCCCGCGCTGGTTCAACCCCATCCGGACGTCGCTGTCATTCAGCAGGGCGGCGAGCAGGCGCGCGTTGACCTCCCCCGAATAGCCGCCGCAGGCACCGCAATGGAGTGCGCTTGCATGGGGGTTGTTGACGACGTTGGCACCGTGCCCGGCGAGAACGACAAGCCTTGCAAACCCGGTGGTCAAAGACATGGCCCGCAGCACGGATTCCGCCATCTTCGTCCGAGCCTCAAGACCAAGCGCAGGCTCGGGATGCGGCGCGGGTTCGTCGGGCACCGGCGTCCTGCGCAGACCTAGCGCGTCGATCAGCAGCTTCGTGATGTACAATGGTCCCGTCGCCTCGACGAAAGCGAAGGAAGACACGGCTGCCAGCTTGAACCGGCCCCAGGCCCGTTTGGCACGTGCCTTGATCCTGACGGCCGTGTCCGCTCCGGCATCCTCAGCGCCGCCCGAACGGGTCGACAGGCCTGGGTTCAGGAGCACCGGCAGCCGGTGTTCGGGAACATCCGATGCGAAGCGGCGATGGGAGGCCGTGAGGCCGAAGAAACCGGCAAACCCTAACGTCTCGATCGTCGGATTGAGGGACTCGAGCGCTCGCCGGAAAACTTCCGACCGTACGTCGATGCAGAAGGCGGCCTGAAGAGCGGGTCGCTGTTGGATTGCCCCGGCGAGCGGTGCGGACAGTGTCTCGGCCAGCTTGCGCTGCGCGGCGCGCTCGAACGCCTCCTGGAGGACGACGTCGACGACATGATCGCCGGTCGGTGCAACAGGTGATGCGTGCGTCGCGACCACCGACTCCCAGCGAATGCCGATATAGTGCGCGTAACGCTCATAAAGCGCCGCCTCCCAGACCAGCCGGATTGCCAGGAAGTCGGTCGCTATCGAGTCAACGCTTCCGCCAAGCTCGGCTTGCCACAGGCGATACCGGGCATATTGCGCCCATCCCCCCAGCGTCGTCAGCATCTGATGAAAATACGTTTCGAGCGCCGCGGCGGGCATGCGAAGGCGGTCGACAACGCTGGCTATGGCATCGGTCGCTGTTTCCGGCGCGTTAGAGACATGATTGGCAAAGCCCGCCAGCCCGACGATCTCCGGCGTCAGATCATGCGTCGCAACCGCGCGCCATTCAGCATAGGCACCTCTGCCGCGCGGTGCCGCCCACAACGCCTGGCCTTTGTCGAGATATCCGGCCGCCCACGCTCCGAACCGCTCGGCAATCAAGCCCGGCCAGTCGATGCTCGACGCGCGTGCCGCCAGGTCCGCCACGGTCGGTAAAGCCCGCGTTTCAGGAGGGGTGCTTTGCGCAGCGGCCTTCAGCGCAGCCAAGCTGATCGGACGAACGGCGGACGGCGCGATCGCCAGCGCAGCCTGAAGGTCCATATCTGTGATCTCGCCAATGGCGACGCGCTTCTGATACCAGTGTCGCGGCATGGTCGCGGGGGCACCCGCTATCCGCGCCATAAGCGCGGCAACGGTGCTCAGGCACTCGCCGGTCTGGCCGAGATAGGGGTTGACCGCCACGCTTGAAGCCAACGGCCAAACTGGCGGGATCGCACGAGCGGCATCGTCGATTGCCGCCTCTATCGTCGTCCTATCGCGCACGAATGTATGTTCCGGCGCCGTCATGACGATTGCTCCGTGCCGCGTATCCGCCAGCCGCGAAGCAGCCGATCGAATACCGCGTTGGCATAGAAGCCGTTGGACAGGTGCACGCGCAGACCGGCAGCTGCCGGGTGATAGGCCCAGAGTGGAAACATCGTCTGGACGACGGCGACGAGGCCGAAGCTGATGACCGCCAGCAGGATGAGCGCCCATTGCAGCGGCCCCGGCGCCGGCACCGTGGGCAGCACATCGGACGTCAGCCAGTTCGCAAAAAGTTGCAGGGCGAAATAGCTTATCGAAGTCGCGACGGCGTAACCGATCGTGCGCCGGGTCAAGGCCTTCGGCGCGGCATCAGCCAGCCCTTGCGCGATCATGTAGGCGACACCGAATATGAGGATCGCACCAAGGGCGATGGCTTGCGGCGTTTTGTGCTGAAACCCAAAGCCGAAACCGACAATGCCGTAGATCGTAAGCGCCAGCACGAAGGCGCGGGCGACGGCACCGGCCTTGGGAACGGCGACTGGGCCGGGCCGGCGGTTCGAGGCGATCAGTTCGACCGCGCCGCCAGAGGCGAGAAACGAATGCGCCTTGTAAAGCGAGTGTGCCACGATGTGCAGCAATGCGAGCGGAAAGAGCCCCAGTCCGCACTCGAGAATCATGAACCCCATCTGCGCAACCGTCGACCAGGCGAGCGACGTCTTCACGGCAGGCTGTGTCAGCATCACCAGCCCGGCAAAAAGCGCGGTGAAGCCGCCGACAATAACCAGCGCGGCCAAGACGCCCGGTGCGAGGAGCATGACGTCGGCGAAGCGGATCAGCAGGAATCCCCCGGCATTTATGACGCCCGCGTGCAACAGCGCAGAAACCGGCGTCGGCGCATCCATCACTTCGGTCAGCCAGCCGTGCATCGGGAACTGCGCCGATTTCAAAAGTGCCGCCAGCGCCAGAAATCCCGCCGCCGCCACTGCCAGCCCTCCGCCGCTCCCATCACGCGCAGCACTGAGGATCGCGCCGATCTCGGTGGTGCCATAGGTGCGCGCCAGCAAGATGATCGCGATGAGCAACGCGGCATCGCCGATCCGCGCGGTGGCGAATTTCTTGGCGGCGGCCCTCTGCGCGGCAACGCGGTCCGGATAGAAGAGCAGCAGCCGATGAAGAAAGAGGCTCGTCGCAATCCAGGCAAGACCGAGTTGAAGGAGATTTCCCGACAGCACCAACAGCATGACCGATGCCAGGGTCGCGCAAAGCCAACCGGTAAAGGCACCTTGTCGGGCCTCGCCGTCCAGGTAGGTCGCAGAATATCGCACCACGACCCAGCCGATGAACGAGACCAGGATGAGCATCACGACGCTGATTACATCGAGGCGGAGGGAAAAGCCGATATCGCCGAGGCCGATGATGCGACTGTTCCACGTCCCGGTTTTGGCAAGGACGACGGCGGAAGCGAATGCCACCAGCAGTGCAATCAACGCCGAGGCTTCAGCCAGCCGGGGCAGAATGCGGGGCCGAGGCCCGCCGCTCCAAATGCCGCCGGCGGCGGTGGCGAGCAGCACAAACGGGGCAACGCAAGGCAATAATTCGATCGGCAAAGCCCTTCCCCTCACGCAAATAGCGCCTGGAAGGCCGGATAGCTGCCGTATGATATCAAATTAAATTCATTGTTTCGAAGCTTTTGTTCTGTTTTATAGAACGAATGAAGGCGCTGAATTTCAACCATCTTCGCTATTTCTGGATGGTCGCACACGAAACCAACCTGACCCGCGCCGCCGCGCGGCTGAACTTGTCGCAGTCGGCACTGTCGGTTCAAATCCGGAAACTGGAACATCAGATCGGCCACGCGCTGTTCGAGCGGATGGGCAAGCGGCTCGTGTTGACCGAGGCCGGGCAGATCGCACTCGATTATGCCGACACCGTATTCCAGGCTGGCGACGAGTTGCTGAGCACGCTCGACGGGCGGCCCATGGCCAACCGCCAGATCCTCAGAGTCGGTGCGCTGACGACTCTGTCACGCAACTTTCAGCTTGAGTTCCTGCGCCCCCTGGTCGGGCGCACCGACGTCGATTTGATCGTACGCTCCGGCACGATCCGTGACCTGCTCGCACAGCTGGAAGCCCATTCGATCGACGTGATCCTCGCCAACATCGCCGCCCCGAGGGATGCCCGCGCCCCTTTCCGCAATCATCTTTTGAACGAACAACCTGTCAGCCTTGTCGGGCGACCAAGGCCCGGCAAGGCCCCGCTCCGGTTTCCAGACGACTTGCGAAGCGAACCGATCCTGCTCCCCAGTCTCGACAGCGACATTCGGGTCGGCTTCGACCGCTTGCTGGACCTGGCCGGTATCCGTCCGAACATCCTGGCCGAGGTCGATGACATGGCCATGCTGCGTCTGTTGGCGCGGGAACGCGAGGGCGTAACATTGGTGCCGCCGATCGTCGTTCGTGACGAACTGGAATCCGGTGTGCTGGTCGAACATTGCCGCATCCCGCAACTCACCGAAAGCTTCTACGCCATCACCCTCACGCGGCGGTTCCCGAACCAGCTTCTCGGTGGGTTACTGCCCAATCATGCGACGAGCCGCTCGACTGGGCACTAACGGGCCAGCGGCGACCACTGGCCATAAGCCTCTACCGGGCACCTACGTCGCCCGCGCGAACGGCGGCTTTCGGGATTACCAAGCGATTCATCGAACGACGGATCATGGGCGCAAAGCAGCCTTATGGAATTGGTCGCTTGAACCGGACTGTTATCTGCGACCTCGATCCCGCGGCGCGTAATTCGACCATCACGATCATGCCGATCGACAGGATCCACCATAGCCGTTCGATGCTAAATGTCGTCTCGTAGCTTTCAATGATTTTGCCCCCGCTCAGAAAAGTCCCTGGCTCCCGCCAACCGCGCCAAGAACTGTGATGATACCAACCGCGAGCAGCAGCTGGTGCATGCGCGCCATCCGCGCGAAGTCGACCTCTGGCGCAGCAAAGCAGCCAATCGCCGGTGCAGGTAAAACGGTTCGATCACAAACAGCATCAACGCGAACACCGTCCAAAGCGCGACCATCAGGTGCATCCACCAGAAGTGTCCGTTGGCAAAGCGGCTCCACATGTCGGCGCGAAGGATCATCCAGAGCCCACTCACACCGGCGAGCAGCACCCAGAGCCGGGCCTGCCCCGCGAAACGACCCTCGACTTGCTGAAACCGCCGGAGACGGTCTTCGGGTCGTTCGGTTGCTTTCAGCGTCGGCATCAGGACTGTGGTCACAAACGCTACGCCGCCTATCCAGAACACAACCGCCGCCACGTGGAGCGCGCGGGCGATTACGAAGTCATCCAACGACGTGATCCGGCTCCGGCGTCGGCCGCTCACGGTAGAACTCGACCTGCATGCTCATCGGCCCCATCGTCACGACGTAATGGGTTGCCTGCGGTGGGATGAGCGCTGGCGTGTCGGGCGTGACATGATGGTCACTCGGTGGATCCACGAAGATCAGGCGCACCTCGCCTGAAAACACGCGCAACAGGCCCCAGGTGCCGGACTTCGTCCGGTGATCGTTGCGCAACGCGTCCGGAAGTGTCTGTTCGTCGAAGACCGCTGATTTGGCATAGGGCTCGGCCATCACGATGCCCGCCGGGTCGAGACAGCCGCAAGACCGCCCCGGTCAAGTTCGATACCCAAAAGCAAACTATTGCCGATACGTCCCGCCGCCTGCCGAAAACGATCGCAAACCTCGTCGTTCGGCGCGAGCTCGGAGACTGTACGGTTCCAAAGCGATTGCCAATGCTCGAAATGCTCGGCGCCCAGCCCGCCGACGGCGATATGCTTTTGCATGGGGTTCCCGCTGAACCGCCCCGACTCGATCATGATCGAGACCCAGAAGTTTTTCATGCGCGCGAGATGCGCCGGCCAGTCTTGCACGTGCTTGGCAAAGATCGGCCCGAGCGGGGCGTCGTGTCGAACGCTGTCGTAAAAGCGCTCGACGAGTTGCGAAATAAGGCCATCATCGATGCCGCACGCGAGTGCGTCCGCCAGTTTCCTCGCCCTCGCTGCCTCCACATGACTCACGGCGCTCATGGCGCCAACACATTTAAGATGTAAGTCATATGCATTGATTAGACCCCTTGGCAGGGTAATGCAATAAATCTAATGCATCTTTTGTGAGACTGTCTTTTCAGACCGATTATGCGCTGCGCACCTTGATGTATTTGGCGGCCAAAGACGGTCACCATTCAATCTCGGCAATCGCTGGCGCGTACAGGATATCGAAAAACCATCTGATGAAGGTAGCGCAGCGCCTGGTCGCCGAAGGGTTCATTGAAAGCGTGCGTGGTCGCAGTGGAGGATTGAAGCTTGCGCGGCCTGCATCGGCGCTCAACGTCGGGAAGGTGGTACGCACGATGGAGGACACCACCACGTTCGTTGAGTGCTTTAATCCTGTCACCAACACTTGTGTCGTCACGCCCGCTTGCGGGCTGCGTCACACACTCGCTGGTGCGGTCGAGGCATTTGCCCAGCACCTCGATCAATTCACGGTCGCGGACTTGATGCCCGACCTTGAACAGTACCAGCACCGTCTTCAGATCGGAGCTCTGAAAAGTCCTGGATTTGATATCGGCTCGACTGACAGCAGGGCTGCTGCGCCACCTACCGACCCCACGCCGTTGTTCGGAAAGGACAATTCATGACGAACACAATTCTAGCTCCCAATCCCGCGGCCCTTGTCGAAGAGCGTGCTGCAGAGCCCCGAATTCATCATCAGCCAAAAGACTTTTCAGATCGTTTTGCGCTCGGCTTCACGAAGTTGCTCCGCTTCACGGCCGACACCTTTTTCGCAAAGCGTTATGGCCACCGCGCGATCGTGCTTGAAACGGTTGCTGCCGTGCCCGGCATGGTGGGCGGCATGTTCACGCACCTCACCTGCCTGCGCCGGATGAAGGATGATGAGGGCTGGATTCGCACTCTCATGGAAGAAGCCGAAAATGAGCGCATGCATCTGATGACCTTCATCGAGATTGCGAAGCCCACAGTGTTCGAGCGACTTGTCATCCTGCTGGCCCAGTGGATTTTCCTTGCGTTGTTCTCGTTGCTCTATCTGATCTCGGCCCGGACCGCGCACCGTGTTGTCGGCTATTTCGAAGAGGAAGCGGTGATCAGTTACACGCTTTACCTCAACGAAATCGACGAGGGTCGCTCACCCAACGTGCCTGCGCCGGCGATCGCAAAGCATTACTGGAAGATGGCCGACGATGCGACATTGCGGGACGTCGTGCTCGTTGTTCGCGCCGACGAGGCGCATCATCGTGACGTCAATCACGGCTTCGCGACAAAGCTCAGCGGTGGGACCATCGATAGTGCGGCTACGGCTCCTTATCCGCAGCACGCTGATGATATTCGTCTGACTGCCTGAGGACCGCTGAAATCTAGAGCATATTTCGATCTGTAAGCGTCATAACCGGCGGCTGCGAAGTAGTTTGCGCACTCGGTTGGCGTGAAGGCGTCGATGCTATCGCCGATGACGCGCCAGAGCTGATCGACGGAGCGGGCGGCGGCCTTACGCAGGCGCATCTTGAGTTTGGCGAAGGCGTTCTCGATTGGATTGAAGTCGGGCGAATATGGCGGGAGGAATACGAGCGTGGCGCCGGCTGCCTCCACCGCATCGCGGACGGCCGTGCCCTTGTGGGCTGGCAGGTTGTCGAGGATCACGACATCGCCGGGCAGCAGCGTCGGCACGAGCACCTGCTTGGTATAGGCGAGGAACCACTCGCCGGTCATCGGCCCGTCGAGCACCATCGGTGCGGTCATGCCGGTAAGCCTGAGCGCGCCGACGAAGGTGGTCGTCTTCCAGTGACCGTGCGGGATCGCCGAGCGCAACCGCTCGCCGCGCGGCGCACGTCCATGCAGTCGCGCCATCTTGGTGCTGGCGCCGGTCTCGTCGATGAACACCAGCGTGTGCGGATCGAGATCGAGCTGCCCTTCGAATCAGGCTTCGCGCCGGATCAGGACGTCGGGGCGGTCCTGCTCGATAGCGTGCCCGGTCTTTATGGGATGGCCCGCCCCTTATCATCTGGCGCAGTCTGGCGTCGGATCAAGAGGAGAGGACCGATGACGAAGACACCGATTGCTATGCTTGGGATCGACCTGGGTAAAAATAGTTGCAGCCTGGCAGGAATGGACGCGAGCGGCGCCGTGATACTGCGCCGGCGGATGACGCGGGAGGGATTGATCAAGTTCGCCGCCGAGTTGCCACCGTGCATCGTTGCGATGGAGGCCTGTTGCGGAGCGCACTATCTTGGTCGCACGTTCGAGGCGCAAGGCCACACGGTGCGGTTGATGTCACCGGAGTACGTGGCTCCTTACGTAAAGGCGCAAAAGACCGATGATCGCGACGCGGAAGCTATTGCCGAGGCCGCAACCCGGCCGACGATGCGCCTGGTTACACTCAAGACCGAGGCGCAGCTTGATCTGCAAGTTCTCCATCGGGCGCGCGAGCGCCTTGTGGCAGGCCGGACTCGGTTGACCAATCAGCTTCGAGCGGTGCTGCTGGAGCGCGGCGTGATCCTGCCCAAGCGTCGTTCGTGTCTGGCCAAGCGGCTGGATGAGATGATGAAGGAGGGCGAACTGGCGGTCAGCCCCCGAGCGATCAGGCTATTGCAGGATCTCCGCGAGGAGTGGGCAAGCCTCGATCGGCGCATCACGGCCTATGATGACGAACTCGCGGCGTTGATCCGCCGGCGTTGGAAGAAACGCCATAAGCCGGCGACACTGACGCCGATCCCGTGCCCGGCAAGCTCGGTCCGCAGGTCGGCCAGCGTGATGTCCGACTTCTTCTCCAAGGCACCCAGGATCACAGCAGCATGCGCCTCAATCCGCGCAGAGCGACGATCGCCACCCTGCTGCTTGGGGGTGGCATCACCGACCAGCTTCGAAAGCGCCTGCCAGCGGATCCCGCTCGATGCGCTTACACCGAACCGTGCAGCCGCCTGGCGACACGATGCACCCGCGTCGATCGCCGCGATTACGCGCCGGCGAAGATCAATCGATAGCGCCCTGGCCATACATCCCGGCCTCCCCGCCGGCATGAAGCTTGAATCAGATCGCCATCGCTTTGGGAATCCCTGTTGAGTCAGTCAGCTCGAAATACGCTCTAGGTGTTTAGTCCCGGCATGTGGTGGATCGGATTGACGATGAACCGCTCTGGCTCCGCCGTCCAGATCTTGGCGACGTATTCGTGGGGTGTGAGGCCACTGAGCGTTTTCAGCCGGCGAGCGAAGTTGTAGGCGGCCATGAAGTCAGCGAGGTGGGTTCGGAGCTGTTCATGGCTTTCGTAATGGAAGCGTTTGACGGTCGCCTCCTTGATGGTCCGGTTCATTCGCTCGACCTGTCCGTTGGTCCACGGGTGGTTCGGTTTGGTGAGCCGGTGTTCGATGCCGTTCGCCTCGCAGATCATGTCGAAGCGCATCTGGCGCGACCAGGCGGTGTTCCGGTTGCGCGGCTGATCGGCGAACTGGATGCCATTGTCGGTCAGGATCGTGTGGATGCGATAGGGTACAGTTTTGAGCAGATGCTCGAGGAACTCCCACGCCGTCCGTCGATCGGCCTTGTCGACCAGCTGGGTGACCGCGAACTTACTCGTGCGATCGATGCCGACGAACAGGTAGTGCTTGCCTTCGGCGGTCTGCACCTCGGCAATATCCATGTGGAAGAAGCCAATCGGATAACGCTTAAAGAGTTGCCGTTTCGGCTTGTCACCCTCGATGTCCGGCAGGCGGGAGATGCCGTGCCGCTGCAGGCAGCGGTGGAGTGCTGACCGCGTCAGATGTGGAATCGAAGGCTGCAACGCGTAGAGGCAGTCGTCGAGCGGTAGCAGCGTGTGACGCCGGAACGCGACCACGGCTGCCTCTTCTGCTTGGGTCAGGGTCGGGGAATGGGGGGCCTTCGGCCCGGTCTTCATATCCTCGATCGTCGCCCGCTTGCGCCACTTCGCCACCGTCTTGGGGTTGATCCCCAGCTCTCGGCTCAGCGCCGAGAGCGAAGCTTGCGATCGCTGTATTGCTGCTCGGACAGCGTACGTGGTCGTGGCGCTCCCGTGACGAACTTGTCCCATATGGCTTCCTTCCATGCCAACGAAAGGATCGCACCATCAAACCGTGGGATCAAACACTTAGTTACCAAAAGCGGACATTCCCGCGTGCGCATGCTTAATGGTCCGATCGATCGCGTAAAAAACCAATCCAAGTTTGCGGTTTGGTCGTAACTCAGCTTGTCAAAAGTTCAGCACAAGCTGGCAGGGCTGGCAACGCCAGCACGATCCCGGCGTGCCTAAATACAATCGGGGAGTTCTTCCATGTCAATATTTGCCGCTCGCAACACCGTCTTGATCACCGCCACGATCTTGGTCGCTTTGGCCGTTCCGTCCGCTGCATCTGCGCAGGTAAGCCCCGGAAAATGGGAGATCGTGACGACCATCCACTCGGTGGATATGCCGAACGCACCTCCTTTCGTTGCTGACATGATGAAGGGCAAGCCGATCAAGGTCAGCCATTGCTTGACGCCCGCTGAAGCTGTTCGCGGGCCACAGGATCTAATGAAGTCGCGCAAGGAGTGCACTTTTACGCGCTACAGCATGGTCGGCGGCAAACTCGATTCCGTCATGGTCTGCAAACAAAGCGGTGGCACCATGACCTCGACAAGCCGGGGGAGCTTCACCTTGAACAGCTTCACGACGACAGGCCGCTCAGTCGCGACCGGTGCCCAGCCCATCACAATGACCGCCACTGCGATCGGAAGACGCGTAGGCGAATGTAAGTAGACTTTGCGAGAGCAACCCAAGGCCACCCGCTCGAGAGACGGCAAGGATATTCTGTTGAAGGCCGCCTGTCCGTTAACGACCAAAAAGCGGGCATTCAAAAAAGCCCCGCCCGATCGCGCGGGCGGGGCTAGGCGTTGCCTGGATCGCAAAAGCCTGGCGCTGTTCTAACGCCTCGATGACGCCTTTCACTCACCATCTCGGCGTGCCGTTCGCACCCCTGGGCCTTAATCGGGGCAAAGCAACCCAAAGCAGTAGCTGAGATAAACGTATCCGCCGCGCCGCCTCGCTTACGCTTGGCCGACACCGCAGCGATTTCTGACCCAAAATCGGACGTTAAAAGGTTAAACATCGCCATATGAATGCCGTTGCTGAGCCCTGAATCTATTGTAGCGCGTTGCAAATAAGGGTATACTCCACTGAACCATATGACATGCAAATTTTTGCTTTTTATAGCTTCGCCTGGGTCACGTACGCGCGGCAAGATTGCGATAGCACTGCTGACGGCTGCCGCATCCCTCGGGGGATTGTCAGTTATCGCTCCAGGCTCATCGATTGGACAGTCAGCGATGGCCATCCTGAGGGACCCCGGTTCGATCCTGGCAGATCGTTCTCCCGGAACCCGGGCCGCTGGAGCTCTAACACAGTCTAAAGCAACCAAGCTCATCAAGCCCTCCGCTCCGCGCGCCACCAGCCTGTCTTCGGCCGGTGGGCCGCCCCTCAAACGCGCCCAAGCGGCCTTGGCCCCCGCTGTTGGCGGCCCGGCGCTGGAATCAGGGTCGCTGATCCAACCCGCGACGCTCGATCTCCTGCCGGAAATGCCAGGGGTGGCAGGCGACCTGTTTGCACCGGGCGGCGGCGTGCCTGGCGGCGGTTTCGGACCTGGCTTCGGCTTTCCCATCGGCGGAGGCGGTGGAGGCGGAGGTTATTATGAGCTCCCTGTTCCGCCGGTTGTGC
Source organism: Sphingomonas antarctica (assembly GCF_965137005.1). NCBI lineage: Bacteria > Pseudomonadati > Pseudomonadota > Alphaproteobacteria > Sphingomonadales > Sphingomonadaceae > Sphingomonas > Sphingomonas antarctica. Next base: position 2,305 of record NZ_CBCRXM010000019.1, on the reverse strand, counting down.
CAAGAGGTGGGGGACCAGGTAGCGTACCAGAACCGGCAACATGGTTCACACTGATAATCGGGTTTGCCGCGATAGGGTACGCGTTACGGCGGCGCATCCCCTCGACCACGCCGGCCGTCAGTGCAGCTCGCGTTTAGGCTCGGACTATTAATCGCGGCGCTTTTCTCGGCCTTCCTATTGTTTGGGCCGAAAGACCCGCGATCCGGTTTAGTCGACATGCCTGTCGCCCGCGCTGCTCCAAGCGAAGCTCGGATCCACTATTCATCTGGACATTACCCTAAATTGGTTATGCCGGATGGCAGCATGACAGCCGTAAAAAGCATGCTGAATGTGCAAAAGCGGATGCATTACGGAGACTTTGCCTGGAATGTGGATGGTATTCCGGCCGGTCCGGTCTGGATCCGCGTGGACCTCCGTCTCCAGGCGCTTTCAGTTTTCCGCGCTGGTCATGAGATTGGTTCAGCGATCATCCTGTATGGCACCGATGGTAAGGCCACACCCACCGGTGTGTTCCCAATCCTGCAACGCGCGGCTCAGCATCGCTCGACGCTGTATGATGCTGATATGCCCTTCATGCTTCGCTTGACGAATGACGGAGTGGCCATTCACGCCAGCAACGTACGCGCCGGCGCAGCCACGCATGGCTGCATCGGTATTCCACCCGAGTTCGCAAAGCTCCTGTTCGAGCAGGTTCGACGGGGCGATTTGGTCGCGATTATGCCAGAGCAAAATACTTAATTGAACCTTGGGCAAACAATGTCCGTTAACCATCTGTGGACGCCCCGAGTGACGCAAGCGGTATTTCGAGTGTTTGGCGCGTAGTCGGATGCTGCCATCTGTCCGGCCTCCTGGTGCAGCCACGAGAGCTGCGGGCCCGTATGGGAGTTCGCGGATCGGAACCACATCACCCTAAGCGTGCTGATAGGCACGGTGGTTAGCCCTGGTTCTTCCGATCCCGTCTCGCCGACTGTTGTGCCATACCCTCCTTCGACCGAACTACGCCCCGACGACCTCAGGCCCGCCTCGGCTTACGCCGCTGCAGCGACCGGAGCTGTGTAATCCTCGTTCTTCATCAGCAGCGCCCAGACAATGCGTGCTGTCTTGTTGGCGAGCGCCACCGTGACGAGCATGCGTGGCTTGCGCGCCATCATCTGCTCGAGCCACGATCCCTTGGGCGCCCCCCGCTTGCTCGCCTGCAGCACCACGGCGCTGCTGCCGATGATCAGCAGCCGCCTGAGCGTTCGCTCGCCCATCTTCGAGATCGAACCCAGCTTCTGCTTGCCGCCGGTCGAGTGCTGCCGCGGCGTGAGGCCGACCCAGGCGGCAAAGTCACGACCTTTGGCGAAGGTCCCCGGCGGCGGCGCCAGGGCGGCGATGGCGGTCGCTGTGATCGGACCGATGCCCGGAATCGTCATTAGCCGGCGTGCAACAGCATCTTCGCGTGAACGGCGCACGATCTCCTTGTCGAGCACGGTGATCTGCCGATCGAGCACCGTCAGGCTCTCGAGCAACACCGTGCAGACCGAACGGACGCCTTCGGGCACTGCCGCCGGATCTGCCAGCAACGCGGCGAGCTGGTCCAGGTGAACAAGGCCCTTGGGTGCGACCCAGCCATACTCGGCCATATGGCCGCGAAGCGCATTGCTGATCTGGGTCCGCTGCCGGACCAACAGGTCGCGACCACGGAACACCATCGCTGCGGCCTGTTGTTCTTCGGACTTGACCGGTACGAACCGCATGCTCGGGCGCTGGGCCGCCTCGCAGATCGCTTCGGCATCGGCAGCATCGTTCTTCTGGCGCTTCACAAACGGCTTCACATACGCAGGCGCAATCAACCGCACATCATGGCCCAGCTTGAGCAACTCGCGCGCCCAGTGATGCGCGCCGCCGCATGCTTCCAGAACGACCCGGCAACGCGGCTGAGCTGCGAAAAACGGCAACAGCTTCGCACGGCTGATCTTCTTGCGAAGAAGCACATGGCCCGACGCATCAACACCGTGCGCCTGAAAAACATGCTTGGCGATATCCAACCCGATTATGCTAACTTCCGACACGGACGCCTCCCTCAAGTGGTGTTCAACACCTCCACTCTGGCACATCGATGCCATCGGGGGGCGTCCACCCCATCACCCATTCTCGGACGTTCCTGCGCAAACCACGCGACGCAAAAAGCTGCCTGTCGGCAAACGACCCATAACCAGTCGTAGACGAAGCCTTTACCCTATCCTGGAACTGGACATTGTGGAGCGGGCTTTTGACACCCGCTACACCCCGGAAAGCGGCTGTTGGGTGCTGGTGTCAGAAC
>NZ_CBCRXM010000018.1:0-34600 GCF_965137005.1 Sphingomonas antarctica | reverse complement strand
CCTGCAGGTTCATCGTATCGTCGGTCATCGGTGATCTCCGTTGGTTGGATGTTGCAACCCAAACCTAACCGAAGATCGCCGATGGCCAACCGCGACCTACACCACCACCTGGGACACGACCGACTGAATGGACGCTCACCTGCGCCTCGATCCTTGCAAGCAGTTGCGGCAGGCGGGGCGGTGATTTCGCAAAGCGGATGGCGATGGTGAGCTCACCAATCCGGTGCTCACTGGCGATGGCGCGCGGAGTCAGATCCGCCACCGCGAGCAGATTGATGACGCGTTGCAGCGCCTGCAATTCGGGATTGGTCCGTATCTCAAGCGTGACGCCGCCGACGTCGGCGGCCAATTCGCACAAAACTCTATTCGTCACTGTAAAACCCAATCATTCGAGAACGACAGCGCCGGCCAGCGGCGCGCAGGCCGGATCAGCGGATCCGGGTGGTCGTAATTCGAATGATTCGGGCCATCAGGCGGGAGCCTTAGCGGATTCAGCTGCAACGCGCTCCACCGCCGTCATGACGCGCAGCAGATTTTCACCGGCGAGCTTAGCAAGGTCCGCGTCGCTCCAGCCCCGTCGCGCGAGCTCGGCGAGCAGTGCAGGGTACGCTGCGACGTCGGGCAAGCCTTCGGGTAGCGCGTTGCCGACGCCGTCGAAATCGGAGCCGATGCCGACATGATCGACGCCCGCGATTTTGGCGATGCGATCGATATGATCGGCGACGTCGGATAAAGTGACGCGCGGGGCGGGGTGGGCCTTGGCCCATTCGGCGAAGGCGGCCTCGGCCTTGGCGGGCTGGCCGACATAGAGGCCGCCATAGGGCGGTGCGGAGAGGCGGACATGCTCCGCGGCTTCCTCCGCCGACCAGCGGCGATAGGCGTCGGAGATGTAGATTTCGGCGAAATTGACCATCACAATGCCGCCATTCGCGGCGACGAGTTTGAGGACATCGTCGGACACGTTGCGCGGATGATCGTCCAATGATCGCGCGCTTGAGTGCGAGAAGATCACCGGCGCGCGCGAGACGCGCAGGGCGTCGCGCATCGTCGCTTCACTGACATGGCTGAGGTCGACGAGCATGCCGAGCCGGTTGAGTTCGAGGACCACCTGCTCACCGAAAGGAGTCAGCCCGTCATGCTGCGGTGCGTCGGTGGCGGAGTCCGCCCATTCGATCGTCTTGACGTGGGTCAGTGTGAGATAGCCCGCGCCGAGATCATGATAGGTGCGGAGCACCGCCAGGCTGTTGTCGATCTGACCGCCGCCCTCGACACCGATCAGCGAGGCGATGCGCCCGCTGCGATGGATGCGGCGGACATCGGCGGCGGTACGCGCGAGCTCGAAGTCCGCCGGGTAACGCGCGACGAAATTGTGGACGAGATCGATCTGTTCGAGCGTCTGTTTGACCTGTTGGGGCCCGGGCAGGTCCGGCGAGACCCACACCGACCAGAATTGGCCTCCGACCATCCCTTTACGCAGACGCGCGATATCGGTGTTGTACGGCGCCCGCCGAGTGCGGAGGTCAGCCGTCCAACGTGCGTCCTTTTCGTTTTCGCGCAATGTGTCCGGCCAGTCATTATGTCCGTCGATCAGCGGCGTTGCCTTGAGGATGCGGGCGATGCGCGCCGTCGCATCCTGCGCGGAGGCCGGAACTCCAAGCGAGAGGGCGGCAATGGCAAACGCGCGCTTCACTTTGCTGCCACCGGCGTGAACAGCAAATCCTGATAGTCGTAGCTGAAATCGGCGATGGGCGAGACAGGCTTCATGGAGATCCGCTCAATCCCGCCATCGGCGCCGAGGGCGAAGGTGACATAGGCCGGCTCCAGCGCGGGATCATCGAAGCGCGTAATGAACGTGTCGTACTGGTAGTGCTCAAGACGTCCTTTCATCCTCGGCGTCGAAGTGAAGTCGATCGCCAAGCCGGTTGCGGTCGGCGAAATGACAATGTTGCCGTACCACGGATCGGCGAAAGTCCCCGAGTAGCGAGCAAGCGCAAGGGATGGACCAGCCTTGATCGGCTTGGCCGTCTCAGCCCTGACCGCAGCCTCTGCGCCAGCTATGCGTGTTTTCAGGAACGTGTCGTATTTCGCTGGCCAGTCCTGCCTCGGCCGATCGAGATAATGGTCGATCAATTCCCACATGAGCCCGGCGCGGATTGCCGAATCCTCGCTGTTCATTTCGATAGCAAATCCAACATTCTTTTCCGGGATCAGCACCACTGTGCTTATAAAGCCCCATAGGCCGCCGCCGTGCATGATGAGCTTGTGTCCGGCATAGTCTCGAACCTCCCAGCCCAGCGCGTACGTTGAGAAGTTCGGCTGAAGCGCTTCGAAACCGGGCGGCTGCGCAGTAATCGGTTCAATGGTCTGCGGCGTCCACATTTCCTTCGCGGTTGCTTCGCTAAAGACCCGCTTGCCGTCCGGCAGCACGCCGTGTGCCAGTTGGAGCTTCAGCCATGCCGCCATGTCATTAGCGCTGATCGCGATGAGACCGGCGGGGGCGGACGCTTGGCTGACCTGATCATCGTCGCGCAGCGTCGCCTGTGCTCCGGTGCCGCGGACAATGCCACCCGTTCGGCCATGGGGCAAAGCGCGATTTGGATCGGACAGTCGAGCCTCATCCGTGGTGGATCGGGTCATTCCCGCGGCGCGCAGAACGTGCTCGCGGACATAACTCTCCCAGCTCTGCCCGCTTACAGCCTCGATCAGGGCTCCGGCGACGGTATAGAGGATATTGTCATAGGCGTAGCCGCTGCGAAAGCTTGTCGCGGGCTTAAGATAACGCACGCGTCGGACGATTTCGGCGCGGCTCATCACCCCGCCACGCGGGATGTACATCAAGTCGCCCTGCCCCAGCCCCAACCCGCTGCGATGGACCAGCAGATCGCGCACCGTCATCTCACGCGTGACGTACGGATCATACATCTGGAAGCCGGGCAAATGGTCGGCGACCTTGTCATCCCATTTCAACTTGCCTTGATCGACCAGCGTAGCGAGCGCTGCGGTGGTAAAGGCTTTTCCGGTCGAGCCGGTAAGAAAGATGGTGTCTGCGTCAACACGCTCGGGGCTGCCGAGCTTACGGAACCCAAACCCCTTAGCGAACGTGGTCTGGCCGTTCTCGACGATCGCAACGGAAATGCCAACCGCTCCTGCCTGCTGGCGGAGAGTCTCGATGCGATCGTCGAGCCCTGCAGGTGGAGCGCCGAACGCGGGGCTAGCGACGGCGAGCGCGAGAATGGCTAGAGACGTTTTCATGCGTTGCTCCTCAGCTTCCAGGTTCCGCGAACGAGTAGCGGAATGACGAAAATCAGGCCGATGACGCCTGCCAGCAAGCGGTATCCACTGGCGATCAGCGCGACGAGACCGACGCGCTCGGCAAGGAGCATGCAGGCGGCGAGCAGGCCGAGCGAGATCGCCGCTCGGGCGGCCTTGGACAGGTCCGCGTCTCTGCGGGCGCGCCAAGTGCCGGCAATGCGCTCGTTGATCGCGTGTACCGCACCGGTTCCGCTCTCAAGCAGGGCGGCGAAAATCATAGCCTGGAACAGGAGACGGAACCAAGGTTGACCGAGTTTCCCGAGAAGGAGGTCGGACGGCAGAGCGGCGGCCGACGCCTCGCCTGCGAAGGCGCACATCGAAACGAAGAAGAGCAGAGCTGGCAGCATTGCGAGCGGCCCGGCTATCGCCCCTGCAATGACGGCGTCCCGCCGCGTCCGCATGTGTCGCAGCACGGGGAGAATGACCACGGCTCCAACAATGTTGTAGCCCGCATAAGTCAAACCACCAATCAGCCACCCATCAGACGGTGGTGGCGCGTGCGCAAAGGCGTCACCGATCGCGCCGCCAAAGCTCGTCAGGGCAAGGAATAGAAATAGCGCGTAAGCACCGTATAGCAGTATCGATACCCAACCGAATAATCGCTCGACCGCCTCGTTCCCGAACGCCGCGAAGCCGCCGATGGAAAGCAACAGCGCCACGGTTCCAACTATCTTCGGAAGGTGAAGTGTCGCCGCCCCCAGCTCTCCGGCGGCCGCGCCGAAAACAGCGAGAATAAGTATTAGAAAGAGCGCGTAGGCGCATTCAAACAGTGGCCAAAGCCGCCCCAGCAGCTCCCCGAAGAAGCTACGATAGTCGTACGTTGCGAATTTCTGCGCGAAGGCGAAGGTCAGCGCGCAAACGATGGTCCACAAGGCGCACGCCACCGCCATCGCGGCTAAACCACCCCAAGGTCCGGCGGGTAGGAAGAACTCGGCGATCTCCCTCCCAGTGGCATAGCCGCCGCCGATAACGACTGCCTTGAAGGCGAGACCGGGCAGAAGGAGCCGTCGGAACCAGTCGCTGGGGACCGTCGCGGTCACATGCAGGCGTCGAGCAGCCGCTCGAACGTGTCTCCGCCCCGCATCGGATCTGCCGCTGGAAGATCAACCGCATTGCCGGTGTCGCGGATCGTGGCGGCAGCTGCCTGTGCGGACATGCCGGCGGTGTTGAGGCTAACTCCCGCACACCGAATGGCCGGATTGGTGAGACGGCCGAGTGTCACAGTCTGGTCAATCACCGCTTGTATAGTGGGCAGCGAGAACTCCTCGTGCCCCAGAATGTGCCTGCGGTTGGGATTATGACAGACGACGAAGATATCGGGCTGGCTTCCATGCAGCAGCGCCAGCGTGACGCCCGCATATGACGGGTGAAACAGTGAACCTTGGCCCTCGATGACGTCAATATGATCGGGCGCTGCGTCGGGACTGAGCAGTTCCGCTGCGCCGGCAGCGAAGTCGATGACGACCGCATCGAGAGGGACGCCCGTTCCTGCGATCATGATCCCTGTCTGGCCAGTGGCGCGAAAAGTCGCGTCTATACCCCGGTCGATCAGACCGCGAGCGATCGCGAGCGCGGTGTATTTCTTACCCAACGCGCAGTCGGTTCCGACGGTAAGAATGCGCTTTCCGCTCCGCTTCAGGCCTGACGCGGTGGGAAGATCCGTCGGTGCCACGCGCAGGTCGATGAGCCGACGTCCCAGCCTACTTGCTGCAGCGGCCAGGCCCGGCACCTCCGTAAGCCGCATGTGCATTCCTGAGATGATGTCGAGTCCGGCTTCAAGTGCGCGGGTCAGCGCGGTGATCCATGACGGTGGGATGAAGCCCCCCGCATTTGCTACGCCGATGACGAGCGAGCGTGCTCCGATCGATGCTGCCTGCTGGGGCGTTAGCCTTTTCAACCCCGTCGTGACAGATGCCTGGGGAAGCGCGAACTCTCCGACACATCGTTCGCCCGCCCAGTCCCGCAGTCCGAACGCGGTCTTTGCGAAGCCCGCGTCCACGGTGTCACCGAGGAACAGCAAGTAAGGCGACGGCAGCATCGTCAATGATTCTGCAGGTGCCTGAGCGAACTTCGCACTTACCTCATTCATCGGCCTAGAACCCGGCGCTGAGCGACAGCCCAATCGTGCGCGGCCGAATAACGCCCGTCGTAACGGCGCCGTTCGGGTTTACGGCCAACCCGTTGGCCGTGGGCACGCCAGCCGACGTCTTACCCTCGGCATTGTTCAGGTTACGCACGTAGGCCTGGATGCCAAATCGGCCGAAGTCTAGGCCGGCATGCAGATCGACAGTCGTGAAGGACGGGATTTGGCGCTGGTACCCGCGCGCAGCCCGGAATGTTGCGTCGAAGCCTGCCGTCTGCTTCGAAAGGACACGGACGGATCCGCCGATCGAGGCTCTAAGGTCGCCGCCCAGCGACCAGTCATAATCTGAGTTGAGCGCGACGCTGTACTTTGGTGCATATGGTAGGCGATCTCCAGCCCTGCCGCCCACCAGTGCCGGTGCGTCACCCGTCAACTTGGCATCCGTGAAGGCGCCGTTGAGCGACGTTGTGAAACCACGCGTGGGACGCAGAGTTGCCGTAAACTCCACGCCATTGCTGCGCGCGCTCGAACCGTTGATGTTCACGCCAAAGTTGTTGACCACCGTCAGCAGCTGGATGTTCTTCCAGTCGATGTGGAATAGCGCGAGATCGATTCCGAAGCTGTGATCCGTAGTTTCGCCCTTGGCGCCAACTTCGTAACTGACGACGGTGTCTGGGTCGAATGAGGCCGGCGTTCCTGCTGGCGCGTTTGGCGCGATCACATTTGGCCCGCCCGGACGGTAGCCCTTGGCAACCCGTGCATAGAGCGAGGCCCTTTCGCCGAACTTGATCTTCGGCGCGACCGAATAGGTAAACACGTTGTCGGAGGAGCGAAGGTTGCTGTTGACCGGCACGTTGCCGGCCAGAACACCCGCGGCGGATTGGCCAGCGACTTGGTTATTGTGGCTGTACCGGCCACCGAAATCTACGTCGAAGCGCTCGCCCAGATGCAGCGTAGCGTTCGCAAAGCCAGCATATTCCTTGTATTTCGATCGAAGGTCGACGTGACCCAATACGAACGGAAAGGCGATCACGTTGGTCGTGCCTGGGGTGTATGCCGCGTAATCCTGAAGAAGCACCGCCTTCTCATTGTTGTAGTAGCCGCCGATCAGCCACTCGAAAAAGTCGTTCGACGCTGAGGCCAAACGGACTTCTTCGGTAAATTTGCGGTTATTGGTTCGCTGGTTCAGCACAAAGTCGTTCGCTGGTGCGCCGAGCAGCGCGCGTACAATACCGCTCAGATTGAAGGTCGCATCAGTACGGAGAGTTTGCTTCTGGGTTGCGTAGCTCGTCGAACTGGTCAGCGTGGCGAATCTGAGATCAGCGTTGATGACGCCGTTGTACACCCGATAGTCGATGTTGGTGAAAGTCGGGGAGAATTGCGACTGCGTCTGGCGTCCGTAAAGCGTGGCGAGAGAGTTCGGATCGCTTTCGACTGTGGACGCCGCGTCGGCGCGAATGTTCTGGAGAAACGCGGTGAGGCGAACGTCCAGCTTGTCGCTCGGTTTGAAGAGCAGCGACGCGCGACCGCCGTAGGTTTTCGAGTCGTTGATGTTGCTCTGGGTGTCGGCTTTCAGAGAGTATCCGAAGCCATCCGTTGCCGTCGTTCCAATCGAATCGATCCAGCCCCCGTTCCGGTTGTAAAAGCCTGACGCTCGCAAGGCGAGGGTGTCGCCTAATGGGAGGTTGATGACGGCATTGCCGTGATACGACGTGGCGCCGCCCTTGGTGTCCTCAACGCTCGCACGTGCGCGGCCTTCGAACTTGCCGAGGACTGGGGCGTTGGTCACGTACTTCAGAAGCCCGCCGAGCGTGCTAGCGCCGTACAGCGTGCCCTGCGGACCGCGCAGAACCTCGACGCGAGCAACGTCGAACGTGTCGAAATCGCCTGCGAGTATTGCGCCATTGGCTAGCGCGGTCGACGACCCGAACGGCGTCTCGTCGACATATACTCCGACCGTGGAGGCAACACCTCCGGTATTAAGTCCGCGCAGGACGAGGCGACCAGCACCAGGTGTACTTTGGTTCAGCTGAAGGCCGGGGACGAGCTTGAGATAATCTTGGAAATTGGTGGCCTGCTGATTCTCCAGCGCGTCGCCACTCACCACCGTTATGGATTGCGGAACATCGATCAACAACTGCTCACGCTTTTGCGCCGTGACAATGATATCGGGCGACGTCGCGTCGCGCGCGGACAACGCCGCAGCATCTTCCTGCGCAAGCGCCGGAGTTGAAAGCGCAACGGACGCCAGCAGAACCGACTTAAAGAGTGTCATTGGTGATACCTCCCTCAGCGGCTCCCCGGCCGCATCTCCGATCGGGATGGTATTAGCCCATTGGGAGAAATGTCAATACTTCTCCGCTCGCAGTTCACCATATCTGGCTACGCGACGCTCCAATCCGTCCAGGTTGCGCAGCATCGCAGCGGCGACGAGCGCAAGGCTTGCCAATGCCATGAAGTAGGGGGCGTGGGACAGGTGGCTCCAGAGCCGTCCGACCTGCCCTCCCGCGAGACTGCCGGCGAAGCTGGCGAGATACCAACCGGCCACAGTCGTCGCACCGAAACCAGGCGGCGCAAGGCGGGCGAACAACCCCAGGCCCGTCGGCAAAATGTGTAGCTCGCCGAAAGTGAGGATGGCGAAGAACAGCGCCAGCCAAGGCCAGGGCGTCGGGCCCGTCGCCGTGGCGGAGAGAATAGCGAGCAGCACAAATGAGCTGGCGACGATCACAGCGCCAATGGCCATGCGCCGCGCGGGGCGCGATGGATGACCCTGAGCCTCGCGACGGCGCCACCGCACTAAGAGCGGCGGGGTCATCAGCATTACGAGTAACGGGTTCAGCGCGATGAACCAAGTCATCGGGATAGCCATGCTGCCTGCACTTTTATCCACACCACTGTCCGCCCAAAGTGGTACTGTGTTTCCGATTTGCTCATACGCACTACGGAACACCGTGACGGCAAGGAAAATGCCCGCGAGCAGAAGAAGCGTCGACCGGTCGATCTGCAAGCGTGGCGTTTTGCCGCGTTCGGCGCGCGGATGGCGGACCTGCGGTGGCAAATAGCGCTGCCCCCACAGGTAGATGCAGAGTCCTACCAGCATGCCCACGCCCGCAGCACCAAAGCCATAGTGCCAACCATAGACTTCTCCGAGCGTGCCGCAGACCAATGGCGCGAGGAACCCGCCAATATTCACCCCCACATAATAGACGTTGTAAGCCCAGCCGACGCGGGGATCTCCGGGCTGATAAAGATCGTCAATCTGACTAGGAAGGCTTGGCAGGAACAGCCCGTTGCCGATGGCGATAGTCGCCAAAGCGGGATAAAAGAATGGTTGGAACGCCATCATGAAATGGCCCGCCGCCATGATCGATCCGCCAATCACAATAGCGATCTTCTTGCCGAGATAGCGGTCGGCAATAATGCCGCCCAGGATCGGGGTGAAATAAGCACCAGCGGTGTAAAGTCCGTAGATGCTGGACGCCTGCTCCTGTCCTAACAGCAGTTGCTTGGTCATGTAGTAGACCAACAACGCGCGCATGCCGTAATAGGAGAATGTCTCCCAGGTGTTGGTGAGGAACAATATGGTCAGCCCGCGAGGCTGGCCGAACCAGGCGCGCTCGGCGGTCACCTCGATCCCCAGACCTCCGGCCCAGCCCAGACCATTCCGTCTTGATATTTTACGGCCGGCTGCCGATCTTCGGCGAGGAAAATCGGCCCGTCCAGATCAACGATATCGCACAATTGACCCAAGATGAAGCCGGGACCCACCGACAAGCTGGTGCCCACCATATTGCCAACCATCACGGTCAAACCGAGCCGCTTGGCCTCGGCTGCAATGCGAAGGCCTTCGGTAAGGCCGCCGCACTTGTCGAGCTTGATGTTCACAATGTCGAAGCGGCCGACCAAGCCGGCAGTGTCTTCAAACGTCACGGCGCTTTCGTCGGCCGCCAAGGGTACCGCCGACCGGAAGCCATCGAGATCGACCTCACGGCCCCTAGCAAGAGGCTGTTCGACCTGCGACACCCCTGCGGCGGCCATTGCGTCGACCAGATCGGGAAGTTCAGCGATTCCGAAGCCTTGGTTGCCGTCCACGCCCAGCCACACGTCCGGACGTGCTGAACGGATCGCACGGACCCGAGCCCCGTCCAGCGCAACGTCGCCAGTGAGTTTGACCTTGATGGCGCGGGCGTGGGAATAGCCCACCGCGTCCCTAGCCATGACATCGGGAGCGTCCGCACCAACCGTAAAGGTCGTAAGCAGTGGCTTGGGCGGCGAGGCCAGCCCCGCGAGTTCCCACACGGGCGTGTCAGTACTCCGCGCCTCCAGCTCCCACAGCGCGCTATCGATAGCGTTGCGCGCCCCACCGGGCGGCAGCACGCCAAGCAGCGTTTCACGATCCAGCCCCTTTTCGACAGCGGCCCGTGCGCGCTCGATCTCTGCCATCATGTGATCGGCGTCGTCGTTGAGGTAGTAAACTCCTCCGCCCTCTCCACGTCCTAGGTTCGTCCCGTCGTCGAGGGTGACAACGACCACGTCCGAGGTCTGGAACACGTGCCCGGAGATGCGGAACGGCTTTGCCAGCCGGACAGTCTCCCGCTCGGCCTTCAACTTCAGACCGGGCATCAGTAGCGCACCGTCATTGCCATCAGATTGAACTGGAGCGCGAAGTATAGGGCAACCATTGTGGCCAACAGCACGAGGATGCTCCAAACCTTCCCAGACCAGCCCCGGTTGTCCCGCCAGGCCAGCCACAAATTCCAAGCGGAGATACCAACGGCCCCAACGGTAATCACCGCTGTTAGAGCCTGCAGCAGCAACACGGGCACATTGGTCGCGTTCGAGAGGCGGTTGTAATCACCGAACAGCATTGTGATGGCGGTCAGCCAGAGCACTGCCAAAAATACCTCGAGACCCGCCATCACGCGGGTGGCCCGGTATGCCTGACGTGCTCGGCCTTCTACCACGAGCGGTGCCTGGTAGCGACGGCGGACGAGCGCGGTGAGCGGCCAATACAGGAACGTGAGCAGCATGATGGCAAGCGAAGCGTAGAGTGCTGGCTTCAGCCAGCCAGAGGCTTGTCCTGCCGGGACTCGGTCATAGACCATGAAGGGCGAGATGCCGTCAAAGCTCCAGCGAACGACTTTGCCGTCCTTGACCTGCGCAGCAAGGCGGTCATGACCGTCTGCGGCGCGCCACACCCAGGGCGAGATTTCGATCCATCGGCGGACTGCCCCACTGGAGTCCTTGAGGTCGGGTATCGATAGGCCGTCCTTACCCGCACCAACGTTGGTTTGACCGAGAAAGTACACGAGCGACAGGAAGCTCGATTCCGCCCGACGGCTATTTTGCCACAGACCGGCCATAGCGTCGGCGTGCTCCCCCGCGATCTTTGCGTCGACACGCCCGTCAGGTTGTCCTGCGTAAGGGAAGTAGCGGTCCGCGAAGTCATTGAAGAGAGCCCCCCGGACGATGTGCGCCGCACCGTCCTTTCCAGCGCTGTTAAACGACACATAAAGGCCGACGCCCTCATTCATGAACAGGTGCAGAGAGGTGTGGAAGTTGCTGAGATCGCCGAGGTGGCCGATGACTTCGCGACCGTTGATATTAGTCTCGAAGAACCCAAGCTCCATCCGATTAAGCGGCGGCACAAGCGAAACAGGATTGACCTTGTTCAGCGGACTATTGTGCATGATGGCTGCTGTCTCAGGACGCAGCAGTCCTCTGCCGTTTTGCAGATGAGCGATCATGAACCGCGCCATGTCGACGCCCGACGCCGACATTGAGCCCGCGGCTGTGGGGCCGACATTTTCGAAAGGTTTGGCGGGCTCGGATGCGCGCGGGTATCCGACCGCCATAAACGGAGCGAGTGCCGTAGGCAGCGGTTGGCGGAACGTAGAAAATTTCATACCGAGCGGCGCGAAGATGCGCTGATCAACATAGTCGTTGAAAGCTAGGCCTGAGACACGCTGAACGATATATCCAGCAAGCGTCGTCGCGTAGTTCGAATAAGCGGGAGTCGTGCCTGGCTCGTAAATGCGCTGTGGCAGAGCCTCCTTCACGAACCTATCGATCGGCTGGATCTTAGCTGGATCGTCATTGATTAAGAATTTGGCTTGTTCCTCGAAGCCGGAAGTATGCGTCATGATCTGACGCAGCGTTATCGGCTTGCCGTCGAAGGCAGGGACCTTGAAATCCAAGTAACGGTTGACGTCGGTGTCGAGGTCTAGCTTTCCGGCTTCAACCTGCTGCATCACTGCGGTCCAAGTTATCAGCTTCGACACCGACCCCGGCCGAAATAGAGTTCGATAAGGATCAATCGGCTTGTGCTTAGCAACGTCCGCATAGCCATAGCCGCGCGCCGTCAGCACCTGACCATCTTTGACGAGGACCACTACCGCGCCGGCGATGTCGGCCGTGCGCAACGCGTAGGGCATGTAGCCGTCAAGCCATGCGTCGGCGTCCGACTTTGTGAGTGGGATGCCAGCGTCAACCGGTCGCTGAGCGACAGCCGCCGGTGGAGCGTGAAAACCGTCGCGGTCTTTAGAAATCGGCTGTAGCGCAAGCGGGGCCTGAGCCGCCGCAATTCCAGCCGCCAAAAGGGCTCCCATTCCCGTTAGCTTGCGCAACCAGCTCATGATTTTCTCCCTGTCCAACGTTGCCCGAACCCAGCATATTAGCTAGGCTTTCAGAAACGCCGATTCAGGACAAGTTTATCCTGATTAGAGATTTGGTCAACATGGGAAGGCAGAAATTTGAAGCGCACTGACCAGCCAACACTAGGCCTAGTCTTAAAGCGGCTACGCGCCCATCGTGGCTGGACTCTGAAGGAAATGAGCGCGGCGAGCGGTATTCCTGTTTCGACCCTGTCAAAGGTCGAACATGATCGGCTAACGCTCGCTTATGATAAGCTGCAGCAGCTCGGTCAGCGCTTGGGCCTACGCATGTCGGAACTCTTTTGCGAGGATGAGCCGAGTGTAGCCACCGCTCCCACAGGGCGCCGCAGCATTGGGGACATTGCAACTGCTGTCCGAGTGGAAACGCCTAACTACGACTATTATTATCTATCGACCGAGCTTCGTCGTAAGCGGATGATCCCCGTGATAGCGAAGATCAGGGCCAAAACGCTAGCAGAGTTTGGCGAGCTAGTCCGCCATCCGGGCGAAGAGCTAATCTACGTCGTCAAGGGCAGCATCGTCGTTCACAGCGAATTTTACGACCCCGTAACCCTGTCCGAAGGACAGACGATCTACATCGATTCCAGTATGGGCCATGCATATTTGGTCAGCGAAGATTGTGATGAAGCCGTGACGTTGGGCGTGATGGCCAGCGAGGAAGATGATCTTTTGCAATCGCTTTTGGAGATACACGAAGAGCGGCGCTAATTTTTGGATATGTGTCTCACAAGCTATCCGACTTCCTCTGATCGGCGCGTGCGATCGGCAGCGGACCAAAAGTTTGCGAGACGGGCATCAGCACAATCGTGTTGATGTTCACATGAGGCGGTCTTGTGGCGATCCAGTGGACGGTATCAGCGATATCCTCTGGCGTTAGCGGATTGGCTCCCTCGTAGAGACTGGCCGCCCGCTCGGCGTCGCCCTTGAACCTGACAACCGAAAACTCACTACCCCCTACCAACCCTGACTCAACATCGGTCACGCGCACCAAGGTGGCGGCCAGATCGGCGCGCAAATTTAACGAAAACTGCCTGACATATGCCTTCGTCGCACCGTACACATTGCCGCCAGGGTAGGGATAGGTCGAAGCGATACTTCCCATGTTCATGATATGTCCGCGGTTGCGCTCAACCATGCCGGGCAACACTGCGTGTGTGACGTAAGTCAATCCGCGAACATTCGTGTCGATCATCGCGTCCCAATCGGCGATCTGCGACTTGTGGGCCGGCTCAAGGCCTCTTGCGAGACCGGCGTTGTTTACCAGCAGGTCGATCGCTCGGAACGTCTCGGGAAGATTATGAACGGCTGCGCTTACGTCCTCGTTGCGCGTGACGTCCAACGGCACAGGGTGAAACCAATCTCGACCAAATTCATCGGCAAAGGCGGAAAGGCGCTCAGACCGACGCCCGGCGCCAACAATTTGATGACCTTCTTGTAAAAACTTTCGGGCGATCGCTGCGCCAAATCCCGCAGTAGCGCCAGTTACGAAAACGATCATCGTTCTACTCCGTTCGCGGTGGAACCGTTTAACTGACTTACGGGAGGGCAGTCGTACCGGCTCCGACTGTCGGGCTGAGCGAGGAACGACAACTACATCTATCTATCATTTGATGTTCTAACGGGCGGTCAAAATCTACGAAGGAATGGCAGGTTACAAGTACAGGCGACCCTTTCGCGTACGACCGAAATTGGGCGCATAGCCGTCACAGCAGAAGGCTTGGACAATCCAAGCTCCAGCCACTCAGGACCTCTGTTGGTATCGGCTTACAATTTAGATCGCTGCCGGCGGTTACTATCAAGCTTTGAAGCTGCAGCATTGAGCTTCTCTCGATTGTTGCCAATGCTCGCGATCAGATCTCTCGCTTACTGCAATGAGATGCGATGCTTGTTCGCGAAATACGACACCTCATATCCTTCGTCCTTTGCGACCGTCCGGCGGTCGCGGCCACCGCGCTTCGACTTATCGTCAGCTTTGGCCGTAGCCTTTGCGCCCTTGTCGCGCGCGATGCGACGGCCAACAACTAGTGCCGCAATTCCAGCCGCAGCAACCGCGACAGCCGCGCCGACCTTTGTTGGTGACACTTGCTCTCGAAGCTCGGCAAGGACGCCACGCTCCTGTTGTACCGCTGGCGCGCTCGGTACGACTTTAGGCTCGACCTCGGCGTGACGGTGCTCGTTTAATGGGTAAGGGGAAACATTGCCTGGGGGGATGAGAGGAGAGTGCGACACATTATTTCCTTCAAAGTTTCGTATCGAGGGCTCAACCATACGGCGTTGTTCGAGTTCCGCAGTTTGCCCATGCAGAGGCCACTCGGTCCTTCGTTAACGTTCAGGCGAAGCGCTACACACCAATGCGAACGTTGGTAGTAAGTGAAACCGATGGCAGCTTTCAGGATCGGTGGGCGACATGTCGAACGGCCAAAAATGGGGCGCAAAGCAGCCCACTTAGTGAGCTTTTTGGCCGTGCCAATTCCGTAACCTTGCCGCTCGGATCCAACAAGGCCACTCACTCGACCAGTGAGGAGACGATGATGTCGGTGAAGGTCATAGCATTTGTTCAGATCAAGCCGGGGCAAGAAGATGCGTTTGTTGAAGCGGCAGGACCCTGCATAACTGCTTCACGCGCCGAGAGGGGGGTTTTGCAATACGACCTTTGGCGAGAAGTTGATGGCGAGCAACGATTTTTGTTCAACGAGCTCTATGTGGACGATGCGGCGGTGCAGGCGCACATGACATCTGACCACTTCAGGGCGTTTGGTACCGCGGCGCGCGACCTCGCCGCAGCACGACCGAACATCACTGTGACCCACGCGATCGACGTGGCTGAATAAGGCTCAAGGGAAATGAGCTTACTGGCGTGGCCGGCTCGATCGGCTCAGCGTTGATGGCCACACCCCGTGTTCTGGCATTCGACGTATTCGGGACGGTCGTTGATTGGCGCTCGGGGATCGCTCGCGACTCTTCGCGCTTCTTGGCACAGATCAGTCGATCCGACATCGACTCCGCCGCGTTCGCAGACAAGTGGCGAGGCCGATATCAACCGGCAATGGCGGAGGTGCGTAACAGCGTGCGCCCGTTCGTCGTCCTGGATGTCCTGCACCGCGAGATGCTTGAAGGCACGCTTTTCGAACATGGCATCGACGCGCGCGCGGTCGACCCGGTGGTTCTCGACGACTGGTCACGGGCTTGGCACAGGCTTGATCCGTGGCCGGATGCCGTAATCGGCCTGACACGCCTCAAGATGCGTTACCCGATCGTAACTTTGTCCAATGGGAACATCGCGCTTATGCTTGAGATAGCTCGCCGCGGCAGGCTGCCTTGGGATGCAATTCTTGGTGCAGAGGTGATCCGCGCTTACAAGCCTGATGCGCAAGCCTATCTTGGAACGGCTGCAATCCTTGACGCTTTACCTGCGGAATTATGCCTCGTGGCGGCGCATCACAGCGATCTCGCGGCCGCGCGGCGGTCTGGCCTGCTCACGGCCTATGTTGATCGGCCAATGGAGTATGGCGGCGCAGCGGCCCCCGACCGCGATCAGCACCAAGAATGGGAATGGCGTGCGGATAGCCTGACCGACTTGGCTGACCAACTTGGATGCGACTAGCCATCCTGAGCCCGTGGCTTATTGAGCGTCCGCTATTGGGGACGCCGACCAGTGGCGCGAACGGCAATAACTGGGCGCAATGCGGATCGTCGGCTGACAACTCAATTTCGATTGTTCGACCAAATATCAATGGATCATGTAGAGGGTAATTGTCCGCACGGCGCTGAAGCGTCGGCGAAAGGTTGGCTCGTTGACGAACTGACCAGATTGCTCCAGCCGACTTCGTCATGATCGAGCTAGCGATACCCGATCAGGCCTTGGTAACATCGCTCAAAGCTCTTGCTGCCCGAAGGTACAGCTTCACCACCATCACGCCTGCGTCACATCAACGCGTGCTCGGACGACTGCCTGCCCGTATCGCGGAGACCGTGGAGGAGGTGTTCGGCTGGAGCCTGCCCTTCGGGGAACGGCTCCTCTCAGCCGAGTTGCTTGAACCACTTCGTGCGAGTGGTGGGCTGGAGGATGTGTCCGGTGCTTTTCGGGCGAAGCTGCGAGTGTCGTCGGTCGATGGCCGGCTGTATGTCCATTCGTCCTTCCCGACGCTCGCCGCCGACGCGGTGTTCCTGGGCCCTGATAGTTATCGTTTCGCTCGCCTGATCGCAGCCGAGCTGTCACGCCAGCCGCTGGTGAAGGCGGCAAGGGTCGTCGATATCGGCACCGGCGCGGGGGTCGGCGCTCTCACGGTGGGTGGACTAGCGCCCGACGCCAAACTGGTCGGCACCGACGTCAACGCCGATGCCCTGCGGCTCGCTTCGGTCAATGCGACCGCGGCAGGGATGGATCTTCAGGTCATAGAGACATCAGCCCTCGACGGCATTGACGGACCCTTTGATCTGATTTTGCTCAACCCGCCGTTCATTGCGGATGATGGCGACCGCGTATATCGCGATGGTGGAAGGCGCCACGGGGGACAATTGTCACTCGACCTTGCAAAAGTGGCGCTGGCCAAGCTTGCGCCGGGTGGACGGCTGATAATGTATACCGGCAGCGCAATTATAAAGGGCCAGGATCGCCTATATACGGCGCTGGCTGGCCTGGTCGAAGATGGGCGCCAGCTGCAATATAACGAGCTGGACCCGGATATCTTCGGAGAGGAGCTGAGTAAGCCAGCTTATTCAGATGTTGATCGGATCGCTCTGGTCTCGGCGATCTTCCGCTGTCCAGTTTAGATACCCTGCCGACTGCTCCACTGGAAGACTGGCGACTAACTTGCTGCTTCCACGAAGGTTGTGATGCCGATCCAGCTGTGCATTCCCGGCGCGGAACAATCTCAAGCCAACTGGCTTTAATCCGGATGAAAACCATTTCCGTATGAGCCTTCCGTCTCTCCGCGGAGCAGAGCTACGCATCAACCTGACCTATCTCTGGTGTCACCGACGCTTACCGCGGCTTGCCGATCCAACGCTGTTTACCGAGCTCGTGCAACTCCGGAAGATGTTCGACCGCGACGACCGTATGCCCAAGCTTGCCGATAAGGTGGCCGCCAAGTCCATTGCCGCCGACAGGCTAGGCCGGGATTGGATCATTCCCATGCTCTGGTCGGGTAATGTCATGCCTGACGAATGCCCGTGGAAGGGCCCGGTGGTTGTCAAAGCGCGGCATGGCTGCAATCAGAACGCGTTCGTCTACAGCGACGAGGACTGGGCACTGGCTAAGAGCGCATCGGCTGGTTGGATGCGACGTGATTACGGCCAATGGCTTGATGAGTGGGCCTATCGAGAGATACCCCGCGGGTTGTTGGTGGAGCCTAAGATCGGCCCAAAGGACGACTTACCGCTGGATTACAAAGTGTTCGTCTTCGGCGGGCAGGCAACGCATGTTCAGGTTCACCTCGATCGTGCCAGCGGTCATCAATGGGTGATTCTTGATCGAGACTGGCGTGCGCTAGAAAACGGCGCACCCAATGTGCTCCGTCCCTCTGCGCTCACCGCTATGCTGTTGGCTGCCGAAGAGATGGCCCAAGGTTTCGATTTCGCCAGAGTGGATTTCTACCAACCAGACACCCAACCCCTATTTGGGGAAGTTACTTTCTACCCTGGCTCGGGTCTGCTTCCGATTAATCCATCCAGTTTGGATGAGGAATGGGGCAAGTTGTGGCTTGGTGCTCGTGCGGCGAACAATATCCCCGCGCGAAGTAAGCTAGCATACGTGGGATGAAGATCCGGCCTCCCGCTTTAATAAAGGCATTTGCGATCAGCTTGAGCCAGTGACTGCTTTTGGGATCTGAAATTATCCAATTGAACGTCCAGTTTTGGGCGCAAAGCCGTCGTCATCGGAAGAGGTCCAGCTAGCCGCCGCGTGGACCCATCGACTGGCTCCTTAAAGCCCTGTGACTATGTCCGGAAACTCTCGAAGCAGAACCTCCTTGATCGTTGCCATATCGGCGTCGACTGGCTGATCATACTCGTCCAAGCGAGCGAACGCAGGCATCTCTTTTGGCAAGGCGCGAGCCGAGAATTGCATCATGCCGAAGCCCTGACGAGCCCCGCTAAAATCTGCCGCCAATGCCGCGTCAGACTTCATGAAACGAACCGGCAGCAAGTAGAACGCAACTTGACTGCTTTTGTCATTCGCCTCGACTTTCGGTTCCAGGTGAACGCGCTGAAGGTTGGTGCGAGCCCCCTTCACCGTGATGTAAACCGACTTCAGAGGAAGTTCCGTCGCTATAGCGGACGAAGCGCGAACCATAAGGATCGCATTCTTTCCTAACGCTTCGTATTCAGCCGCGTCGGCTGGGAAGCAGATATCATAATTCGTGCCACGGATGGTTTGAGGATTTAGCGCGCGCATGGCGGCGTCGACCTTGCTTGCCGTAGATGTTTGCGCCTGAGTGGAGGCCGTCAAACAGACTAGGGTCGCCGCAATC
The DNA here is from genome assembly GCF_965137005.1 of Sphingomonas antarctica. Classification (NCBI taxonomy): domain Bacteria; kingdom Pseudomonadati; phylum Pseudomonadota; class Alphaproteobacteria; order Sphingomonadales; family Sphingomonadaceae; genus Sphingomonas; species Sphingomonas antarctica. The sequence continues at coordinate 16,061 of NZ_CBCRXM010000018.1, read as the reverse complement.
GAACGGGAAAAAACCCGAATTTGCGGCAAGTTGATCAAAGACGCCTCCATACTTCCCCCGCACCCTCTCACGCGAAATACCTACCGACGTCCACGTTATCGAAGCAGGCGATCGTTCACAGTGCCCTACATTGAGTTTTGCAGGGTCTAACTTGCGGATTCGACCGCAAGGGCGCAAGCTGCCTTTGAAATAATGGGAGGGACAAATGAGGCTCGGAAAATTCGCATTCGCGGCGCTTTGCTTGCTAATCGTTGCACCCGCATTGGCGCAAAGCTCGCACGCGGTGCGGGGCTACACGCGTCGCGACGGAACCTATGTCGCCCCGCACCAGCAGACCAATCCCAACAGTACTCGTTTGGACAATTGGTCGACCCGCGGAAACGTCAACCCATATACTGGTCAGATCGGCACGCGAGATCCGAACGCACGATCGACCAACCCATATCAGCCGCGCTCGACAACAGAGACCGATGATTCGCCAGACGACGGCAACCAGTAGATTTCGTTTAGAGAGACGTAAAAAAGGGGGCGAGCTGCAGTTCTCGCCCCCTTTCTTGTGTTAGAACCACTGCGCCACGCCGCCATGACGCGAGCATGTACCTGAACGATGCGCAGAGTAGCTTACCGACCCATCCCGGCATTTAGCGGTGGCGCCGTTTGGCCCGGCTGGATTGGTATTCTGTCCGGCTGCCGGTGCTCGCGGTGCAGGTGCGTATGTAGCCGGGGCAGTCTGAGCCGGTCTTGACGAAGGTGCCGGATAATTTCGCGGCGCAGGCGCCGGCGCTGCGGTATTTGCTCCGCGGCACGCGGTCTTGTTGAAATTGCCTGCCTTGGCACAGTCATAGTTCCGCGGCTTCGGGGTCGAAGGTGCTGGTACTGAGGCCGCTACCGCGCCTTTGCAAGCGGATTTGTTAGCGTTCCCAGCCTTTGTGCAGTCGTAGTTTCGGGTACTGGCCGGCACGGGCGCAGGCTTGGCGGCCGCCGCAGCATTCTTACAAACGGTTTTGTTCGCATTGCCCGCTTTTGAGCAATCATAGTTGCGCGCGGCTGCTTGAGCATTTGCCGGAGCACTTATGGCGAGCGGCGCAAGTAGCGCTGCTGCGATGAGAATTAAGCGCTTCATGTCACTCTCCCAAAAGCCCGCCCTCACAACCAACTAGCAACTCCGCCATGATGCGAACAGGTGCCACGTCGGCTCTCGCTAAAGCTCCAAGTGCCATCCCCACAACGAGCGCTGGCGCCTGCCGGCGCGCGGTCCGCCCGAACAGGACCACTGACCCGATGGCCACTGCGAGCCGTGTAATAGCGACCCGACGAATAGGTCGTAGTTTGCTGATAATGGGTGCGACGAGCCTCAACGGCTGCAGGAGCAGCAAGCGTCGCCAATGCGCAAAGCGCCAATAGAAATTTCATAAACCCCTCCCTGTTTGCACTCCCCGCAGAGCGTACACCCAGCAACCTTACTTCGTTGGTTTGGCGCCGGGTGTCCCACACTTGGCAAACTGGCCCTTGGCATTGCGACAGCGTGTCGGGGCTTTCGCCTTTTCCGGGCACTTCATGAATTTGCCTTTCGCATCGCGGCAGGCCGCCTTGGCCTCAGCCGGCGCTCCAACACCCGCGATAAGCGCGAAGGACGCTAGCGCGGAAAATAAACCCTTCAGCATGCTTCATCTCCCTCTACTATCTGCCCTGGATGATGCGCTCATCGCGCTGCAGGTCAAGAACTAGCGCCGCGGTTCTTGGCTAGCTGGGTGATGATCCCGCGCCAGACGATTTCGCCACCCTCATCCAGTTGGGCAATAGCCTCGTCAAGCTGGTCTTGGGCGTGTTGCTCGGCCCCAGCCCCATGAGTTGATATCAGCATGTTTGCCGCCGCCCACAATTCCCATGTTGCGATGGCAGGAGTTGCCGAGACTTTTGAGTTTTCACCCATCGTGCTGCGGCTCATTGGTTTTGATGTCGTGGGCATCACCGTCGACGAGCATATCGGAGTAGGAAAGGCCAGAACCAGGAATGCCCACCGTGCCGCGCACACCATTTTTGCCCACGTTCACCGTAGCGCCGGGGATTCCGATGCTTGTGCTGACGCCGCCCTTACTAAGATTGAACCGTAGACCAGGAAATAATCGAAACGATCGCCGAAATCGAAAGCCCAAGACAGGTCTCCAAGAAGCCTGTCGACCTGTGTAGCGCGATTGGCGTCGCTTGCTAGCGTTACCCTGGGCTGATCTTAGGGAACCTCGTTCCCGATCTTTTTCGCGTAGATATCTAGCGCCCGAGTCGAAACGGTTCCGTTTCTGTTCGCATGGGCGAGTGACGCGTGTTAGACTGTGCCGACTCAGCTAGGGTTGTGCGCTATGATTATTCGATGTGCGAAAGCGATTGCGGCGGCACTGGTCCTGGTCTGCGAAATCGCTTCCAGCTCAGTGATAGCGCAACCCTCGCCGAGCTACTCTGCGCCATCTGCTCTCGTGATAGATAATACGCCGGTCGACTGGGTTTTTGTGTTCAAGCTGAACGCCGCCGGGTTTCCCACGGATCCGGCATCGCCAGATCGATCCTGTTCATTTGGCGGTGCACCTCAGCCGTACGCAAAATTCAGCCAGAGTTACATCTCCGCCTCGAGCGTCGATCCGATCCTAAAAAATGGGGTCGGACTCGTAGGCACCAGTGCCAGTGATCCGCTTGGTGCGACCTTCGCTGCGATCTACACCGGCTCACTCAATTATGTCGTTTGGAACGACCAATTCTACGAGCATCCGGACATTCAAGGCTGTGCTGAATCCTGCGGCGGTCCATGGGGGCATTCGAAAGGCGTTTTGGCCTGGAACGACCTCGGCGAAGGTGTCGTACTACAGGTCACCACCCCGTCTTGGCCGGCCGCGGCGAGTTCCACAAACCCTCGGGTTGGCGACGGCAACACCTTAGGCTGCGTGACGGACAACAATGTCAAAGTCAGTCAGGACTTCTTTGCTTTGCGGTTGACGAAGGCAGACGTCGAGAAGGTTCTAGACGCCCTCGGAAACGCCAGCGTGGTCACGAATATCGCAGACCCGTCAATCGTCCATAATGGCGGGCCATTGTCCATCACCGCAAAAGTGTCGCTGCTTGGACGGCGGGTTCCAAACACGACGCCACTCAATGTCCTGCTTTCAACGGGCGTCCGCCTAATATCGAAGCCGTCAGCCCTTCACGTTCCACCATGGCAGATGGTCTCTGCGCTTCTGGGGGGAGTAGATCTGCGGGCAGCCACATGGTGGGCCAAGCCAAACATACCGTCCACGGATCACGAGACACCGATCGGATGCTGGGACGCATCGCTAGCGGCGCCGGGCGCCGTGGCGATTGCGACAAGCGGGCAATGGGATGGGAAGTCAATCGGCCTGAAGGGCGGGCTGCCACCGGACAGCAACCACGCCAAATTGGGCGTGTCGACCTCAGGCAAAGCCAACTACACGATATTTGGCGACATGAATCAGCAGGGTGCCTTGTCGGGCAAATGCGAAAGCAGCCAGAATGGGCGAGGCGGCATGTTCTTCGTCGTCGACAACGCCGCCTTAAATACCAGTGTGGCGAACCTCATTAATGGCGACACGGCGCCATTAGCGACCACGCCGTGACTTCAAAGGGGGTTTTAGCGGCGGACAGTACGGCGGATGCGACGGTGGAAAGACGGCCGAAGGCTGTGCGGCGGAGGTCTCCGCAGGCGACCGGTCGCAACCTCGTCGTCATGCTCGATGGGACGGGTAACGAGCTGGGGCGCAACCTGTCAAACGTACTGAAGCTGTTTCGCATTGCCGAGAAAGGCGAGAAGCAACTCGTCTATTACAACCCCGGAGTGGGTACGATCGCCCGGGTTAGTGCGTGGCACCGTGCGCGGCAGAAGATCACAGAATTTGCTGGTCTGACCCTCGGCTACGGCCTCGATGATAATGTTCTGGGGGCTTACCGATTTCTCGCTGAGAATTGGCGCGAAGGTGACCGCATATTCCTTTTCGGCTTTAGCCGGGGAGCGTGGACTGCCCGCATCCTCGCCGGCTTCATCCATCTTGTTGGCCTCGTTCGCCCTGAACAGCTGAACATGAGCGAGAGCGCACTTGGCGCCTACAAGCGCGCCGCTAGCGAAAATGACTTGCCCCTTGCTTGGCATTTTTCACGGGTAATAAGTGCGCGCCTTCCGACCATCCATTTCGTGGGTGTCTGGGACACTGTGGGGTCGGTCATCGTTCCGCGTCCCGATCGATTTTACGTCCCGAGTCTCGAGACCTTGCCTTACACCGTGACTAACCCGTCGGTGCGAGTGTTTCGGCACGCGTTGGCATTGGATGAGCGACGCCGAATGTTTCGCGTGGCCAAATGGAAGCAGCCCCAACCCTTCGTGCCCAATCGCTTTAAGCCCTCTATTGCTGAGATACAGGACACCGAACAGCGGTGGTTTCCAGGCGTCCACTCCGACGTTGGTGGCGGCTACCCGGAAGTCGAAAGTGCTCTGTCGAAGCAACCTCTAATCTGGATGGTCGAAGAGGCTGCAAAAGCCGGGTTGCGCATTACCAAAGCCACTTTGCAGCATCTCGCTTACGGCCAGCCGGATGGGGATGGCGATCATGACTATGTGGCGCCGTCGCCAGCAGGGCAGATGCATCGATCTCTCAAGGGATTTTGGTGGGTGCTCGAATTCGTGCCGAAACTCTCCAAATACCGAGAATGGGCGAAACGGTGGTCGTTTGCCGGGCTGTACATTCCCGCGGGAGAACCGCGAGCGATCGACGCTGAACACGTTGTGGATTCAAGCGTTGGGGACCGGCAGGTTCAGGTTCGCGACTACCGCCCAGTCAACATCCCAAAGGCGAATCCTTCGACCCCACTCTGATGCACACGGCAGATAAGAGACCCCGAGATCGGTCGGCCTTAGCTAGTTGCGACTGCTAAACCCGCACTGCTTCTGCTCCATCTGTATCTGCTTGGTTATGCGGCTGGCATTCTCCGCATACGCAGTCGTCACGGAGCCATGATTTACGGTTTTACCGCGCAGCGGACTGACCGCCTCACAAAGGTGGAAAACATGTGGCGTTGTCGAGGTCTTGGCCCCCTGTTCTGGGGCAATCCAGTAGACCACATCTTGACCAGCCGGGTGTGCGGCATCCTTGGTCGCGTCGCTCACATCGGTCGTGTCTCGGGCGATATCTTGAGCCTGCGCCGCAACCTCTGGTGAGCACGCCGTGGTCGGCTCGCTGGCGCGGATTTGGGCGGCGCACTTATTCATGTCCTGAGTGTATTGCTCAACGGATGGCGGATTGTAGCTAACCCCAATAAGCGTCGCCACTGCTGCGAGTACAACGCCAACGCCCCCCGCGACTTTCTTGTTTTTCGGATCCATGTCCTTGTCCATAAAAATAAGGACAATGAGCGGCACAAAAGCGATCAATGTGACAATCGCGCCGAGCTGGTTCTGAACGAAAAACTTGAATGTGTCAGACTTGCTGGCTGGGTCCTGCTTGTTCGCGGCTTTCCACAACAAACTGCCGGCTACGGCGAAAATGGCGATACCAACCAATAAGCCTACAAGTAGCGCAAGATGCCCGTGGTCGAACGTGTGCATATAAAGCAGCACGATCCCCGTCACCTCGCCTGCGATCGCCACAATCCAAGCTAAAGCCGCAAAAATCCGCAACCGCTTTGCCGCAGACGCCTGGTCGTGTGTCGCGCGCCAAGCCTTGGTTACGTCTTGATCTTTTACTGGACCATCGTTCGGCATTTTCGGTCTCCCGGTAAAATCGTGAGGCGCGCGCGCGCGCTCCCGGTTAGTCGCAACTTAGCTCTTGCGGCTGAATGCCCCTAGTATGTCGTTGAGTGGGTTGCCGTCACCATCTCGGTCCAACATTGAGCTGAGCTTTCCCAGCAAACTCCCACCTTCGGCGGTGTTCGAGCCAAGCGCGGCTGTGAGCATTGCGCCCGCACTCCCCGGAAGGTGGTTGGCCAACACGGGAAGTAGCTCTTGTAGCTTTGACATTGGTATCCCCGCTTCAACAGCCGCTGCTTGTGCTGCATCAGCATTGTCGATATTCGGATCTGCGACTTTTGGGAGCAACGCATCGGTAGCAGCGCGGACTTGCTCGGGTGATAACCCAACCTTTGCGCCGAGTGCCCCGTAGTCGAGCTGAGAGGCTTGCCCGAGGATCTCGTTGAGGAAGCTCATGATTTATCTCCGGGATGGGCTTCGAGAGTAGCGGGTACGGCGACGCGCGGCCAGAGCCTGAATGTGGTATTCGCAGCCGTGGGCCTCCGCGATAGTTGAGGCGGCGCCCGATGTGCGTCATTCTATGCGCCGGGGGAAAAAGATCATGCCGGCACGCTCATTCTTAGTTGTTTTACTGATCGCACTGCTCATCGCGCCGCTGCCAATGCCCTATGGCTATTACCAACTGCTGCGTCTCGCGACGTTCATCATCGGCGCTTGGGCCGCGTGGGGTGAATGGCAAAAGGGGAACGAAGGTCCAGTTGCGGCCTGGGGCGTAATAGCGCTCGTCTACAATCCATTCATCTCGATCCATTTTAGTCGAGATGCCTGGACGGTGATCAATGTCATCGCGGCCGCTTGGGTGGCGTTTGGGATTTGGCGCAGCGGCACACGCATCGCCTCATGACCTTATCGTCGAGAGGCGGCCAATCGGCCCTCACCTCCCGTGCCCGCGAGCGCGAAAAACCAAGCGATGATCACCAGGACCGGGTTTGAATCCCAGAATGGCAGGCTGAGCACCGCCACCAGGAGGTGAGGCGCAATCACCCAGCCAATCCATGCCAGCCAGCCAAACGGTGTCGAAGCGAAGAATAACAGGGTGATCCTGGGGAACAGCGCCAATCCCACCAGGAAGAAGATCGAATGATATTCCCAGATGTTCATCGCGTTAGCTTTAGGCGGCTGGCGTGGAGCGACGCCGAGCCGGCGCCTTGTCGCCCTTCTTGCGGCCCAGTCCGATGTTTTTCGCCATGGTGCGCCGGGCTTCCGAATAGCTCGGCGCGACCATCGGATAGTCAGCTTTGAGATTGTAGCGCTCGCGATATTGCTCGGGCGTCAGGCCATGGCCCGATAAATGGCGCCGCAGTGTCTTGTAGGGCTTGCCATCGATCATCGAGATGATGTGATCCGACGATGCGAGTGACTTTCGCGAAGTGACTGCGGGCGTGTACGCCGCCTCCTCAGCAGGCTCGTCGATTGCGGCGGGAGCATCAGTCAACCCGCTAACGGCCTCATGCATTTTTTGCAGAAACGCCGGCACATCTTCAGCACTCGCACGCGTGTTCGGGTTGCTCAGCCAGGCGATGGTGAGGTCAGTCGCAAGATCAACAGCGTTCGCGGACAATTCTTCAGACATGAGGTGCTCCAGGGATGTTTAACCACCGCCATAGGTTCAGAAGGGTTGGGGTCAACAAATCCGTGCCGCCGCTTAGGCCGCCAAGAGTTGCAGTTGGGCCGTCATTGTATAGACAGTCCAAGGCCGAAAGTGAGATTTTAAATAAAGCGAGCAATCACGATCAGAATCAACTAAAATGTTAATGTTTAATTCAGCTAACTATAATGAAAATAAATGTCAAATAAAGGCAACTAATAGTTGCGCCGATCCTGCAATGCCAAAAGCGGCCTGTCGGCTAACGCCCCAATTGCGGACGCTCCGAGATCGTGCAAACTGCCGAGGTGAGCACCGACGATCCCCTGAACGCCTATGGGGCGCAGTTTTATCAGGGCATCGCCGACGACGTTTCCGACATGAAAGAACTTGCGCGCCGAGCACTGAAGTTCATGTCGCCAGAACAGCGGGACGCGTTGCGTGCTTACCTGCAAGATGCGTTGGATCGCCTCACACCCAGTGAGTTGAAAGGCAAGGTGAACAGAGCGATCAGGGAGTATGGCTTCAATCGAAGTCAGCCATCGCTTTCCTTCGCGCGACAGCCGATCAACTCGAACTCAATGTGTAGGTCTGCTCTTCCACCCAATAGCAGACGTTTGGCCAGCCTCAAGCTGACTTGATCGGTCTCACGCGTAAGGGCATCTGTCTCCTTCGCGCGAGGGGGAAGCGATCAATGATCTTCAAGCGCGCCATTGCCAAACTTCGTGCTCAGGATTGGCTGGCGATTGTCATTGAATTGGTGATCGTCATCGTGGGCGTATTTGTCGGCACATGGGTGGCGAACTGGAATCAAGGCCGGGAATCGCAAGCTGAAACCCGCAAGATGATCGCCCGGCTTGATCCGACGTTGCGCCAAGTTACCGACTATTTTCAGTCTGCCCGAACCTATTTCGCCACAACCCGGGCCTATTCCAACACGGCCATAGCCGGCTGGCGCGGTGACCCCCGGGTGAGCGATGCATCCTTCGTGATCGCTGCTTATCAAGCCAGCCAGATACAGACGCTCGGCATTAACGGTTCGGTGTGGTCGACCATATTGGGCACTGATCGTCTGCGCGAGATAGACGATCCAAAACTACGCACCGACCTGACCCTGCTAATGACGTCCGATTATACGCAGTTCGACAACGCGGCTCTCGATACCCCTTATCGGCATAACGTTCGGCGCGTGATTCCGGTCGAGATCCAGGACGCCATCCGTAAGCAATGTGGCGATCGGCATGATACCCTTGCGGTCCTCACCTTGCCCCCGACGTGCAAGATCGCCATCCCACCAGCCGACGCGGCCAAGGCCGCCGCGATCTTGCGTAGGCATCCTGAGTTGTTGGAAGATTTGCAGTGGCAAATTGCCGCCATCGCGGCGTTTCTGGACAACATCGTCCCCGTCGAGACAGCTGCGCTGCGCATCAAACGAGAGCGCGACCAACGCCACACCCCTGGAATCCGCTAAGTCGTAAGCGGGTTGGACATTCCTCCGTCTTGCATCGGCAAACAGGTTGTGAGCAGACGCATTGATGAAGTGGAATAGAGCGCCAAAGGTCGAGCGACCTGAATACCCCAAACTGATACCGGTTGCCGGGTCGGTTGAAGAGGCTGGCCGGTTGCTTGGCAGCATCCAGGCGCATGACCCCGATGCGGAAATTGTCGATGGTGGCGACCGCGGATCGTATCTCAGGGTACACAACCCGGCGGCCGAAGAAGCGGCGATCGCCGAAAAGCGCGACTTTCAGCTGCGTTGACAGCGCGGACTCATCAGGAGGGATTATCTTGATCCCGATCACGATTGCCGCGGCCCTGCTTGCCGCCAGCCCGTCCGTCACTGGCGCCGATCCGCTCACCGCTGAGATCAGGGCGATGGATACGAAGGTTTTCGACGCCTATAATCGGTGCGACCTCGACACGTTCGCGGCTGCGTTCGATCCCAAGGTCGCGTTCTACCACGATACCGGCGGCGCCACCTTCGATCGCGACACTGTCGTGGCGAACACGCGCAAGTATATTTGCGGCAAGGTCAGGCGCGAGCTGATCCCGACGACGTTTCACGTCTATCCAATCAAGGATTACGGCGCGATCGAGGAGGGCGAGCATCGCTTCTGCGAACTGGCGACCAGCCGCTGCGAGGGCATCGCCAAGTTCGTCATCGTGTGGGTCAAACAGGCGAACGCGTGGCACATGACCAACGTCCTGAGCTACGGCCACCGTCCCGCAACATTGGCCGAGCAGCACGGCACCCCCAAACCTTAACGTGCCCACGGACGCGATGACGGCCGCACCGAAAAACTTTGTGCTGGTGCTTCTCAATTCAACAGCAAATCTCGCTGCGCCGTCCAGCTGGGATTGAGCTCGAAGCCGAGCATCACCTTGCTCGATGATAAGCTGGCTGGCTGTGTTCCGCTAACCGCGGCCTCGATGATCTCGGGGGACAAAAATGCCAGTCGCAGCAAGCGCGTGATGTAGGAATCAAGCACACCTTCACGCTCCGCCAGCGCGGTAATGTTGAGCTCCCCTTTGCGCAGCTCCGCCCAATAGGCGCTCGCCTGAATCAACAGACCAAGCAGTGGCCGGCTTGGCACCGCGCCCGTCGCGCGTCCGTCGCTGTCGATCAAACGCATCGCCCGTCCCGACCGCGTCAGGCGGACTTCGGCGACCAGTTCGATTTTCGACGGCGCATCCGCGGGACACATCACACCGAGTGTTTCGCAAAGCGTCTCGGTTGAACAGGCGATCACGATGCCGTGATCCTCGATCCGGACCTGCGTGACGAGCGGCGCGGCGGCTGCATGCCCGCGCTGACGCAAGGCATTGGCAACCTCGCGAGCGCGTTGGTCGATCTGTATAAGCTGATCCATGTGAAAGGACAGATTGGCGGCTGTCAGCAGCTCGAGCGGATCGTCGAACGCCTTTGCCAGCCGCTCGGCCACGACCGCCTCGAGCTCGCGGGCGGGTATCCGCGAACCCTCCTTGCTCGTCATGTCGTGAAGCGCGCGGCTGACGTAATAGCGGTAGCGCAGCGACTTCCCGGGTTTAGTGGCGTGGACTGACACGAGTGGCTCGCCTGCTGCATCGACGACCTTGCCCGCCAGCAGGCTTGGGCTTTTGGCTCGTGCGCCGGTGCGATGGCCTTGCAGATTGTCGGCCAGCTTCGCCTGCGTTTGCTCCCAAGTATCAGCATCGATGATCGGAAGATGCAGCGCCGGATACCGCTGCCCGTTGTGCGCAATAATCCCGATATACATCTCGTTCTTGAGCAACGTGTAGAGCTGGCCGCGCGATAATGGGCCGCCGCCTATTAGGCGACCGGTCACGGTGTGCCGCTGAGGAGCTCGGGTACCATCACGTACAAGCCCCTCAGCGACAAGCCGAACGTTACCAAGCTTGAGATACCGCTGGAAGATGTTCCGAACGATTACGGCATGCGGCTCGACGACCTTGAGCGTACGCCCGTCGGGCTCGTACCCCAATGGCGGCGTTCCCCCCATCCACATACCCTTGGCCTTGGAGGCAGCGATCTTGTCCCTGATCCGCTCGGCGGTAACCTCACGCTCGAACTGCGCAAAGCTCAGCAGCATGTTGAGGGTCAGCCGTCCCATGCTGGTGGTGGTGTTGAACGACTGGGTCACAGACACAAAGGATGTGCCCGCCTTGTCGAACGCTTCCACCAGCCTTGAGAAGTCGAGCAGCGAGCGGGTTAGTCGATCGACCTTGTAGACGACGATGATGTCGATCCGGCCCGCTGCTACCTCGGCCAGCAGCCGCTGCAGGGCGGGACGCTCGAGCGTCCCGCCCGACAGGCCACCATCGTCGTAGATATCGGGAAGAGCAGTCCATCCTTCACTGGCTTGTGACAGGATATAAGCGGCACAGGATTCACGCTGGGCATCGAGCGAGTTGAACGACTGCTCCAGTCCTTCCTCCGATGACTTGCGGGTATAGATCGCACAGCGGACGGTCTTCATGCTGCCACCCGACGAACCACAGGAACCTTCGCAACCGCCTTGCTCTTCAACCCGAAGAACGCCGGTCCCGACCAGCGCGTGCCGGTGATCGCACGCGCCACCTCGCTCAGCGACCGCCAGTCGCGCTCATCCCAGCGGATCACACCATCCTCGCCGACCGTGACGATATGCGCCCGTCCCTGCCACTCGCGCACCAGCCGCGTCCCCGGTCGAGCAACCGCGGTCCTAGTCATTCCACGCGCCAGCTGATCAAGCTTCTGCTGCGTCGCGCGGGAAAGTCCGCCAAAGGCCTGTGCCTGTAGCTCATATGCCAATGCCAGCCGCAGCATCTTTGGACTCACCCGCGGGACTGGCGAGCGCGTCAGCGCCCGCCACTCGTCACGCAGCTGTACTGACGACATCGTTGCCAGCGCGGCTATCTTCGCCTCGACGGGATGCGTCATGCCGCGACCGCACCAATGCGATAGCAGGTCACGTCGCCGCGCTTGGACTTGTCGACGAGGTAGCCTTTCTTGCGGATGCCGGTCAGTGCAGCCCGCGTCGTGTGGGGCAGCCAGCCGGTCGCGGTGATCAACTCGGCGAGCGTGGCGCCGCCCTCGCGTTGGAGGAGTGCCAGCACGGTCGAGGCCTTGGTATCGCCGCGCGCGAGCTCGGGCTCTGGCAGGACGACGGCAGTCGCGCTGACAGCCAGATCACCACCCTCGGCCTCGATGCCGATCGCTGCCAGCCCGGCGGGTGTCGCGAACACGCCGTAGCGCAGGTCGCCGTCCTCGCGAGAGAGTGTGGTCTTGTCGTCGGTCTCGCGCTCTTCGGTCAGGCCTTGCGACGCGAGCGCGGCGAGTGACTTGCTCAGACCCCCGCCGGGCTTGAGGCTGTCGGGCAGTGGATAGATGCTGAGGTTATTGCGCTTGGCGGCGGCCGCCAGCAGCACGCATTGGGTGTCGGTCAATTTGGTCATGGGTGGGTCCTCGCTTGGCGAACGGCGCTATTGCCGCTGCCACCGCCCAGAGCCCCGGCGATCGGCTATCGCGCGGGGCAGGCGCGCCGGTCAGTCCGGCCCGCGAGTCGTCAACGCTGTCGCTCCGGTGCAGCGCGAAGTCGAATGGTTTGTCGGCGCGCCAAATCCGACTTGAACCCCGTTATGGAGCGCGATTGGTATTGCACCCCGATCCTATGATGCGCATGCTTCAATGAAGGAGAACGCTAATGCGAAATCGTTCAAAGTCAGCTGCCGCAGCTGTGATCCTCACAGTCTTTTGTGTCGGGTCTCCGGCCTTTGCCAAGGGTTGCATTAGGGGCGCCGTCGCCGGCGGTGTTGCTGGACATTATACACGTCACCACGCAGTCGCGGGCGCAATCGCTGGGTGCGCGGCTGGCCACTATTATTACAAACATAAAGCCAGTGCCGCCGCGCAATCTACGGCACCGCACCACTGACGGTTGATACTTGCCTTGGTTGGAGTGCGGAGACCCTACCTCGGATATGAGTCGTCGTGGAGGATCCCGTGAAGCCACTCTTGCCGTTACTTTTCTTGGTCCAGTTTTTAAGCTGGAGTGCCATGTTTTGCTTATGGGTATATGCTGTCCCCGTTATCGCCGCCTCGCGACCTTTCAATGAGGGCTACGCCAGCGCCGCAACAACGGCTGCTTCAGGCTTCGCACTGTATGCGGTTTTGGGAGCATGTATCGCTTTCGCGGGACCGCGATTAATAGGCCGCTTTGGAGCTGGAGCGACGCACGGCGCTTCCTTGATCGCGGCCAGCGCCGGCATGATGCTGTTTGGGCGGTTCCCTTTCGGCTTTGCTCTTTTGTCGGCGTTCACCTTAATCGGCGTTGGCTGGGCGAGCATGTCATCGATCCCCTATGCGCTTGCAAGCGCCGCAGCACCTGAGGGCGGCGGTGCGAAGCACATGAGAGTCTTCGCTTTCTCAACCGTAGTGCCTCAGGTCGCCGTAACGCTTCTGCTGGCTTCGCTCGGACCTCGTCTTGCCCTTTGGCCTCCCTCGCTCGTCATAATGGCTGGCAGCGCGGCAATGCTGCTATCGGGTTGTGTGTCGCTTATCTTTCAACACCGAATGAACGTGATCATCACCGATTGGTAGGTTCCCGAGCGCCGATCTCGTCAGGGTCTTTTTCGCACGACAGCTCGATTACATCGACATTGCTCGGTGGGTGAGATTCGGGACGACATCTGAGGGTCAGGTGCTCCTGTCAGTTGATAAAGGGTCAGCTACCAACTCCGCTACCACCTTGAAGGTGAGTTCACCTCCCAGTGGCGGGCGTCCACAGAAATGATACGACCGCTGTCAGCAAGCGGGACAAGAAAGCCATTCCAGCCCGCCCCAAACCTATCGTTCTAACCCCCTGGTTTGTTCGGCGCGCTGTTCTGATCTGGCGGTTGCGGCCCATCGGGCGGCACGGTTGGATCGCTGGCGTCGTCAGCCTTTGCTTTGCGGGGATAGCCAGCGGTCACGATAAAACGGAGACCAGCAGCAAGCGCGCGATGCGTCCCACCAACCGCGGGATTAAGTATGTATTGCAAGTCGGGCTGGAACGCGAACGTGTCGCTGATCTTGACTTGATAGGTTGTCTCGATGGAGGTTTCCGCCGGGCGGTATGGTCCGGTTAGCGTAAGCCGGGCCAGCGTTGCTCGCGCCACGGCGATCCCAAGTTTGTCGTCAGGTCGGCCCGTAACCAAGCCCTGCGCGACAAGTCCCGTGCCAATGTACCCGCTGATGGCTTGGGTCCGACGATTGGCAACACCCACTCGCGCCCATGCACTCAGCTTGTCGTGGCCGGGCAGCGGACCTTCGATGGCGGCATAAACGCCTTGGTCTGCATGATCAGTTGAAGGCTTTGTCGGGTCGGTGACAGGCGCGGTGTAGCGCCAGACGCCGATCGCGGCGCGCGACTTGTCTGTCAGATAGGCATCGATCTGTAACGCGAGCAGCGCGCCATCACCGTCGCCAAGTCGAACCGCCGAGAAGCGTCGCGGATGATCGGGATCGCCCGGGACGCCATCATAAGCAGCTAGGCGAAATGTCCAGGTCTTGGATGGCGAGAATGTCGCGCGAATACCGAGAGAGCTGACTGGGAAGATCGATGGACCGTTGCGCCCGCTGCGGGCGACATCGGCCCCAATCCCGTGCGATGAATTGAGGAAGAGAGAAGCTGTCGCCGTCGAGTCAAAATCGGCATTGTAGTCCAGCAGTCCCCCACGCAGCGATAGCGTGCGATCTCCGGCGCCGAAGGTCTTTTGAACCCAGGCTTCAAACAAGCGTTGGAGCCGATCAGCCTCGATATTGTCTGCCGTCTGTATGTCGCCCAAGCGCGCGCTGAGACTGGTGCCGTCGGTCCGGAACACTTGCGCATGCGCGATCCAGCCAGACAATCCGGAGCGATCGCCTGCGACCGTAGCGGACAGTTGGAGCTTGTTGAGGACATCGCTGCCTGGGTAGGCTCCGACAGGCACTGCCCACGCATCCATCGTATCGCGCATGGCGAGTGACACCGTCGGTGGCGGATCGTCAGCGCGGGCCGCCCCTGCTGATAGCGCCGCAGAGGCGAACGCCAAGGTCATCGAAAGGCAAAATGCTCGGCTCATCGACTATCACAACGCATCTGCCGCATCTACACAGCCGTTCCGTCTTATAAAACGAGCGCGTCGCAGAATGGCCATGCTGTTCGGCCGCGAATTAGCGTGTTGCGTGGTTTCACCATAGCGAGCAAAACGGCCGCGCATCGAAGAGTAGCTGGCAGCACCTTATAGCCCTGCGAGCACGACATAGCAGGGAATCAAGTGGTGGTGCAGGCGTTCTTCTACGATGCGGGCGGCCATGACTCCGTCGTCGAACTGGATAAAAAGACGCTTTCCAAAATCAGCGACCAGCAACTCGTTTGGATCGACCTTCTCCGCGGCGACAAGCAGGCCCTTGAGGAGACAAGCCTGTTACTGGGATTGTCGCCCGAGGCGATGAGAGCTGTAGACGCGGAGAAGCCTGCGACGGTGCCGGAGAGCTTCGAGGACCATTTTAATTTCAGTTTGGTCGTGGCTCCCGACACCTCCGGCAAAAGCGGGCGCGTTGACTATCTTGTCGCAGACAAATGGCTGCTAACCGTGCGTGAAAGGGACGTTGCCTATTTTGAGGCATTTCGCGAACAGGATCGTGGTGAATCGCTTAGCGGGCGCCTGACCCCGGCGGCTCTCGTGGCCTCGCTACTCGACTGGCATCTTGAAGAATATCAAGCAGAAATCGTTGCCATCCAGAAGCGGGTCGACCAAATTGACAGTGAGATATTGGGCGAGCGCGAACAGCGTCCCCCTTTGAGCAAATTGGCGAAACTGAGATCAGCGGTCGCCGACTTGCGTAAGATCTTGAGCAATCATCGTCTCGTCATTCACGGTTTGTTGCGCGCCGATTTCAGCCACATCGCCGATCAGCCGCACGCTGAATATTTTGTGGCGCTCGAACGACATTTCGATCGCACTGAAGATAGGCTCGACCAGGCACGCGAAATGATCGTCGGCAGTTTCGAGCTTTATGCGACCCGCACCGCTCAGGACACGAACGAGCTGGTTAGAGCGTTTTCCGCTCCGACTGACTCGGTGAGGGATTCCCTTCGGGGCGAGTTTGTGATTCATCCTGCTGGCTGGGATGTGGAGGCCAGCATGGATGGCACGAGCTCTTTCGCAGGATTT
>NZ_CBCRXM010000017.1:0-63637 GCF_965137005.1 Sphingomonas antarctica | reverse complement strand
AATAAAAGTCCCCTCCCTCNGGGAGGGGCGACTCGGCGNAGCCGAGCGGGGGTGGGCGGCCACCGGATGCCATGTCCCGCCAGCGCGCCACGTCGCCGATGAAGTTGCCGAGCGAACGCCGCGCCTGCGGGGTCAGTTCGTCACTGTCCAAAATGCGTCCGGCGGCGTGGAACAGGGGGATGCCTTGCGCGCGGGCCAATGTCTGGACGCGGGCGAGGGCCTTGTCTCCGAGGCCGCGCTTGGGTTGATTGACGATGCGTTCGAAGGCGAGGTCGTCGGCCGGCTGGTTGACCAGGCGGAGGTAGGCCAGCGCGTCGCGGATTTCGGCGCGTTCGTAGAAGCGGAAGCCCCCGACGATGCGATACGGCATGCCGATGGCGATGAAGCGGTCCTCGAATTCGCGCGTCTGATATTGCGCGCGGATGAGGATGGCGGTGCCGTCGAGGCTGCCGCCCCGCCGTTGCCAGCCCTCGATCTCGTCGCCGACGCGGCGAGCTTCCTCGGGGCCGTCCCACACGCCGATGACCTTGACCTTCTCGCCCTCGGCCTTGTCTGTGAACAGGGTCTTGCCGAGGCGGCCTGAATTGTTGGCGATGACCCCGCTGGCGGCGGCGAGGATGTGCGGGGTGGAGCGGTAATTCTGTTCGAGGCGGATGACCTTTGCGCCCGGGAAATCCTTTTCGAACTTGAGGATGTTTTCGACCTGCGCGCCGCGCCAGGAATAGATCGACTGGTCGTCGTCGCCGACGCAGCACAGATTCTTGCGGCTCTGCGCGAGCAGGCGCAGCCAGAGATACTGGACGGCGTTGGTGTCCTGATATTCGTCGACCATTATGTAGCGAAAGCGCTGCTGATACATCTCCAGCACGTCGCGATGTTCCTTCAGGATCACCAGCATGTGGAGGAGCAGATCGCCGAAGTCGCAGGCGTTAAGCGCCTTCAGCCGCGCCTGATATTGCGCGTAGAGCTCGCCGCCGCGGCCATTGGCGAAGCGCTCGCTTTCGCCCGCATCGATATCACGCGGGGTGAGGCCGCGGTTCTTCCAATCGTCGATCACGCCCGCGAGGCTCCGCGCCGACCAGCGCTTTTCGTCGAGATCGGCGGCGACGATCAGCTGCTTCATCACGCGCAACTGGTCGTCGGTGTCGAGTATGGTGAAGTTGGATTGCAGCCCGGCAAGCTCGGCGTGGCGGCGCAGCATCTTCGCGCCGATCGCGTGAAACGTACCGAGCCAGGGCACGCCCTCCACCGCATCGCCGATCAGGCCGCGGACGCGCTCGCGCATCTCCCGCGCCGCCTTGTTGGTGAAGGTGACGCTGAGGATTTCCGACGGGTATGCTTTCCGCGTGTAGACGAGGTGCGCGAGGCGGGCGGTCAGCGCGGCGGTCTTGCCGGTGCCGGCGCCGGCGAGGACCAGGACCGGGCCATCCGTGGTGAGTACGGCCTCACGCTGCGGCGGGTTGAGGCCGCGCAGATAGGGGGCGTCGGTCACGATGTCGGGGGTGGTGCTCACCCGAAACAGTTAGGGAACATGATGGTGGCCCGCAACCATCAAGCCCTCACCCCGCTCGCCACCGGCGAGTCGCCCTCTCCCGGAGGGAGAAGGATTAGGGCGCGCGCAACAGCGTGAGCTTGGCTTTTCCGTAGCTGCGTTCGGCTTCGACGGTCAGACCGTCGACCTCCACGGTTTCGGCCTTGCTCGTCTCGACGCTGATCAGTGCGCCGGGGGCGAACCAGTTGAGCCGCGACAGGCGGTCGAGCGCAACGCTGCCCGCGCCGGTGGTGTAGGGCGGGTCAAGCAGGATCAGGTCGTAGGGTTCGCGCGCGAGCGGAAGGCTCATGACCGAACCCGCGCGGACGTCGCTGTTTTTCGCGCCGAGTTTGGCGATGTTGGCTCGGAGCGCGTCGAGCGCCGCGCCGTCCTGTTCGGCAAAAGTGCAATGCCCCGCGCCGCGCGAAAGGGCTTCGAGCCCGAGTGCGCCCGACCCCGCGAACAGGTCCGCGACGCGCAGCCCCTCGAATGTGCCGAGGCGGCTGGCGAGCATCGAGAACAGGGCTTCGCGGACGCGATCGGCGGTGGGGCGGGTGGCATCGCCTTTGGGCGTGACGATCGGACGGCCGCGCCATTCCCCCGAGATGATCCTCACGGGCGCGGCTTGCCGCCGGGCCGGGGGCGTCCGGTGGGTTTGACCGTGGGGCGTGAAGTAGGTTTGACGGCGGTGCGTGGCGCGGGCTTGGCTTTCACCCGCCAATTATCGCGCTGGTGCTGGCGGATCGATGTTTCGCCGGTCGGCGCGCGCGGCTTGGGTGTGGTGGCGAGCGTCGCCTTGAATTTGGTCAGCGTGTTCTCGTCGACTTCGGCGACCGATCCGACCGCGCTGCCGCCCAGCGTGAACGGCCCGTAAGCGGTGCGGATCAGACGGTTCACGCTGAGGCCGAGATGTTCGAGCACGACGCGGACCTCGCGGTTCTTGCCCTCGCTCAAGGTCATCTCGATCCAGACGTTCGCCCCGGTCCGGCGCTCCATATTGGCGTCGATCTGGCCGTAACGGACGCCGTCGATGGTGATGCCTTCGATCAAATCCTCCAGCTGCGCCTGCGTGACCGAGCCCATGGCGCGCGCGCGATAAGTGCGCGGGATGCCGGAAGAGGGGAGTTCGAGCTGACGCTTCAATCCGCCATCGGTGGTCAACAACAACAGCCCCTCGGTGTTCAGATCGAGGCGGCCCACGGGCATGACCCGTGGCAAATCCTTGGGCAGGACGTCGTAGATCGTCTGGCGACCCGAAAAGTCGCGTTCGGCGGTAAGCACACTCGACGGTTTGTGGAACAGAAACAATCGCGCGGCCTCCGCCGCCTTGACCGGATTGCCGTCGACGGTAACGCCCTTGAGGCTGGTCAGGATCGTCGCGGGTGTATCGAGCACCTTGCCGTCGAGCGCGATGCGCCCCTCGGCGATCATCCGCTCGATCTCGCGGCGTGAGGCGATCCCGGCGCGGGCGAGGAGTTTGGCAATGCGTGAGGGTTCGGCCATCAGGCCGCGATAGCCGCCTCGACCGTATCGTGGAAGCTGCGCAGTCCGGCCTCCAGCGTCCCCAGCGTCAAATGGTCGAGTGCGCCGGAGCTGAGGCCTTGTTGGCCCAACGCGACCGCGCGGAAATCTTCGTCGCCGAACACGCCGCCGTCGAGCAAATCCCAGCTGCGTTGCCAGTGATCCTGCGCCTTGTCGGTCTGCGGCGGCTCGGGGATCAGCATGAAATCCTCGACCAGGGTGCGGCCTTCGGATTGCGGCATCAGCACCATCAGGTTCACGTAATCGGGGCTGAACACCAGCACCGTCGCGGGGAACAGTTGGTAGGCGAAGGTCACGCGGCGGCGCAGCGCGTCGAGATCGCTCAGATCGATTTCGGCCAGATCCTCGGCGCGGGCGACGGCGGAGCGGCGGTGCTGGCCGATCATGTCGCCGGTGGTTACGCCATCCTTGAAGAACGAGCCGATGGTCGCGCTGTGCAGGCGCGTGACGTGGTAGCTTTCGAGGAACGCGTCCATGATCAGCTTCCAGTTCCCCGCCACGTCGTGCGTGCGGCGGGCGAACAGGTGCATGTCGGCGAGGCCGAAGGCGTCGAAGTCGTTGGCGAGGGTTTGGGCGTCTTCGAACCCATCGTCGCCCCGGCGGAGGCCGGGGCCGCTATCGATGGAGCGCGACCGTTCGTAACGGCCCCGGCCTTCGCCGGGGTGACGATCAGGCAGGAACCAGATCAGGCCGCCGGCTTCGTGGCTGGGCAGTTCCTTGAGGTGGTGGTCGGCCTTGTTCAGTCCCGGAAACGTCTCGGGCCGGGGCAGCGCCGCCAGCGCACCGTCGAGCTTGTAGCTCCACGCGTGATACGGACACACCAGCAAATTGGTGCACACCGCTTCGCTGCCTTCGACCAATCGCGTGCCGCGGTGCTGGCAGACATTGAGGAACACGTGCGCCACGCCGTCCTTGTCGCGCGTCAGCAGGAGCGGGCGGCCGAAGCCGTCGTGCGGCACTGCGCTGCCCGAGGCCAGCAATGCGGACGGGGCGATGACTTGCGGCAGGCGGTCGAAGAGCCGCGCCTTTTCCTGCGCAAACCGATCGGGCGAGGTGTACGCCGCCGCGTCGATATGGCTCACGGCCGTCGCGCGCCGAACGTCGCCGTCAACGATCGCCTGCGCCAGCGCCCGTTGCCCCGGCGTGGATGTGCGGCCCGGTTCCAGCATTCCTCTCGCAATATCCATGTATGGATAGCGCACTTACCGGACAATCATGTCAACCCGCGCGATTGACGTTAACGTAAACCACCCATAGGCAGGCGGTCGAGAGAGAGGACCCATCGATGAGCGATCTTGAGTCGTTCCGTCAGGACACCCGCGCCTGGCTGGAAGCGAATTGCCCCGAGGAAATGCGTCACCCGATCCGCGAGGAAGGCGACGCCTATTGGGGCGGGCGCAACGCGACGTTCAAATCGCCCGCACAGAAGCAATGGTTCGAGGCGATGGCATCGCGCGGCTGGACTGTGCCCGACTGGCCCAAGGAATATGGCGGCGGCGGACTGTCCGCCCCCGAAGCCAAGATCCTTCGCGAGGAAATGGCGCGGATCAAGGCGCGCTCGCCGCTCAATTCGTTCGGCATCTGGATGCTCGGGCCGGCGCTGCTGAAGTTCGGCACCGAGGAGCAGAAGACGACGATCCTGCCCGATGTCGCGCAGGGCAAGATCCGCTGGTGCCAGGGCTATTCGGAGCCGGGTTCGGGGTCCGATCTCGTGTCGTTGCAGACGTTCGGCGAGGACAAGGGCGATCACTGGGTCGTCAACGGCCAGAAAATCTGGACGTCGTACGCCGACAAGGCCGACTGGATTTTTTGCCTCGTCCGCACCGACAAGGCGAACAAATATCAGGGCATCAGTTTCCTGTTGTTCGACATGGCGTCGCCCGGCGTAACAACCAAGCCGATCCTGTTGATCAGCGGCAATTCGCCGTTCTGCGAGACGTTCTTCGACAATGTCGAAGTGCCCAAGGGGCAGATCGTCGGCGATCTCAACCGCGGTTGGGATGTCGCCAAATATCTGCTGGGCCATGAGCGCGAGATGATCTCGGGCGGCGGGCTCGGCGCGGGCATGATGTCGATCGGCAAGCAGTTTTCTGCGGTCGCCGCCGAAGAACCCGTGCTGCGCGCCGACTTCGCCGATTTCGATGTCGAAGTGATGGCGTTCCGCGCGATGAACGAGAAGTTCATGGACGAGCTGAAGTCCGGCAAGGCGCATCCGGCGCAGCCGAACATGATGAAATATGTCGGGACGGAGCTGAATAAGCGCCGCTACGAATTGATCATGGCGGCGGGCGGATCGGCGGCGCTCGAATGGGATTCGGCGGAAAGCGAAGGCGGGTCGAAAGCCCGCACCTGGCTGCGCACCAAAGCCAATTCGATCGAAGGCGGCACCAGCGAAGTCATGCTCGGCGTCGTCGCCAAACGTATTCTCGATTTGCCGGGGGTCTAATTACGCGTGTCCCGGCGAAGGCCGGGGCCGCTACGAACCTAAGTGCTTCAACTCTAACGGCCCCGGCCTCCGCCGGGGCGACGGGATTAGAAATGCCTCTCTACCTCAATGAAGACCAGGCGATGTTGCTCGACACGGTCAAGCCGTTCATCGCCGAAAGTGCACCGGTCAAGCACCTCCGCGCGCTGCGCGACACGAACGACGCGACCGGGTTCAGTCGCGATTTGTGGAAGCAGTTCGCCGATATGGGCTTTACCGGTATCATGGTACCCGAAGCGCAGGGCGGCCTGGGGCTGGGCCATGTGGAGGCGGGCATCGTGCTCGAGGAGATCGGGCGCAACCTGACGCCATCGCCGATGCTGACCACCGCGGTCGCGGCGGTCGAAGCGCTCAAGGCATCGGGGAAACTGTCCGGCGAATGGCTGCCCCGGATTGCGTCGGGTGACGCAATCGTCGCGCTGGCGATCGACGAGGGCGACAAGCATCATCCCGAAATGACCGCGATGAAGGCCGAGCGTTCGGGCAACGGCTTCAAGCTCAGCGGCGGCAAGGCCTTTGTCCTCAACGGCCATGTCGCCGACATGCTGATCGTCGCGGCGCGTACCGCGGGCGCGGCGGGCGAAACCGATGGGCTGACGCTGTTCGCGGTGCCCAAGGAAGCGGGGCAGACCGCCGATCCGCGCCGGTTGGTGGATTCGTCGCTGGCGAGCCACGTCAAGTTCGACGGCGTCGAGGTCGATGCCGATGCGGTGATCGGCGATGTCGATGGCGGCTGGGCGGTGCTGCAAAAACTGCTCGATGCTGGTCGCGTGGGCGCCGCGTCCGAGCTGCTGGGCGTCGGCGGCGGCGCGATGGACATGACCATCGATTATCTCAAGCAGCGCAAGCAGTTCGGGAAACTCATCGGCGAATTCCAGGCGCTGCAGCACCGCGCCGCGCATCTCTATGGCGAGATGGAAGTCGCGCGCGCGACGGTGCTGAAGGCGCAGCAATTGCTCGATGCCGATGACCCGCGCGCCGAACTGGCGGTCGCGGTGGCCAAGGCCAAGACGGGCAAGGCGGTCCGCTTGTCGGTTCAGGAAGGAGTGCAGATGCACGGCGGCATCGGCATGACCGACGAGTACGACATCGGCCTGTACATGAAGCGCGACCGGACTCTCGAGGAATTCTTCGGCGATGCGCGCTTCCACGCCGAGCGCGTGGCGCGGATGAACGGCTATTGAGCGCGGGCAGAAAACGCTTCCAAAATAGGATTTGCCATGACCAAGCGAGTCGCACTGGCTGATTCTCGCAAATGGCGGATTTCAGCCATTGCGACTATCGTTTTGGCCTAAACTTACACTAAACTTTCGATTTTCCCGGAGACTGTGATGGACATCCAGAACCTGTTCCGCCTCGATGCCCGTGTCGCGCTCGTGACCGGGGGCAGCCGCAATATCGGCGCGTGGATCGCGGAAGCGTTCATCGCCGCCGGAGCCAAGGTCTATATTTCGGCGCGCAAGGCCGATGCATGTTTCGCGATGGCGGAGAAGCTGGGGCCGAACTGTATCGCGCTGCCGCAGGATGTTTCGACCGTCGCGGGCTGCAAGGCGCTTGCTGCTCAACTCGCCGAGCATGAGACCAAGCTCGACATCCTGGTCAACAATGCCGGTGCCGCCTGGGGCGCGCCGTTCGACGAGTTTCCCGAAAGCGGCTGGGACAAGGTCATGGACCTCAACGTCAAATCGCCATTCTTTCTGACGCAGGCATTGCACGGCTTGCTGAAGGCGGCGGCGTCGCACGAGCATCCGGCCAAGGTCATCAACATCACGTCGATCGATGGGCAGCGGCTCAATCCGTGGGAGCATTACAGCTATCAAACGTCGAAGGCGGCGCTGATCATGCTGACGAAAAAGCTGGCGGCGCATCTTATCCGCGAGGACATCATCGTGAACTCGCTCGCGCCCGGCGCCTTCGGGTCCGAAATGAACAAGGCGGCGCGGGACCATGCCGATACCGTCGCCAAGGGCATTCCGGCCAGGCGTGTCGGACGGCCCGAGGATATCGCGATGGGCGCACTGTATCTCGCGAGCCGCGCCGGCGATTACGTCATCGGCCACACGCTCAACGTCGATGGCGGTTTGGTCAGCGCGGAGTTTGGTGGCTCGATCGACGCCTAGCGTTCGATCAAAAACTTGAGGTTGGCGGCGGCGACGGGCTTTGTCTCGTCATCCTGCCAGCCGACCACGCCTACATTGGCGACGCGGCGGCCAAGGCGGACGATCGTCGCACGGGCGTGAAGCGGCTCGGGTTTGCCGCCGCGCATGAAATCGGTCGAAATGCTGATCGGCTTGATCGTCGCGCCATCTTCGAGCGCATCGAACAGGGTGACCCAGGCGGTAAAGTCGAGCAGGCCGGCAATCGCGCCGCCATGCAGGAATCCGGGGCGCCCCATCACGCCGTCACCTGGTGGCATGGTCACGACCAGCCCGTCATCGCGCGAGACGGTGAAGCCCATCGTCCGGGCATAAGGCGAGCCGAATTCAGACATCGGTGAAGATATACGTCCCGCTGGCATGAGCGATGGGCCGTGACGGATCGCCATCATGCGCTTCGCCGCGGATAAACGCGATCGACTTGCCCAGCTTGTAGCACTCGCCACGGCCAGTGATCGTCTTGCCGGGCTCTGCTGGCCGTAGATAGTCGACGCGCAGATCGAGTGTCGCCTGTGGCCGAAACTTGCCAGATTTCAGCCAGATCGAGATCGAGGTGACCATGTCCATCAGGGTGATGACTGGCCCCGAGGCCAATACGCCGGTCGCGGGATCGCCGATCAGACGTTCGTCATAAGGCAGTTCGAGTTCGACCCAATCGGGCCCGTGCGCACGATAGCGCGTGCCGATCATGCCGTTATGCCCGCTGCGCGCCATTCCCGCGATGAAGCGCGACGGATCGAATGCGCGATCAAGGGTAACGCCCGGTGGATTTGGCTCTTGTGACACGCGCGCTCCTTGCTACCGTCACAAGCGGAAAACAGGCGGCGCGGCAAGCGTTCCCACAGGAGACGAGGATGCATCCCTTCCGCCACGCCCAGGCAACGCCCGACAAGGCCGCGGTGATCAATGCCGAAAGCGGTGAGACACTGAGCTATGCCGAACTCGATCGCGCATCGAACCGTGCCGCGCATCTTTACCGGGCGCACGGATTGCGTCCGGGAGACCGTGTTGCGATCCTCATGGAGAATACGGTCGATTATTACGGTCTGGTGTGGGGTGCGCAACGGAGCGGGCTGTTGTTCGTCGCGATCTCGACCAAGCTGACTGCGCCCGAGGTCGATTACATCCTCGAGGATTCGGGGGCCAGGCTGCTGGTGTTTTCCGCCGGGCTGGCGGGCGGGCAAGCGGATGTCGCCAAGCTGGTCCACGGTGCGGACGAAGGCGATGTCGAACGCGTCGAGGCGGCGCTGGCGATGCAGGATTCATCGCCGATCGCCCATGAAAGTGCGGGCTATCAAATGCTGTATTCGAGCGGCACGACCGGGCGGCCCAAGGGGGTCAAACTGCCCGCGCCAGCCGACCCGGCCATCGACGCGCCGACCGCGCTGGCGATGCTTGCTTCGGGGTTCTTCGGACTTGGGCCCGACAGCATCTATCTATCCAGCGCGCCGCTTTATCATGCGGCACCACTGTCATGGACGATGACCGTGCAAAAACTGGGCGGCACGATCGTCCTCATGCGCAAGTTCGATGCCGAAGCCGCGCTGGCGGCGATCGAGCGTTATGCATGCAATTCGGGGCAGTTCGTCCCGACGCATTTCGTGCGGATGCTCAAGCTGCCTGAAGATGCGCGGACGAAATACGACGTGTCGTCGATGCAAGTCGCGATCCACGCCGCCGCGCCATGTCCGGTGCCGGTCAAGCGCGCGATGATCGAGTGGTGGGGACCGGTGCTCGACGAATATTATGCGGGGACGGAGGGGAATGGCTTTACGGCGCTGAAAGCTGCGGAGTGGCTGGCGCATCCCGGGTCGGTCGGACGTGCGATCGGCGAGGCCAAGCTTCATATCTGCGACGAGGACGGCAACGACCTGCCACCGCGCGCCGAAGGTATGGTGTTCTTCGAAAGCGCGCGGCAGTTCGAATATCACAACGATCCGGAGAAGACCGCAGACAGCCGTAATGCCCGCGGGTTCTCGACTTTGGGCGATGTCGGCTGGGTCGATGACGAGGGCTACCTGTACCTGACCGATCGCAAGAGCTTCATGATCATTTCGGGTGGCGTGAACATCTATCCGCAGGAGATCGAGAACCATTTGGTGACGCACCCGAAGGTCGCGGATGTTGCGGTGGTCGGGGCGCCGGACGACGAAATGGGTGAGGCCGTGGTGGCGGTGATCCAGCCCGCGCCGGGTGTCGTCGGCGACGATGCGCTGGCGGCCGAATTGATCGCCCATTGCCGCGCCGCGCTGTCTGGCGTGAAGACGCCGCGCCGCGTCGAGTTTATGGCCGAGCTGCCGCGCCACGATACGGGTAAACTCTACAAGCGGCTGATCCGCGACAAATTCTGGGGCAAGGAGAACCGCATTGGCTGACCGCGTTACGATTAGCGTCGCCGACCAAATCGCCGACGTTCGCTTCAACCGCGCGGACAAGATGAACGCGCTCGACCCCGAACAATTCCGTGCGATCGGTGCAGCCATCGACGAATTGCACCAGCGCCAGGATGTGCGCTGCGTCGTGCTGTCGGGCGAGGGGCGAGCGTTTTGCGCGGGCCTCGACATGGCGAGCATAGCGGGCGGCGGATCGGGGACGGGGCGCGAGCGTAACGATCAGGGGTCGATCCTGCCGCAGCATGTCAGCTGGGGCTGGCGGCAATTGCCGATGCCGGTGATCGCGGCGGTGCACGGCGTGGCGTTCGGCGGGGGGTTCCAGATGATGGCCGGGGCGGATATTCGTATCGCACATCCCGATACGCGTTTTGCGATCCGCGAGGTGCACTGGGGACTGGTGCCCGATATGGCGGGGTTCCCGCTGTGGCGGACGCAGGTGCGCGACGATGTGCTGCGCGAGCTGGTCTATACCGCGCGCGAATTCGGGGCCGCCGAGGCATTGGTACACGGGTTTGTCACGCGCCTGTCTGAAGATCCCCATGCGGCCGCGCTGGCGCTGGCGAAGGAGATTGCCGCGCGCAGCCCGCATGCGATCCGCGGGGCCAAGCGGCTGTGCAACGCCGCGCACGATCTCGATCCGCGCGCGATGCTGGAGATGGAAACCGACGAACAGGTCGCGGTGATCGGCAAGCCCAATATGATGGAGGCCGTCGCCGCCAATATGGGCAAGCGGGCAGCCAAGTTTTACGACTGATCCGTCACCCTGACGAAAGTCAGGGTCCATTGGCCTGTCATCTCGATCAGAGTGCGAATGGACCCCGGATCAAGTCCGGGGTGACGGCTAAGCAGGAATTCGGACCATCGTCGCTGCGAATTTGGCGCGAAAGCTGTCGGGAAATTCGGCGGCGCCGGTTTCATCGGTGAACACCAGTGTCGTGTCGCAGGTCGCAACGCAGTCGCCGTGTTGAAATGCCCCGGAAAAGATTTGCCAGCTGCGCGTCCCGACACGGCCGATACCGCTAGCGATCGTCACGTCATGCGGATGATGTGCTTCGGCGAGATAATTTATCTCCACCGCCGCGATCAGCCAGCGCGTCGTCTTGCGGTCGCGCGGCAGTTCGAGTGAACGGTTGAACCGCCCGCGCCCTTCCTCGAACAGCCCGGCCATCGAGACATTGTTGATGTGCCCGAGCAGATCGAGATCCGCCCAGCGCGTCGGGATGTCGGCGGTGAACGGGTAGGTTTCGAGTTGCGTACGATAAGGGGCGGGTTTGGGCATAAGGTAAACCTATTTTCGTCATTTCCGCGAAAGCGGGAACCCGTCTGCTACCGATTGTTCAGGAGATGGATTCCCGCTTTCGCGAGAATGACGCGGTTGTGAGCTATCAGCGCGGCGCCATGCGGATTGCACCGTCTAGGCGGACGTCCTCGCCGTTGAAGTACGAATTCTCGATCATCGTCAGCGCGAGGCCCGCATATTCCTCGGGCTTGCCGAGGCGCTTGGGGAACGGGACCGAGGCGGCGAGCGCGTCCTTCACCTGTTGCGGCGCGCCGAGCATCAGCGGGGTTTCGAAAATCCCGGGCAGGATGGTGTTCACGCGGATGCCTTCGGACATCAGGTCGCGCGCGATGGGGAGCGTCATGCCGATGACGCCCGCCTTCGACGCGGCATAGGCAACCTGGCCCATCTGACCATCTTCGCCCGCGACCGAGGCCGTGTTGACGATCGCGCCGCGCTCGCCGTCTTCATTCTGCGGCTCGAGCGTCATCATCCCCGCCGCCGACAAGGCCACGCAGCGGAAGGTGCCGACGAGGTTGATCTGGATGAGCCAGTTGAACGCATCGGCCGGATAGTGCTTGATGCTGCCATCCTGCTTCGAGCGGCTGGCAGTCTTCATCGCCGCGCCGGTGCCCGCGCAGCAGACGAGGATCCGCTCCTGGCCATGCGCCGCGCGGGCCTTTTCGAAGCCGGCGATGACGCTCTCGTCCGATGTCACGTTGACCTCACAGAACACGCCACCGATTTCCGCGGCGACGGCTTCGCCCTTGTCTTTTTGCAGGTCGAACAGGGCGACTTTGACGCCCTTGGCGGCCAGTGCGCGCGCAGTTGCAGCGCCGAGGCCCGAGGCGCCGCCGGTGATGACGGCCGAGACAGTGTTGTCGAGTTTCATCTTACAAACGCTCCACAATGGTAACATTGGCCAACCCGCCGCCTTCGCACATGGTCTGCAGGCCGTAGCGCCCGCCGCGCTTGTGCAGCGCGTGAACGAGCGTCGCCATCAGCTTGGTACCCGACGCGCCCAACGGATGACCAAGCGCGATCGCGCCGCCGTTGACGTTGAGCTTGGCGTGATCGCCGCCGGTATGCTTCATCCACGCCATCGGCACCGGCGCGAACGCCTCATTGACCTCGTACAAGTCGATGTCGGCGATGCTGAGGCCGGCGCGCTTCAAGGCCTTGTCGGTGGCGAACAGCGGCTCTTCGAGCATCACGATCGGGTCGCCGCCGGTGACGGTAAGGTTGTGGATACGCGCCAGCGGCTTGAGGCCATGTTCCTTGAGCGCGCGTTCGCTGACCACCATCACCGCGGACGACCCATCGCAAATCTGGCTGGCATTGGCGGCGGAAATGACACCGCCTTCGCTGATCAATTTAACGCCGTGGACACCCTCGAAGGTCGCGCCGAAACGGATGCCCTCGTCAACGGTGTGGCACTGCTCGCCCTCGGGCGTGTCGATCTCGAGACCCACGATTTCGGCTTTGAAGTCGCCGCGTTCGGTAGCGGCGGCGGCGCGACGGTGACTTTCGAGCGCATATTCATCGAGCTGATCGCGGGTGAAGCCATATTTCTTGGCGATCATTTCAGCGCCCATGAACTGGCTGAATTGCACGCCGGGATAGCGGGCTTCCTGGCGGGACGACTTTGCTTTGCCCAAACCCGCCTGATGGAACAGCATGCCGGTCGAGCCCATCGGCACGCGCGTCATCGATTCCACGCCGGCGGCTATGACCACGTCCTGCGTTCCCGACATGATCGCCTGCGCGGCGAACTGGATCGCTTGTTGCGAACTGCCGCATTGGCGGTCGATCGTCACCGCAGGAACACTTTCGGGAAGCTTGGATGCGAGCACGGCGCCGCGCCCGACCTGGAACGATTGCTCGCCGCCCTGGCTGACGCAGCCCATGATGACGTCCTCGACTGCTGCGGGATCGATACCGCTGCGATCGACCACGGCGTCGAGGACGTGCCCCGCCATGTCGGCCGGATGCCAACCCGCCAGCTTGCCGCCGCGCTTGCCGCCAGCGGTGCGAACCGCCTCGACGATATAGGCCTCGGGCATCGAAGTTCCTTTCCGTTTACGTAAACCTGTGAGTCTGCCATTGCCCAAGCCGGAGACGGGCGCAAGGGAGATGGCGATGCGGGTAAGCGAAGCGTTGGTGGCACGACGATCGGTGCGCGGTTTTACCAATCACCCGGTCGATGTGGCGCAGGTCGAGCGATTGCTGCTCGCCGCATCGCGCGCACCTTCGGGCGGTAATCTTCAGCCGTGGCATGTCGATGTGATGACGGGCCAACCGCTTGCCGCGTTCAAGATGCTGATGGCCGGCAAGCTGATGGCGGGCGAAGTCGAGACGCCCGAATATCCGATTTATCCGACCGAACTCGACATGCCTTACAAGGACCGGCGCTTTGCCGTCGGTGAGGCGATGTACGGGCATATCGGCATTCCGCGCGACGACAAGGCGGCGCGGCGGCAATGGTTTGCGCGCAATTTCGCGTTCTTCGGCGCGCCGGTCGCGTTGTTCGTCAGCATCGATCGGCGGATGGGGCCGCCGCAATGGTCGGACCTGGGCATGTTCCTGCAGAGCCTGATGTTGCTGGCGGTCGAGGACGGCCTCGCGACCTGTGCGCAGGAATGCTGGGCGATGTATCCGCAGACGGTCGGTGCGGCGATCGGCATGCCCGCCGGGCGCATGCTGTTCTGCGGCATGGCGCTGGGTCATGAAGATTTGACCGAGCCGGCCAACCAATTGCGGTCGGAACGAGCCGGGCCGCCGGAGTGGTTGCGGCTTCATGGCTAAGCCTTTGTAAATCCGGTCACTCCACGTTAACCTTCGTTAGGCAAGAGTTACGCCACGCGGTTCCGGAGGGAATCGTGCCGGAGGGTGGGGACCATGCTGGATACAGAGCCGACGGTCGTGCCATATGCCGATGCACCGGAGGTGGAAACACCGTCGCGCATGCCTGGTGAAATCCTGGTCTCCACGCTCGCGCTGGCGGCATGCGGCGGGGGCGGCAGCACGCCGTCGGGTGGTTCGACGGGGTCGAGTCCGCCACCGCCGCCCGCGCCGCCACCCAGCCCACCGCCGCCGACGATCAGCGATACCCAGGCGTCGCGCTTTCTGGCGCAATCGGCGATGGGATCGAGCCGCGCCGATATCGCCGAGGTCGTGTCGATGGGTTATGCCGGCTGGCTCGACGCGCAATTCGCCAAGCCGCGCGGCCAGACCTTGTGGGACTATCTGGTCGCGCAGGGCTATAACAACGCGACGTACATCAATAGCGAGGCGGGCTTCGATCCGTCGATGTGGCGCGCGTTGCTCGCCGAGCCTGATCAGTTGCGCCAGCGCGTCGCCACCGCACTGCTCGAAATCATGGTGGTCGGCATTTCGGGACTGAACGTCAGTTGGCGTCAGTTCGCGCTCGCCGCTTATGTCGATGTGCTGTTCGACAACGCGTTCGGCAATTTCCGCACGTTGCTCGACAAGATCACCACCAATGCGGGGATGGCGACGTTCCTGACGTTCCTCGGCAACAAGAAAGCCAATGCGGCCACGGGTGCCGAGCCCGACGAGAATTACGCGCGCGAACTGATGCAGTTGTTCACGCTCGGGTTGCGTCAGCTCAATGCCGACGGAACCGAGAAGACGCCGGCGCAGGAAACCTATGTCCCCGCCGATGTCAGCGGGCTGGCGCGCGTGTTCACCGGCCTGACGCTCGATTCGGCGGACAATTCGACCCCCGACCGGTTGCGGCGGCCGCTGATCTTCAACGCCGGGCAGCATGAGACGGGTGTGTCGACGTTTCTGGGCGCGACGGTGCCGGCGGGAACCGATGGTGCCGGGGCGGTCAAGATCGCGCTCGACACGATTTTCGCGCATCCCAATGTCGGGCCGTTCGTGTCGCGCCAGTTGATCCAGCGCCTGGTGACCAGCAATCCCAGCGCGGCCTATGTCGGTCGCGTCGCGGCGGTGTTCGCCAATAACGGCAGCGGTACGCGCGGCGATTTGAAGGCGACGGTGCGTGCGCTGTTGCTCGACGATGAGGCGCGGACGGTGCCGACGGGCGCCAATGCCGGCAAGCTGCGCGAACCGGTGATGCGGCTGACCGGCTGGGCCCGCGCGTTCGGCGCGACCAGCGCGTCCAATGCCTGGCCGATCGGCGATACCAGCAGCCAGAACAACCGGCTGGGGGAATCGATGGGGCGCAGTCCATCGGTCTTCAACTGGTGGCGGCCAGGCTATGTCCCGCCCGCCACGACATTGTCCGCCGCCGGGCTGGTCGCGCCCGAATTCCAGGTGACCAACGAAGTCTCGACCATCGCGTATATCAACTTCATGCAGACGCTGATCCAGAACGGGATGGGCGATTTCAAGGCCGATTACACCGCGATCACCGCCAAGGCTGCGGATAGCGCGGCGTTGGTCGACGAGGTCAACATCATCGTCGCCGCGGGACAATTAAGTGCCGCGACGATCGCCACCATTCGCAGCGCGGTCGACTCGATCGCCGCGGCGAACACCGCCAACCGGGTCTATACCGCCATCCTGCTGACGATGGCGTCGCCCGATTATCTGACATTGAGGTGAGCGCGATGGTTTACCGTGGAGATCAGTCGCGCCGGGCCTTCCTCAAGCGATCGGGGGCGATGGGCATTGCCGGGGCAGCGGCGCCGTTCGTCACCAATCTCGCGGCGATCGGTGAAGCGGCGGCGGCAACCGCCAGCGATTACAAGGCGCTGGTGTGCATCTTCCTGTACGGCGGCAACGATTATGCGAATACGCTGCCGCCCTACGACCAGGCAAGTTACGACCTGTATTTCGCCGAGCGCGCCAACATCGCGCATGCCCGGGCGAACCTGACCGCCACCGCGCTGACGCCCACCGTCGCGCTGCCGGGCGGACGGCAATATGCGCTCGCGCCGACGATGACTTCGCTCTTGCCGATATGGACTGCGGGGAAGATGGCGACGGTGCTCAACGTCGGCACGCTGGTCCGCCCGACCACCAAGACGCAATATCAACAGGCGAGCGTGCCGCTGCCGCCCAAATTGTTCAGCCACAACGACCAGCAAAGCTATTGGCAAGCCTCCAGCCCCGAAGGCGCGGCGAGCGGGTGGGGCGGGCGGCTGGGCGACCTGTTCCAGTCCGGGAACGGTACAGCATCGCTGACGTGTATCAGCGTCGCCGGGAATGCGGTGTATCTGACCGGCAAGGCGGCGGTGCAATATGCCATCGGCACGAACGGGCCCGTGGCGCTCAACGCGTCGTCGAGCCTGTATGGTTCGGCCACCGCATCGTCGGCGCTCAAATCGTTGATGACCGCGACCAACGCGACCAACAATCTGGCGAACGAGCATGGCAAGGTCGCGGGGCGCTCGCTCGATCTTTACGCGCAGGTCAGCGGTGCGCTGGCGGGTGTGCCGGCGGGCAACTTCACGACATTTCCCGCCGGCAACAGCCTGGCCGATCAGATGAAGATGGTCGCGCGGATGGTCGCGGTCAGCCAGGAACTGGGTGCCAAGCGGCAAGTGTTCTTCGTATCGCTCGGCGGGTTCGATTTGCACGATGCGCTGGTCGCCAAACATGGCGGATTGGTCGGACAGGTCGCGGATGCAATGGCCGCATTCTACAATGCCACGGTGACTTTGGGCGTGGCCGACAAGGTCACGGCGTTCACCGCGTCCGATTTCGGGCGGACGCTGACGTCGAACGACGACGGGTCGGATCATGGCTGGGGCAGCCATCATTTCGTCGTCGGCGGCGCGGTCAAGGGCGGGCGGTTCTATGGCACCGCGCCCGCGGTCGGGAACAACACCGCCGACGATGTCGGGCAGGGGCGGCTGGTCCCGACGACCTCGGTCGATCAATATGGTGCGACCCTGGCCAGCTGGTTCGGGGTCAGTGCCAGCGATTTGCCGACGGTGCTGCCCAATATCGGCAATTACGGGGCGGCGAATATCGGCTTCGTCTAGGTCTTGCGCTGGCGCAGCTTGCTCCAGACGATCAGGGCGATCAGCGCAACGACGACCAGCACGATCACCAGTTCGGCGCTGCGAAACGCGTCATGCACGCGCGGATCGGTGTTCCACGCGCGACCCAAGCGTTCGCCGATGGTGGCCAGCGCCGTGCACCAGACGATCGAGCCGATGGTCGTGAACACGTGGAATTTGACGCGGTTCATTTGCGCGAGGCCCGCGGGCAAGGCGACGAACGCGCGGACGATCGGCAGCATGCGCCCGATCAATACCGCCGCGCTGCCGAAGCGCGAGAAGAAACGCTCGGCAAGATCGAGATGGTGGACGTCGAGCAACAGCCAGCGGCCATAGCGCGCGATGAACGGCCGGGCGCCGCGCTTGCCGATCTGGTAAGCGATCGCCGCGCCGATATTCTCACCGATCACCGCCGCGATGACGATGCCGAGGATGCTGAAATGGCCGAGCGAGGCGAGATAACCCGCGAACGGCAGGATCGCTTCGCTGGGCAAAGGCACGCACGCGGCGGCGATGGCCATGAGCAAGGTAATGCCGGGCAGGCCAAGCGCCAGCACGACCGCAGTGGCCCAGCCGGCGACGACGGCGATAACCTGATCCAGCAGCCCCATGCCTGCGCCCCCTAAAGCTCAGCCGCCGGGGCGCAAGGTGCGGCGATAGGTCAACACCGTCAGTGCGGCGAACAGCAATGCGCCGGTGAAGATGGCGGGAGTCGCGAAGCTCTCGCCCACCAGGGCCAATGGCGAGCCGCTGCCGGTGGCGACGATCAGCCCCGCCAGTGCCACGCCGAACAGCCCGTCGCCGACGATGAAGCCCGAGGCGAGGAGGACGCCGCGCCGCCGCGTTTCGTCGTCCTTCGCGGCACGATCGAACCAGTCGCCGATCAGCGCGCCGATGACGACGGGCAGCGTCGCCCCCATCGGCAGATAGATGCCAAGGCCGACCGCGAGCGGCGGACAGCCGTAACGACCGCTCCGTTTGAGGATGATGTCGAGCAGGATCAACACCACACCGAATGCCGCGCCGCTGCCGATCAAAGTCCAGTCCAGACCCTTGCCGAGCACACCCTGCGCCAAAGTCGCGATCAGCGTCGCTTGCGGCGCGCCGAGCGGATGGGCGGGGGCGGTGCCGACGAGCGGCGCGAAGCCATAGGCCTTGTTGAGCAGATCGAGCACGCCGGGGATGACCGCCGACCCGGCCAATACGCCGATGACCAGTGCCGCCTGTTGCTTCCACGGCGTCGCGCCGACCAGTTGCCCGGTCTTCAAATCCTGCAGATTGTCATTGGCGATGGTCGCCGCGCAGAACACGATGGCGGTCGCGATAAGCGCGAAGGCGACGAGGTGCGCGTTGGCGCCGTCCGGCAGGCCCGGCTTGACGAACAAAGCGAGCAAACCCGCCGCCGCAACGACGCCGAGAATGCCGAGCCCCGAAACCGGCGAGTTGGACGATCCGACCAGCCCCGCCATGTAGCCGCACACCGCCGACACCAGCACGCCGATGACAAACACATAGACCAGCCCGCCGATACTGAGCGGCAGGGCGTATGCGGCCAGCGGTCCGCTGGCGGCGAAAATGTACAGCACCACGCCCGCCAGTCCGAGCATCGCGATGATGCCGATGCCCATCGTGCCGACGCTCAAATCCCGTTCCTCGATGGCCAGCGTTTTGCCTGCGTTGCGCGCGCGCGATGCCGCGATCGATTGCAGGAGCCCGCCGATCACCGGCCGTGCGATCATCGCCAGCGTCCAGATCGCCGCGATGCCGATCACGCCGACACCGAAGAAGCGGACTTGCTTGGCCCAGACCAGTTCGGCGGCTTCGGGATTATGCTGCATGAATGTCAGGATCGGCGTCACCACCCAAAAGCCGATGACGACGCCGAAACCGATGGCCAGCCCGACCGCGCGCCCGACCAGATGCCCCGCGCCGACCAGCGCCAGCTGCATGCCGAAATCCACGCCGGTGCCGACCGGCCCGATGCGAAACCATTTGGTGATCGCGCTCGCTGTCAGCCCCATTGCGGCGGTCAGCGAATAACCGACGGCGGCGACCGACCCCATGACGATGGTGCGGAGGCCCGCGCGGTTCTCCGCCGCACTTTCCGCGCCCGCGCTGCCGACTTTCAACACTTCGGCGGCGGCGACGCCTTCGGGGTACGGCAGGTCCGAACCGGTCACCAGCGCGCGGCGCAGCGGCACCGAGAACAACACGCCGAGGATGCCGCCGACCGCGCACACCGAAAAGCTCATCCAGAACGGAAAGCCGGTCCACCATCCGGTCATGATCAGGCCGGGCAGGACGAAGCCCACCGACGCGATCGTCCCCGCCGCCGATGCGACCGTCTGGACGATGTTGTTCTCGAGGATGTTGGCGTCCCTGAACGCGCGCAGCAGCGCCATCGAGACGACCGCGGCGGGGATCGAGGTGGCGAAGGTCAGCCCGACCTTCAGCCCCAGATACAGGTTCGCGGCGGTGAACAGGAACGTCAGAACGATGCCCAGCAGCACGCCGCGCACGGTGATTTCGGGCAGCGAGCGATCGGGCGTCATCGGGCCAAGTTCACACGATTCACATGTGCCAATGTCATTCAATTCGCCCCGTCAATCTCGCTGTGGAGACACTGGCACATGCGGGCCGGTGTAGGACAGCTTTTTCAGGCGGCGAGGCGCGCCCGCACCATCCGCAAATCATCGACGAAGCGCGCATATTCGTCCGCCTGTTGCGCGGGGTCGATGCGCAGGAGGTAGCTGGGGTGAACGGTGATCCATGCCTCACCGCCGCCGGGGAGCTCGAGCGCGCGGCCGCGATTGGCGTTGATCGTCATGACCTTGCCGAACAGGCTGCGCGCGGCGGTGGCACCCAGCGCGACGGTGACTTTGGGCGACAGGATCGCGCGCTCCTGGTCGATCCACCAGCGGCATGCCTCGATTTCGCCCGCGCCGGGTTTGGAGTGGATGCGCCGCTTGCCGCGCTGTTCGAATTTGAAGTGTTTGACTGCGTTGGTGACGTACGCTTTGGCGCGGTCGATGCCCGCATCCGCCAGCGCCTCGTCCAGTTTCTGCCCCGCTGGACCGACAAACGGGTGGCCCGCCAGATCCTCCTGATCGCCCGGTTGTTCGCCGACCAGCACCAGCGGCGCATCGACCGGGCCTTCGCCGAACACGGTTTGCGTGGCGCATTTGTAGAGGTCGCAGCGGGTGCAGTGCATGGCTTCCTCGCGCAGCCGTTCCCATGCGATTTGCGCGTTGCCGCCGACGCTCGTGCGAGAACGCTCGACCATCGCGGTTTCGCGCGCCTGCGCCTTGGCCAGCAGTTCGGGGACCAGCACAGTCTCGGGCATGTTCTTCCAGTATTTCTTGGGCATTTCCCTCAACATCGCACCAACCTTGACGCGCGCGGGGTTGAAGATGTTGGCGTAATAGGTCTTCCACACCTCCTCGACCGGATCGCCCGCGGGGGCATCGGCCTTGGACGCGGGCGGGCCTTCGGTCAGTGTCTCGCCGTCCCAATGCACCGACACTTCGGGCGTGAGGATCGACCAGTGCATCGTCGCGAACCGGCGGATGAAGAAGCCGGCGTTGTGGCGGGCGATGTGGTGTTCGGGTTCGAACCACGCGACGAACCTGCCGTCCAGTTCCCGAAACCGCAGGAACGCGCGCATCTTGTGGATGTCGCGGCGGACCGCCTTGGCCATATCTTCAAGGCGGTCGACCAGCGGATCGGCATGGTCGTCCATCAGCGCGCGGTCGGTCTGGAGCCGCCACAACAGGGTATAGAGCAGGGCAAACCGCTCATGGTCCGAATGCAGGATCGCGGTTTGCGCCAGCGTCAGGAATGACTTGGGGACGGTGAGATTGCCGACAAGACCGGCGGCCGGGGGCGGCGGCGCGGCGAACAGGTCATCGCTCTCGCCGACGCGCCACACCACCGCTTCGGGCGGCACGCGCGCCAACAGTAACCCGCGTGCCGCGTCCCGCCACGCGTCGAAATCGTCCGGTGCGGGCAGGGCGATGGCAGAGGTTTGCAGCGCGTGTGCTGCGCTCAATCTTCCTTTTCCTCCTTGGCCTTTTCGACCGGGTCGGTCTCTTCGGCCTTTTCGATTTCGTGGGGTTTGCGCTCGTTGAAAATCTTGGCGAGTTCCACTTCCTGGGCGTCGTCGATCCGCTCCGCCGCTTCGGGGAACATTTCTTCCTCTTCCTCGGTGATGTGGTGGTCATATTCGGTGCGGAGTTCGTCGAACCCCTTGCGCCACGCCGCGCCGTCAACCTTCACTTCATAGAGGTGGAGGATCATGTCCTCGATTTCCTTATGCTCGGAAACCGAGTGGCGGCCGTCCTCCTGCAATTCGGGGTCGGCGAGCATCGTGGCGTAAAGCGTCTGTTCCTCGGCGGCGGCGTGCGCCGACACTTCGATGCGGAACGCCTCGAGGAGCTTGCCGCGCTTGTCGGCATCGCCCGCGCTGTCGGCGATCTCGACCAGCATCGCGCGGTGCTTGTCGTGGTCCTGTTTCAAGCGGTCGAAAATCGTGACGTCAGCCATGCCGTTTCTCCTGTTCAGGGGTGAAACGCTCAGGCGGCGAAAAGCTCCATCTGTTTCGCCGGCGGCGTCAGTCTCGCGCGCAGATCGGCGGCGTCGGTCAGGAACATGGGACGCCAATCGGCGGCGACGATGAACGGGCGGATCTTGGCGACCGACACGGTCAGCCGCGCCAGATCGTCGAGCCGCAATTTACGGTGACGGCGGATTTGCAGGATCGCCTTGACCGCTTTCGTCCCCAGACCGGGCACGCGCCACAGCATTTCGCGCGGCGCACGGTTGACGTCGACAGGGAAGCTTTCGCGGAACTTGAGCGCCCAGGCGAGCTTTGGGTCGATGTCGAGCGGCAGCATGCCGTCGTCGGTTGCGGCGACAACTTCCTTCGGCGCGAAACCGTAAAAGCGCATCAGCCAGTCGGACTGATATAGCCGGTGTTCGCGCATCAGCGGCGGACGCTTTAGGGGCAAAACCGCGCTGGCATCGGGGATCGGTGAGAACGCCGAGTAATAGACGCGGCGCATGCCGAAGCGGTCGTAAAGATTGCTCGCGCGGTTTACGATGTCGCCATCGGTCGCACTGTCTGCGCCGACGATCATCTGCGTCGATTGGCCGGCGGGGGCATAGCGCGGCGCGGATTTGAAATGCTTTTTCGCGTCGCGCGCGTCGAGGATCGACAGCTTCATGTCGCCCATCGCGCCTTCGATCTGGTCGATCGACTTTTCGGGTGCGAGGCGCGCGAGGCCGGGGACGGTAGGCAACTCGACATTGATCGACACGCGGTCGGCATGCCGCCCCGCCGCCGCGACCAGTTCGGGATCGGCATCGGGGATGGTCTTGAGGTGGATGTAACCGCGAAAGCCGTGATCTTCTCGCAGGCTCCGCGCGACCTCGACCAACTGCTCCATCGTGTAGTTTGACGTGTGGATGATGCCCGAGGAGAGGAACAGGCCCTCGATGTAATTGCGCTTGTAGAATGCTAGGGTGAGGTCGACGACCTCCTTTGCAGTGAAGCGCGCGCGCCGCACATTACTGCTCTTGCGGTTGATGCAATAATGACAGTCGAAAATGCAGCTGTTGGTCAGAAGGATCTTGAGCAGCGAAATGCAGCGGCCATCGGGTGCGTAGGCGTGGCAAATACCCATGCCCTCGGTCGACCCGATGCCCGAAGATTTGCCCGCGGAGCTGCGCTTGGCTGTCCCCGACGACGCGCACGACGCATCGTATTTCGCCGCATCGGCGAGAATTTCGAGCTTTTTCTGGACGTCGAGCTGGGCCACATGTTCCGTATAGGTTCCGCCGCCGTCCGTGTCGAGTCAGTGACTTAGGCCAAGGCTGCCTTGCGGTTCATCGGATCGGACACGAACAGTTTGAACAGGATGAACGCGACCAGCCCGACGCCCGCGCTGGCGACATGGATCAGCCAGAAGGTCGTCGTCGGCAGCGACGAGTACAGCCCGCCGACATAACCGACGATCGCGTTCGCGGCGAAGAAGGCGAGGTAGTAGAAGCCGAGCATCGTTGACGTCACCGATTTGGGCGACAGC
Organism: Sphingomonas antarctica; assembly: GCF_965137005.1. Taxonomy (NCBI): domain Bacteria; kingdom Pseudomonadati; phylum Pseudomonadota; class Alphaproteobacteria; order Sphingomonadales; family Sphingomonadaceae; genus Sphingomonas; species Sphingomonas antarctica. The sequence goes on along the minus strand of NZ_CBCRXM010000017.1, from coordinate 40,172 downwards.
TTGGTGAACAGCGCCAGGCTGATCGGCAGGATGTGCGCGAAGCCGATCGAATTCACGAGGTGGAACATGAACGGCCAGAACAGCCCGATCTTGCCCGCCCCTTGCGTCGCGGCGGCGGCGAACAGGCACATGCCACCCGCCATCGTGAACACGCTGCCGATGATCATCTTGCCGAGTTCGTCGGGTTCCCAACCGCGTTTGCCGCGCCAGTTCCAGAACGCCGCGACGACGACGAGCATCGAAAAACTGAGTGTGGCGTCGAGTGTGATCAGCCAGCTCGACGGCAGTGTCTTGCCAGCAAAAGTCAGGTTGAAGTGCGCGTCACCCCAGACGAGATAGGCGTTGAAGATTTCCTGATTGGTCAACAGCGCCACTGCAATCACGGGGACGAGCAGGAGCAGTGAGGCGATGCGTTTCCAGTCGTCGCCGGTCAGCGGAATTTTGGGCTCGCTGGCCTTGCGCAGATTGTCGGGCGGCAGATAGCGGCTGCCCGACAAATAGATGCCGAGGCCGGTGACCATGACCACGCCCGCGCAACCAAAGCCCCAATGCCAACCGACATTCTGTCCCAGCGTACCCGAGATCAGCGGCGCGGCGATCACGCTCACATTGATAAAAATGTAGAAGATCTGGAACGCCATGGCGCGGCGGAGGTCGGTATCCGAATAGAGCGCGCCGACCTGACTGGCGATATTGCCTTTGAAGAACCCGACACCGATGACGAGCGCACCGAGCGCGAACAAGAAGCTGCCCTCGAACGCCATCAGAAAATGACCGAGTGCCATCAGCAATCCGCCGATGATCATCGTCGTGCGCCGCCCGAGCAATTTGTCGGCGATGACCCCGCCGAGCAGCGGGGTGCCATAGACCATTGCGGTATACGTGCCGAAAATCGCGCTCGCCAACGGCTGGCCGTCGAGGCCGGGGAAGATATGCGCGCGCAACCAATCGAGACCGATGACGCCTTCGATATGGCCGGGCAGCAGCAGGTACTTGACCATGTACAGCACGAGCAGCGTCTGCATCGAGTAATAGGAAAATCGCTCGCACGCCTCGGTAAAGCTCAGATAGCCGAGCCCCTTGGGATGGCCGACAAAGCTGCGGTCGTGCGCGGGGGCGAGTTCGGGCTCGCCGGGTTCGGCAATGCTCATGGTCGGAAGGTCGTCCTGTTTAGCTGAACAGCCAATGGCCGAGCAGGCGGTCGAAGGGGAAGGTGAAGAATCCGGCGATCAGCAAAGCGCCGGTGACCATGCCGCGAACCGCGCGGCGATGGCGCTTCAGATTATGCGCGCGTGCCGACAGGATGATGACCGGCACCTGGATCACCACCCACACGCTGAGGATATGGATGAAAGAGAAACCGCCGGCGTTGACCTGGCGGATCAACAGGCTGTCGACTGCGGTGAGCAGCATTGCCGTCGACCAGACCCAGCCGAGCTGGCGGTGCAGGCGATCCCCGCGCGAACGCAACAGCATGACGGGCGTCAGCACCAAAGCCACGGTCATCGTGGCGAGGTGAAACCACACCGGCCAGATGATCTGTCCCCAATCGGCGCGCCCCTTGAGGATTGCCGTGACCATCGCGGCGAGCAGGATCGCGGCACCGAACGCGAGGATGCGTTCATAGACGTCGGGCGCGAACGGATGCCGCTTTTCCGCAATCAACGCCGCCGTCGCCATGAATATCGCCCCTCGACCCCGCGCGACGATGCGCTAACATCGGCGCATGCTCAAGTCCTTCGTCAGCGCGATCGCGCTTATCGCTTCGGCCGCCCAGGCTGCTCCCGCCACCGATCTGCAAAAGGCCATCGCCGATCACTGGGCATGGTATCTGGCCAACAATCCCGAACAGGCGTCGGGGCTGGGCCATCACGAATATGATGCCCTGGTCAGCGATCCGAGCCTTGCCAATCAGGACCGGCAGGCGCGCGACGAACAGGGTTTTCTCGACCGGTTGACCGCGATTTCCGATGCCGGGCTCGATGAGCAGGGCCGCATCAACAAGGCGATCCTGTCCCGCCTGCTGCGCGAGGATGTGGCCGCAGCGAAGTTCGGGGAGCGGCAAATGCTGTTCACCAGTTACTATAGCTGGTGGCAGGGGTTCGCGTCGCTGCCCGAAGGACTGCGGTTTTCGACCCGCGCCGACTACGACAATTATTTGACGCGCCTCGGTAAATTCCCGGCGCAGAACACCGAATATCTCAAGATCAGCCGCCAGGCGGTGGCGCAGGGCTATGTTCAGCCTTGCGCGGTGCTCGACGGGATGGCCGGCACCATCACCGGCGTGATCAAGCCCGATGTCGCGCAATCGCGGTTCTACGAGCCGTTCCTGCGCCCCAAGCCCGCAACGGTCAGCGATGCGGATTGGGCAGCGCTGAAAACCCGCGCGGCGCAGGTGATCAAGGGGACGGTCGAGCCCGAATATGGCAAGATCGCCGAGTGGTACGGCAAGGAGTATAAATGCCGCGCGACCGTCGGCGCGGCGGACCTGCCGCAGGGTCGCGATTGGTATGCGCTGCAGGTCGCGCGCCGCACCACGACTGCGCTGTCCCCAGATCAGATTCATCAAATCGGGCTGAACGAGGTCAAGCGAATCGGCGCCGAGATGGACGCGCTGGCGCGCAAGAACGGCTTTGCCGACCGCAAGGCGATGGTCGCGCAGATGACCGCCGATCCGGCGCAGCATGCGCGTAACGCGGAGGAATTGCTTGCGGCGGCGGCGTACCAGAACAAGCGCATCGATGGCTTGCTGCCGCGCTATTTCGGCAAGTTGCCGCGGCTGACCTACGGCGTGAAGGCCATCCCCGCGGAGACCGCGGAGGGGACGACCACCGCTTATTCGCAGCCGGGCAGCATCGCCAGCGGCATCGCCGGAACCTATTGGGTCAACACCTCACGGCTCGACCAGCGACCCTTGTACGAACTGCCCGCGCTGACCGCGCATGAAGCATCGCCGGGGCATCAGACGCAGCTGTCGCTGCAGCAGGAGCTCGACCTCCCCGAATTCCGCAAATACGTCGCGGGTTTCACCGCGTATGTGGAGGGCTGGGCGCTCTACACCGAGCATCTCGGTATCGAGATGGGACTGTACAACACGCCACAGCGCGACATGGCGCGATTGAGCTACGAGATGTGGCGGGCGTGCCGGCTGGTCGTCGATACCGGCGTACATTCGAAAGGCTGGTCGAAGGCGCAGGCGGTGACGTTCATGCGCACCGAAACGGGGTTAAGCGACAAGAATATCGATGCGGAGGTCAATCGCTATATCAGCTGGCCGGGACAAGCGCTCGGTTACAAGATGGGTGAGCTCAAAATCCGCGAATTGCGCTTGCGCGCTGAACAGGAACTGGGGCCGAAATTCGACTTGCGCGCGTTCCACGACACGGTTCTCGGGCAGGGTGCGGTGCCGCTCGACGTGCTCGAAGCGGAAATCAATCGCTGGATCGCGGCGCGTAAGGCGTAATTTAATAATCGGCTTAGCCGTCACCCTGACGAAAGTCAGGGTCCATTGGTCTTCGGCTTTGGACGGAGCGCCAATCGACCCCGGATCAAATCCGGGGTGACGAAAATCCTTACCCTAATTTCCGTCTTCCAGCCCGGTCGCATTCTGTTTCGCGGCCTGGGCGCGTTCGGCTTTGCCGGCGCGGGCCTGTTCGACGAAGCAGCCGGTGTAACCGCCCGGGCCGACCGCGGTGCAGCTGCCCGTGCCGGTCTTGGCGCCCGCGTCGATCGTCGATTGCGCGCGCGCGGCCCAGGCCTGGCGGTTTGGGGCGATGATCGCGTCCTGGCGCAAATCCTTGGGAATGCGGAAGCGTTCACTTTCCTTGGCGCGCACGCAGATCGTGTTTTCGGGGCACTTGTCCTCGCCGAAAATCGTCAGCACGCGATCCTGCGCCAGTGCGGGCAAGGGCGCCGTCATCTGGGCCAGGAGCAGGGCGGCGGCAAGCAGTTTCTTCATCGGTCCATCCTTGGGGCTTTGACCTGAACGCACGATGTCGCGTCTAGATGCGTTTGGACAATTGGATTGCGGCGCGGCATCCCGCGCGGATCGCAGCGGACAGCAACGGATAGCCAAGCGCGCGTTCGGCACCGGCGGCCAGCGCCTGTTCCTTATGTTCGAGTTCCTCGGCCTGGAAATCGGCGATGCTTTCACTGAGTTCGGGATCGCTGTCGCCGAGCTCGCGCAGCTGATCGGCATAATGTTTGTCGATTTCGGTCTCGACCGCGGCGGTGCAGGCCATCGCGGCTTCCGGTCCCATCAGCGCGGTCGCCACGCCCAGCGCATAGCCCGCGACGCTCCACAACGGCTGCAGCGCGGTCGGCCGCACGCGGCGCTCGGCGATCAGCGCGTTGAAGCGTCTGAGGTGGCGCTCTTCCTGCGCCGCCATGCCCGCGATGGTCCGCGCCGCCTTGCTCCGCGACCCCATGATCGCGAGCTGCCCGGCATAGATGCGCGTGGCGCCATATTCGCCCGCCTGATCGACGCGGATCATCGATTTGGTGTCTGGCTCCATCATCGTGCGCGCTTTAATAAAGCAAACACGCCGATCCCGCCAAGGATCGACCAGAGTGCGTTGAAGCCTGCCAGCGAAACGCCGTGGAACGTCCATTGCGCGGAATCGCAGCGGATCATTGGCGTCGCCATGATGCTATCCAAGGTTACCGCGCCACCAGTGCGCGAACAGGTAGTGAAGCCTTCCCACCAATGATATTCGACGCCGGCGTGGAAAATGCCGATCGCGCCCGAGATCAGGATCGCGACGGCGGCGAGCCCGATCAAGCTGCGGCGCGGATCGCGCGGCAGGAAGAAGGCGAGGATGGCCAGCGCGATGGCAATTTCGTGCGGCCAGCGCTGCCAATGGCACATCTCGCACGGATAGAGGTGGCCGATATATTGCGAGCCCAGCGCCCCCGCCATGGCGATGGCGGGCGCGGCAAGCGCGAGAGCGTTGGCGCGGGCAAGCGGTGTCACTTGCGCGCCGCAACCCGTGTCGGCGTCGTCGTCGCGAGGCGCGCGACGGTCTTCAGCGCGTAATCGAGCTGGAAGTCGTCGATGCCCTTGGCTTTTAGCTGTTCGGGGGTCGCGGCGAAGCGCGGATCGGCTTTGGCGTCCGATTCGAGGACTGAGTTGTCGACCTTCGCCTGATTGAGCAGATGCTTGCGCAGATCGGCCTCGCGGATGCGCGGGCGATCCTTGTAATCGGGGTCGGTCAGCTGCGGCACGATGATGTCGGGCTCGATGCCGCCTTCCTGAATGCTCTTGCCCGACGGCGTATAGTAACGCGCGGTGGTCAGGCGCAGCGCGGTGTTTTCGCTTAAGGGGGCGACGGTCTGCACCGATCCCTTGCCGAAGCTGCGTTCGCCCATGACGATCGCGCGGCGATTGTCGCGCAAAGCGCCGGCGACGATCTCTGCCGCCGAGGCTGAGCCCGCATCGACCAGCACGACGACTGGCAGGCCGTGCGCGAAATCACCCGGCGCGGCGTCCCAGCTTTCGTTCTGGCGCGGATCGCGGCCGCGCTGCGACACGATATTGCCCTTGTCGAGGAACGCGTCGCTGACCGCGACCGCCTCGTCCAGCAAGCCGCCGGGGTTTTCGCGCAGATCGACGACATAGCCCGCGGGCTGATGCCCCAGCGCCTTGTCGACACCCATCAGCGCCGCGCGCACGGCCCCGCCGGTGTCGCGCGAAAAGGCGTTGATATTGATGTAGCCGACATCGCCCTTCACTTCCCATTTGACCGGGCGCAGCTTGATGATCTCGCGCGTCAGTGTGACGTCGAACGGCTTGTCGCGACCGGGTCGTACGAGGGTCAGCATGATCGTCGTGCCGGGCTTGCCGCGCATCTGGTCGACCGCTTCGTCCAGCGTCCCGCCGACGATGAACTGACCGTTCAGATGCGTGATGTAATCGCCCGACTTGATCCCGGCCCGGGCGCCCGGCGTGTCCTCGGCGGGGGTGATCACCTTGACCGCGCCGTCTTCCATCGTGACAGTCAGGCCCAGGCCGCCATATTCGCCATCGGTCTGCGCGCGCAGATTGGCGTAGTCGGTGCCGGCCTCGTATCCCGAATGCGGGTCGAGCGCGGCGAGCATGCCGTCGACGGCACCACGGATCAGCACCTTGTCGTCGACCTTGTCGACATAATCGGCGCGGACGCGGTCGAACACCTCCATGAACGTGTCGAGTTCCTTCGCGGTCGACGGATCGACGCTGCCCATCGCCCCGGTGAGTATCGGGATCATCGCAGCGGCGGAGGTGGCCAGGGCGAGGCGGAGCGCGTTCTTCATGGCCTGGAGCTTACGCGCGGCACGGCTCACCCCGCAAGTCGCGTCGGTGCAATGGGGGTGCCGTTCTGGCGCAGTTCCAGCCGGATGGCGGGATCGACGGCGAGCGCGTGGCCCACAGGGGCTCCCGCCGTGACCTGGTCGCCGCGCACGACGGACAGGTCGGCGAGTCCGGCGATGACGCTGGTCAGCCCGCCGGCATGCTCGACAATGACGACGCGGCCATAGCCTTTGAGCGTGCCGGCAAAGGCGACACGCCCGCCGCGTGGCGCGCCGACGATCGCGCCGGGCGAGGGCGCGAAGACCAATGCCGCCGAACGTCGCCCGTCGTCGAGTCGCTCGCCAAATCCCGTCACCAATGTTCCGGCGGGCAGGGTGTAGGCGACGCGCGCCTGGACCGGTCCGGCGGGGGCGAGCAGACGCGGCAACGCGCCCAGCCGCGCGGCGGTGGCCGTGTCGGCTCGCGCTTCGTCGATCGCCCGTTGCAGCCGCTCGACATCGTCGGCCAGAACGAGTGCGCGATCCTGCGCGGTCAGCCCCCGGCCCGCCGCATCCTCGGCGGCGCGGAGCCGAGAACCTGCATAGCGACCGAGCGCGGCCTGCTGCGCCACCAACTGGGTCTGCGCGATGGAGAGGATCTGGCGTTCGGACAGCGCCGAAGCGCGAACGCGATCGAGCATTGCCGCTTGCGCGCGCAACCCTGCGGTGCGCGCCTCGATGGCGGGGACCAGCGCGCGGATCGACGCGCGGACATGCGCCTGCGTGTCGAGCGAAGCGGGGTGAACCAAGGCCAGCGCGGCGGGTCGGCGTTGCAGCGCAACCAGCGCAGCGATCAGGCGTGCAATCGGTTGGCGCTTCTCGGCAAGCTGCGCCTCGAGAGTGCGGCGCTGGGCATCGATGTCGAACAGGCGCGCCTGCGAAACGGCGACCGCGTTGCGCGACGCGACGATGCGCGCGTCGAGTTCGCCGGCGAGTGCCCGTGCTTTCGCAGCGGAATCAGTCGCGTTGCGCGCGGTTTGCGCGAACCGCGACGCGTCGGCTTCGGAGGTGCGTTGGGCGCGTAGGAGCGCCGCCGGATCGGGCGGCGCGGCGCCGACCAGCAACAGCGCGAGCGATGCGGCGAAATGCCTCAGCCTAGGCGCCCTTGCCGAAGGTGGCTTCGTAGGCGGCGGGGCTTTCGTTCAGCAAACGCGCCTGCTCGACCAGCCGGTCGCGGCGGACGCGACCGGCGAACGGGCCCAGCCGCGCGTCGAGATCGGCCTGCTGCCCCTCGTCGAGCGCCGCGAGCGCGGACAGCGTGGCACAGCCTTCGCCCGACAGCGCCGCCGCGAGTTTTGGCCCAACACCCTTGAGCCGCGTCAGCTCGCTGTCGGTCAGTTGCGGTAAAGGCGCGGCGGCTGGTGCGACCACCGGCCGGTCGAGCGTCCGCGTCGACGTGTCGCGCTCGGTCAGGTTGACCCGCTGCCCGCGTCCGCGCCGCAGCACGATCACCAGCAGCAGCGCGACCGCCAGCAGGACGGCGATCAATGGCCAATAGTGATGCAAGACTTCGGTGGTGGTCATGGCCCGTCCCTGTTCAGCCGCTCGATTTCGCGCCAGCCGATGTCACTGCGGCAAAACCCGTCGGCAAAGTCGATCTTGTCCACGGCGGCATAAGCGCGTGCGGATGCTTCGGCGACATCATGCCCCGTCGCCGTCACCGCCAGCACGCGCCCGCCATTGGCGACGAGTTGGCCGTCCCGCAGCCGCGTGCCCGCCTGAAACACGATCGCGCCAACCGCCTCAGCCCCGTCGATCCCGGTGATGGAGCCTCCCTTGCGCGGTTCGCCGGGATAGCCTTCCGCCGCCACTACGACGGTCAGCGCGGCCTGGTTTGAAATAGCGAATTCGGCCTCAGCCAATCTCCCGGTCGAGCAGGCGTAGAGAATCGCCGCCAGATCGCCTTCGATTAGCGGCATCAGCACTTGCGTCTCGGGATCGCCAAAGCGGGCGTTATATTCGATAAGCTGCGGCCCGGTCGCCGTCAGCATCAAACCGGCATAAAGCACGCCGATAAACGGTGTGCCCGCTTCGGCCATCGCGCGGACGGTTGGCTCGACGATCATGCGCATCGCTTGCGCCTCGAGCTCGGGCGTCAGCACCGTTGCGGGTGAATATGCCCCCATGCCGCCGGTGTTCGGACCGGTATCGCCTTCGTCAACGCGCTTGTGATCCTGCGCGCTGCCCAAAACCCGGCTGGTCGTGCCGTCGGTAAGGACGAACAGGCTGGCTTCCTCACCGGTCAGGAATTCTTCGACGACCGCGTCGCCAGAGACATCTCGCGCGGCCGCTTCGGCCTCAGCCAGCGTCATCGCCACGACGACGCCCTTGCCCGCCGCCAGTCCGTCCGCCTTGATGACCACTGGCACACCGAACCGGTCCACCGCCGCCAGCGCCGCCTCCGCACCAGTTACGCGTTCAAAACCAGCGGTCGGAATATTGTGCGCCGCGCACAAATCCTTGGTAAAACCCTTCGATCCCTCAAGCTGTGCCGCCGTGGCACCCGGCCCAAATGCCGCAACTCCCGCATTGCGCAGCGCATCGGCCAGCCCGTCGACCAGCGGCTGTTCCGGCCCGATCACCACCAGGTCGATCGCGAAGCGGCCGCAAAATGCGACCACCGCGCCCTTGTCGGCGATGTTGAGCGGCACCAATTCGGCGTGGTGCGCAATGCCCGGATTTCCCGGCGCGGCGTAGAGTTTCGTCAGGCTCGGCGATTGCGCCAGCTTCCAGGCGAGCGCATGTTCGCGTCCGCCGCCGCCCACCAGCAGGATATTCATGACCGATTTGCTCGCCGACCCTGCATCTCCGCCGCTGGTAGCCGACGTGCCCGCGGGGAGCAACGCGGCGCCGATGAGCGTCAGCGAGTTGTCGCACCTGCTCAAGCGCCATGTCGAAAGCGGTTTCTCCCATGTTCGCATCCGAGGCGAGATTTCGGGGTGGCGACCCGCCGCTTCGGGGCACGCCTATTTCTGCCTCAAGGACGACAAGGCGCTGATCGACGGGGTGATGTGGAAGGACGTGTTCCGCCGCCTCGCCTTCGCCGCCGCCGACGGGATCGAAGTCATCGCGACGGGCAAGCTGACCACTTATCCCGGCCGTTCGCGCTACCAGATCGTCGTCGAAAGCCTTGAACTGGCGGGCGAGGGGGCGATGCTCGCGCTGCTCGACAAGCGCCGTCGCGCGCTCGAGGCCGAGGGGCTGTTCGATCCGGCGAACAAGCGACCCTTGCCTTACGTCCCCCGCCACATCGGTGTCGTTACCTCGCCCACCGGCGCGGTGATCCGCGACATTCTGCATCGGCTCGCCGATCGTTTCCCGAGTCATGTCACCGTCTGGCCCGTCCTGGTGCAGGGTCAGGGCAGCGCCGAACAGATCGCCGCCGCCATCACCGGCTTCGGCGCGATGCCCGCAGGTCAGCGGCCCGACCTCCTGATCGTCGCGCGCGGCGGCGGGTCGATCGAGGATTTGTGGAGCTTCAACGAAGAAGTCGTCGTCCGTGCGGTTGCCGCGTCGCCGATCCCGGTCATTTCCGCGGTCGGGCACGAGACCGACACGACATTGTGCGATTTCGCCGCCGACGCCCGCGCGCCGACCCCAACCGCAGCCGCCGAAATGGCCGTGCCGGTGCGGCTCGAATTGCTCGCCCAGATCGATGCGAGCGGCGCTCGAACGCTGCGGTGCGCCCGACGCTACGTCGAACGCGGGCAGGAACGGCTCGACATCGCCGCCGCGCGGCTGCCCGAGCGGCAGGCCTTGCTCCAACCGCAAGCGCAACGAATCGACGACCTCGCGGAACGTCTGCGCCGTGGCCTGTCGGATCGCGCGGCGACGGCGGGACAGTGTCTCGCCCGGACCAGCGGCGGTCTGCGCCCCGCCGTGCTGCAACGTCAGGCGGCGGCGGCGGCGGATCGGCTGGCCGGATTGTGGCGGCTCGCCGAACAGCTGCATCCCGAAAAACCGCTCAAGCGCGGCTACGCTCTGGTCATGGACCGTAACGGCAAACCGCTGATCAGCGCCGTAGCCGCGACCAAGGCCGCCGCGCTCAACCTCAAGTTCAGCGACGCCGAGATCGCCGTACGGGTTGAGGGCGCGCCACGCCGCGCCTATTCTCCGCCGCAACAACCCAATTTGTTCGAAGGCTGATCATGACATGCTGATGTCCGCAGGGCGGCCCGCCCGGCTCCATTATATGGCCAATCAATTCCGCCTGCTCGCATCTGGCGATCATGTCATCTGCGCGGCGTCAGGCGAACGCATTCCCCTCGACGAGTTGCGTTACTGGAGCGTGGCGCGGCAGGAACCCTATGCCAGCGCCGAACTGGCGACGCGGGCGATGGTTACTGTCGCCTAACCGATCCGGCGAGCGCTGATGGCGCGGCCCTTGGCGACTTTCAGGAAGTAATTGCCCATCGCGCCCTTGGTCAGGTTGACCGCCATGCCGGGGCGCGGATCGGTGAAGCGACTGTCGACCTCCACCGTTTCCCAAACACCCCCGGTGGTCAGCGTGATACGCCATTTGCCGTATGGCAGCGGTCGCGCGCTGGCGACGGTATCGTCGAGCGTCTGTTCATCGGCCTGATCGTCGACATTGCCTTCGCGCCCGGCGAGGAAGCCGATGCGCGGGAGGTTGAAGCCGAACAGGCCCTTGCGCGCTTTTTTGACTTCCTGGCGGTCCACGATGACCACGTCCTGATTCTTGGTGGCGGTGTCGAGCGCGGCGGCGGCGCTGTCGTAACAGGCGAGGCGCTGCGCCGGATCCGCGATGGCGCGGCACGCCTGCAACGCGGTGTAGGGGCGCGCCGCCGGGGGCGCATCGGCCGCGGCGAGCGATGTTCCGGCGAGCGCGAGCACGGCGAGGGGCAGCAGGGCTTTCATCATACTCTCCGGAATTTTCAGCGACTTCATGCCGTGCCACGCGGCCGATGACAAACCTGTGACGAAAAAACCACAGGGTGTCGGGATAACGGCAGGTAATGTGCTGTTCATGTTGCATCGCGGCGGGCGCGGCCCGTAAGTCGGCTTATTCGGATTCCGTGGGGGGTCCGTGAACCAAGATCTTTCAAGGCCCGGAAATGTCCGGTCCTAGCTAGGGGAACATACGAATGCTTAGCTCCTCAACGCGTCGCTCGCTGCTCGCGTCGACCATAATCGCCGGCTCGCTGATCACCAGCGCTGCTCATGCCCAAGGGCAGGCGACTGCTGCCAACCCGACCGCCGATGCGGCTGCGACGGCTGACGAAGGTCAGACCATCGTCGTGACTGGTTCGCTGTTGTCGAACCCCAATCTGGCGCAGACCCAGCCGGTCAACGTGACCACGGCCGAAGAAATCAACCTTCGCCAGAACAACGTCGCTGAAGAAGTTCTGCGCGACATTCCGGGTATCGTTCCCGACGTCGGTTCGGCCGTTAACAACGGCAACGGCGGCGCGTCAAATGTCAACCTTCGCGGCCTCGGCTCGAACCGCAACCTGGTTCTGATCGACGGCAACCGCATCGTTCCCGCCGATCTCGCCGGCGTGTTCGATCTCAACAACATCCCGCTGGCACTGATCGAGCGCGTCGACGCGCTGACCGGTGGCGCTTCGACCACTTACGGTGCCGACGCCATTGCCGGCGTCGTCAACTTCGTGACTAAGAAGAACTTCTCGGGCATCGAAATGTCGCTGGGTGAAAAGATCACCGAACAGGGCGACGGCAACTATCTGCGTGCCGACGTGACCATCGGTGCGAACTTCGACGACGGCCGCGGCAATGCGGTGTTTTCGATCGGCTATCAGGAATCGGACCCGGTCTATCAGGGTGCTCGCGACTTCTCGCGTGACTCGATCGACTCGTTCTCGGGCACGCTGGGCGGTTCGGGCACGGCGGTTCCGTCGCGCGTCACCGGTACGCGCAACCTTGCGGGGACCGCGAACAACGGCACCGTGTTCATTAATCCGGCGGCTGGCACGACCGGCACCGGTCAGTTGTTCAACTTCAACCCGTACAACGTGTTTCAAACGCCGTTTAAGCGTTACAACATGTACGGCGCGGCCAATTATCAGATTTCGGACGCGATCGAAGTTTATACCCGCGGCCTCTTCTCGAAGAACGCGGTTAAGACGATCATCGCGCCGTCGGGTGCTTTCGGCATCGCTGTCGCGACCAACCTCAACAACCCGTATCTGCCCGCCGGTCTCGCGAACCAGTTCTGCGCCTTCGACGTCGATCCGACGGCGGCCGGCTATCGTCCGCGCTTCACCCCGGCCGAATGCGCCGCGGGGCGCACGGCGACCGGTCCGGGCGATCCCAACTATCGCGTCATCGGTCTGAACACGATCATCCCGTTCGACGCCAATGGCGACGGCGTGATTGCGCCGGGTGAAACCATCAACTCAAACCCGGCCATCTCGCTTAGCCGTCGTCTTGTCGAAGGCGGTCCGCGTTCTAGCGAATTCGATACGACGCTGTTCGACTATCGTCTCGGCTTCAAGGGCGGTATCACCAGCACGATCAATTGGGACGTTTCGGGTGGCTATGGCGAATCCGAAAACCGTCAGCGCATCACGGGTTACACCCTGAACTCGCGCTTCGTGCAGGGCTTGCTGGCGAACAACACAACGACCTGTATCAACACCGCGAACAAGTGCGTCCCCGTCAACGTGTTCGGTCCCCAGGGTTCGATCACCGCTGCTCAGGCCGCGTTCCTGCAGTCTGAATCGTCGACCTTCCTGAAGACCACGCTTGCTCAGGCGCGTGCGGTCATCAGCGGCGACTTCGGCGTGGCGAGCCCGTTCGCAACCGACGCGATCAGCTTCGCGGTCGGCGGCGAATATCGCAAATACACTGGTCAGCGCCGTTCGGACGCTTTGTCCAAGGGGGGTGATCTGGGTGGCGCCGGTGGCGCGACCCCGGATATCGACGGTTCGTATGACGTGTATGAAGCGATCGGCGAAGTCGCCGTGCCGCTGGTCCAGGACAAGCCGTTCTTCAACAGCCTGTCGGTCGAAGGTGGGGTCCGTTATTCGCACTACACCATCGGCACGCCGACCAACCCGAAGTTCAACACCACGACCTGGAAGGTCGGCGGTGCTTGGGAACCGATCCGCGACATCAAGTTCCGTGGTAACTATTCGCACGCGGTCCGCGCGCCGAACATCGGTGAGTTGTTCGCGCCGCAGAATACGGTTCTGACCTCGCTCGGTACTGACCCCTGCGCCTCGCTCAGCGCTGCTGGTGTTCGCACCTCGGCCGGCCCAACGGGTGCGTTGCAGGCGGTTTGTATCGCTCAGGGTGCAACCGCCGGTAACGTCGGTACCATTCAGGCGCCGACCGCTGGCCAGGCGAACATCACGACCGGTGGTAACCCGCTTCTGAAGCCTGAAAAGTCGGACAGCTACACCTTCGGTGTGGTTCTCCAGCCGACCTTCCTGTCGGGATTCAGCGCAACCGTTGATTACTACCACATCAAGGTGAAGGATGCGATCACGACGCCAACCACGGCCGACTTGATCCAGTCCTGTTTCGGTGGCGCGACGGCTGGCAATGGCGGCGCAGGCCTCCCGGCGAATGCAGCGACGAATGTGGCTTGTACCCAGATCCGTCGTAACACGCTGACCGGTGGCCTCGACGGCGATCCGGCGATCTCGAAGGGCCTGTTTGGTGCGCTTACCAACCAGGGCCAGCTCAAGACCGACGGCATCGACGTGGCGATCAACTATCGCACGCCGCTCCACTTCATGGACTCGTTCAGTGAGGGCACGAAGCTGAGCTTGAGCTTCACCGGGAACTACACCTTCTCGTCGAACTTCAAGGCGAACCAGAACAGCGCGACCTCGTATGATCGTGACTGCACTGGGTTGTTCTCCACGAACTGCGGCGGCATCCAGCCGAAGTATCAGTGGTCGCAGCGCACCACGCTGACCTTCGGTGACGTTGATGTATCGCTCCTGTGGCGCCACATCTCGAAGGTGAAGTATGAAGGCACCGAGAGCGACTTCCTCGCTCGCGGCTTCACTCTCGCGAACCACTGCTTGTTCCCGTACATCAACACGTTGCCGGCAACGAGCACGACCTGTCCGACGAACAAAGCTGTGCTGAACAACACCCCTGCCGGTTATGCCGGTTACGGTGCCGGCAAGACGTTCAACTTCAACGAGATCAAGGCGTACGACTATTTCGATCTGTCGCTGCGCTTCGGCCTGACCAAGAATCTGGACCTGACCATCTTGGCCCAGAACATCCTTGATAAGCAGGCTCCGGTCATCGGTGCGAACTATGCCGGTTCGACTGCCTTCAACAGCGGCAACACCTTCCCGTCGACGTACGACGCGCTGGGCCGCAAGTACTCGGTGGGTGCGCGCCTCAAGTTCTGATCGCGCAGATCAACTGATAAAATTGGGCGGGTCTTCGGACCCGCCCTTTTTTTTGGCCGCAGCCCCTGCCATGCCGTGGCTATGACCAGCGCGCGTGAGTGGAATGATCGGGGGGTGGCGGCGCTGAATACCGGTCGCGCTGCCGAGGCGACTGCCGCCTTTGCACAAGCTACCGCGCTCGACCCCGACGCTGGACCCTTGTGGCTCAACCTCGCCAAGGCGCACCGCCTCGCTGCCAACGATGCGGGGGAACATGCCGCACTGACGCGAGCCTTGGCGATCGATCAGCTCGATTTCATGGCGCAGGTCCGCAAGGCCGAACTTCACCAACGCCGGGGTGAGGACGCCGACGCTCACCAGCATTGGAGTGCCGTCGTTCAACTCGGTGCGCAGATGCCACCTGGCCCAGCGCTCGAAGCGGTCATCGCCCGCGCCCGCGAGTTCGTGTCGCGCCGCACCCAATCGCTAGCCGATGCGGTCGAAGCCGAACTCGGTCCGGCCATCGCCGATGCCGATTCGCTGACCCGTCGCCGCATCTCCGCCGCTGTCGATCACGCGCTTGGCCGCCGGTCGCTCTACATCAACCAATGTGCCGGGCTGCATTACCCGTTCCTCCCCGCCGACGAGTATTTCGATCGCGCCCATTTTCCCTGGCTCGCGGCACTCGAGGCCGAAGTTCCGGCGATCCGTTCGGAATGGGAGATACTGATCCGCGAACGCGACCCGGGCTTCGTGCCCTATGTCAGCCTGGCGCCCGGCACCCCTGAAAATCCGTGGAGTGCGCTCAGCGACTCATTCGACTGGTCGGCGCTGTATTTGTGGAAATATGGTGAGCCGCAGCACGCTATTCTCGAAGCTTGTCCCCGCACGCGTGCGGCGCTCGAGGCGGTGCCCGGCATGAGCATTCCGGGCCGCGGGCCGACTGTGTTCTTCTCGCTGCTCAAGCCCGGCGCGCGGATCCCGCCCCACACCGGCGTGTCTAACATCCGCACCATCGGGCATCTCGCTTTGTCGATCCCCCCGGGCTGCGGATTTCGCGTCGGCGGTGAGACCCGCGAGTGGCGCGAGGGCGAGGGCTGGCTGTTCGACGACACGATCGAGCATGAAGCGTGGAACGACAGCGATCGGCCGCGGGCGATCCTCATCTTCGACGTATGGAATCCCTATCTGACCGCGCCGGAACGTGATTTGGTCTCGCGATACTTCGCGACCGCCGATGCTGCGGGTCACGGCGTGGCCGCCTTCGACTAGATTCTTGGGCGGTATTGCGGTATTTGTCGCGCGCGTATTCACTCGGGTGGGACCAAGATATGTCGATGATGGCTGCAATGATGATGTTGGCAGGGGCGATTCCCGTCGCAGGCGCTCAATCGATGGATCCTGATTTGAAAGTGCGTTGCGTTCGCGAAGACGTGATTGGTAGCCTGACGCAAAAGCGCCGCGTCTGCCACACGGTGCGCGAATGGAATGACATTCAGGGGCGCGCAACCGACGAGATGCACCGGATTATTCAACCCGGCACACTCAACGGCCTCAACAACTAACCTTTAGATCCAGGACTGACGACGATGATTTTGACCTTGCTGGCGCTGGCCGCGGCGACTCCGGAACCCGCCAATCCCAAAGACCGCGTCAAATGCGTTCGCGAAGACCTCATCGGCAGCCTCGTTCAGGTCCGCAAGGTCTGTCACACGGTCGCCGAGTGGGAACAGGTCAATCGCGCGCGTGCGGAAAATGCCCGTGACGTGGTCCACGATACCCAGGTTTCGCAGTCCAACGGCGGCGGCTGAACCTATTCTGAGACGATGGCCAATGCGCCATCGCCCTCGTCCACCCGCACTGTCGACCCGTCCTTGACCTCGCCGCGCAGGATTGCGTCGGCGAGCGGATCTTGCAGATATTTCTGTACCGCGCGCTTGAGCGGCCGCGCGCCGTATACCGGATCGTAACCCACACGCCCGAGCCAGGCGCGAGCGGCGTCGGTCAGGTCGAGCGTGACTTTACGATCTGTAAGCAGTTTTTGCACCCGGCCGACCTGGATATCAACGATCGGACCCATGTTCGCTGCACTGAGGCGGTGGAACAAAATGATTTCGTCCAGCCGGTTGATGAATTCGGGGCGAAAATGCCCGCGCACGACATCCATCACCTGCGGTTCGACGCTCTCGATCGACTGGTCGTCGGGCAAATTGGCGAGGAATTGGCTGCCCAGATTGCTCGTCAGGATGATCAGGGTGTTGGTAAAATCCACCGTGCGGCCTTGCCCATCGGTCAGTCGCCCGTCGTCCAGCACCTGCAACAGGATGTTGAACATGTCCGAATGCGCCTTCTCGACCTCGTCGAACAACACCACCTGATAGGGCCGCCGGCGAACCGCTTCGGTCAGCACGCCACCTTCTTCATAACCGACATAGCCCGGCGGCGCGCCGATCAGCCGGGCGACGGAATGCTTTTCCATAAACTCGCTCATATCGATGCGGACGAGGGCGCTGTCATCGTCGAACAGGAAGCCGGCGAGCGCCTTGGTCAATTCGGTCTTGCCGACGCCCGTCGGCCCGAGGAACATGAAGCTGCCCAGCGGGCGGTTGGGATCCTGCAACCCCGCACGCGCCCGGCGGACGGCGCGCGAAACCGCCGCGACTGCCACGTCCTGCCCGATCACGCGCGCGCCGATGGTCGCTTCCATCGCCAGCAGTTTTTCGCGCTCGCCTTCCATCATCCGGTCGACCGGGATGCCCGTCGCACGGCTGACCACGCTGGCGATGTCGTCGGCGGTCACTTCTTCGCGCAGCATCGCCGAAGAGGACGCAACCTGCGCATCGGCGAGTTGTTTTTCGAGGCCGGGCAGGGTGCCGTATTGCAGTTCGCCGGCCTTGGCCAAATCGCCCGCACGCTGCGCCTGATCGAGCGCGACGCGCGCCGCGTCGAGCTGCGTCTTGATCGCGGCCTCGGCGTTGATCTTGTCCTTCTCTCCCTGCCAGCGGGTAGTCAGCGCTTCGGATTGCTCTTCCAGATTGGCCAATTCGGCTTCGAGCGTTTTCAGCCGGTCGAGCGACGCCGCGTCGGTCTCTTTCTTCAACGCCTCGCGCTCGATCTTGAGCTGGATGATCCGCCGGTCGAGATTCTCGATCTCCTCGGGCTTCGACTCCACCTCCATACGCAGCCGCGACGCGGCTTCGTCCATCAGGTCGATCGCCTTGTCGGGCAGGAACCGGTCGGTGATGTAGCGATTGCTCAGCGTCGCCGCGGCCACGATCGCGCCGTCGGTGATCCGCACGCCGTGATGGAGCTCATATTTCTCCTTCAGCCCGCGCAGGATCGAGATCGTGTCGGGGACCGTTGGCTCGGGAATGAACACCGGTTGGAACCGCCGTTCGAGCGCCGCGTCCTTCTCCACATATTTGCGATATTCGTTGAGCGTCGTCGCTCCGATGCAGTGCAACTCGCCTCGCGCCAAGGCTGGCTTCAACAGGTTCGAGGCATCCATCGACCCTTCGCTCGCGCCCGCGCCGACCAATGTGTGCATCTCGTCGATGAACAGGATGATCCGCCCGTCCGAACCCTTGACCTCGTCGAGCACGCCTTTGAGCCGTTCCTCGAACTCGCCGCGATATTTGGCACCGGCGATCAGGCTGCCCATGTCGAGCGCCATCAACGTGCGGTCCTTGATGCCATCGGGCACATCGCCATGCGCGATGCGCAGCGCCAGGCCTTCGGCGATTGCGGTCTTGCCGACGCCGGGTTCGCCGATCAGCACGGGGTTGTTCTTGGTGCGCCGCGCCAGCACCTGGATCGTGCGGCGGATTTCCTCGTCGCGACCGATGACGGGATCGAGTTTCCCGGCACGGGCAGCCTCGGTCAGGTCGCGCGCAAAGCGTTTGAGCGCGTCATAGCGGTCCTCCGCCCCGGCGCTGTCGGCCGCACGCCCGCCACGCAGGTCGTTGATCGCAGTGTTGAGCGCCTCGGGCTTCACCCCCGCCGCCGCCAGCGCCTTGCCCGCCGCACTCGTTGTCGCCAGCGTCAGCGCCAGGAGCAGCCGTTCGACCGTGACGAAGCTGTCGCCCGCTTTCTTGGCGACCTGTTCGGCCTGATCGAGCAGGCGCACGGCATCATTATCCAGTCCCGGCGTCGCTTGCGCGCCACCGCCCGACACCTGCGGCACTTTGGCCAAGGTGGTATCTACATCGCGCTGCGCCACCGCAGCATCGCCGCCAGCGCGGGCGATAAGTCCCGACGCCATGCCCTGATCATCCTCGAGCAGAGCCTTCAAAATATGCTCCGAACCGATCCGCTGATGGTTCAACCGGATCGCCACGGTCTGCGCCGCCTGCAGGAAACCCTTTGCGCGATCGGTAAAGACGTCGAGGTTCATTTAACTCTCCTTGCCGACCCATATGGCGTTACGCGTTGGTCACACAAGATTTGCCAATGTGATATTGTAACCTTGGCGGCATGCGCCTATCTGCGTTTCGAGATGGGTGCCGAATCGTCCGCTTCGCCGCAAGGGCTGCTCGATCGCGTGGCGATCGCCGTCTCGGCGCTGTGTGTGATCCACTGCGTGGCGACAGCGGTATTTGTCGGGCTTGTTGCCAGCCTGGGTTCGGTTCTGGGCAACCCGTTGGTTCATGAGGTTGGGCTGGCCATCGCGATTACCCTCGGCGCGATCGCATTGGGACGCGGAACGATGCAGCATCGCCGCGTCGTCCCGGCGGCGATCGGCGGATTGGGCCTCGGCATTATGGCCGGCGCGTTGTTCCTGCCCCATGGGATGTACGAGGCGGCGGCGACGATTGTCGGCGTTTCGACGCTGGCACTGGGGCATCACCTCAATCGCGCCGCGCTCGCCTGAAATAAGCCCGCGCTTTGACCCGCGGGGGTCGAACGCCTACATTCATCTCATGCCCGTCCATGCTCACACCCATCATTCGGGCGACGACCTGACCGTCGCCGCACGCGGTGCGCTCGAATCGTCGGGCGAACAATGGACTGCGCTCCGGGCGCGGGTGTTCGACGTGTTGAGCGGCCATGCCAAACCGGCCTCGGCCTATGACATCGCCGAAGCGCTGTCCAAATCGGAAGGCCGCCGGATCGCCGCCAACACGGTGTACCGTATCCTCGACCTGTTCGTCGGCGCCAATCTCGCGCGCAAGCTCGAGAGCGCGAACGCCTATGTCGCGAACGACCATCCCGATTGCGTCCACGACTGCATATTTCTGGTGTGCGACGATTGCGGGCGGGCGACGCATATCGACGACGATGCCGTCACGGCGCGCGTGCGCGGTGCTGCGGAAAACGCCGGATTTCAAGAAGTTCGCCCGGTGATCGAAGTGCGCGGCCGGTGCGAGGACTGCGCTTAACCACGATCAGCCGGTCCTTAACGCGTCGTTAGGACTTTCACGGCATCCCCGTAAAATGCAGCGCGGTAAATTTGCTTCGGCGTTCAGCCGCTGGCCGTGGCTGACCGCCGGGCTCGTGTACACGCTGCTGGCGACGATCACGATCCGCTATACCCGGCTCGATGGTGGCGTGGCGCTGGTCTGGGTCGCCAACGGCTTTCTGATCCCGTGGCTGTCGCTCAATCGTCAGCGTCTCTGGCCGTTGGCCATTACCACCTGCATCATGGGCAATGCGATCGCCACGGTGTGGACCGGCGTCGGCTGGGGCGGACTCGGCTTGCCGGTCCTCAATCTGCTCGAATCGGTGGTGACCGCGGCGGTGCTGCGACGCTGGCTGGGGCATAGCTATTATCTCGACAGCATCGCCGGCTTCGGCAAATTCGCCTTGGTCGCGACGCTGTTTCCGACGCTGGACTCGCCGGTCGCCGGGCTGGTCGCGCATTACGCGTTGGGTCAGGCCGTGGTGCCGACGATGTTCAACTGGTTCGTCGGTCACTCGCTGGGCGTGATCATGGTCGCGCCGCTCGCCAGCCTCGTTCTGCGGTCGATCCGCGCGTATCAGGGCGCGGAAATTCGTCGCGAGCGTTTGGCGGCCTTCGTCCTGTGGGTGTCGCCGGTCGCCGCGGTCAGCGCGTTTACCTTCAGCTTGGGTGCGCAGCCTTTGCTGTTCCTGCCGCTGTTGCCGATGATGCTGGCAACCCTGCGGCTCGGTCGGCTGGGGGCGGCAGCGTCGGCCGTGACGCTCGCGTTGATCGCTTCGGTAGCAACGGTGTATCATTCTGGCCCGATCTATCACCTTGCGGGATCGACGGCGGCCGAACGCCTGCAATTCCTGCAATTCTACCTCGCCATCACCGCGGTGACCTTGCTGCCCGTCGCGGTGTTGATGCGACAGCGCCGCACCTTGCTCGAACGCTTGTCGACCAGCGAAAGCGCGCTGCGCCTGATGGCCGAAAATTCGGGTGATGCGATGCTTCACACCAATGCCGCCGGGCGGATCATTCAGGCGACCGGCGCGCTCGAGGCTTTGCTCGAACGCGACGCGAATTGGGTTTTGGGCCGCTTCGCGACGGAGCTTGTCGTCCGTCAGGATCGCGATGCGCTGGTCGCCATGCATCTGAAACTGATGGCCGATCCACAGAGCACGGTGGATTTCGAATATCGCGTGCGGATGCGCGACGGCAGCGACAAATGGTTTGAATCGCGCGCGCGCGCGCTGCTCGATGCCGACGGTCTGCCGGTCGGGACGATCAGCGCGATCCGCGACATCGAGGCGCGGAAACGCACCGAAAGCGAACTCGAACATGCCGCGACCACCGATCAATTGACCGGCATCGCCAATCGCCGCGCATTCTTCGCGCGCTTCGACACGCGCTTCGACCGCGAAGGCGTGTTGATCGTGGCCGACCTCGATCATTTCAAGACGATCAACGACCGGTTCGGCCACCATGTCGGCGACGCGGCCTTGCAAAGCTATGCCCGGGTGGCGCGCGGCGAAGTCCGCGCCAGCGATCTGATCGCACGTATCGGCGGAGAAGAATTCGCGTATTTCCTGCCCGGCGTCGCGCTCGACGAAGGCTATGCCCTGTGCGCGCGCCTGCGCGAGGCGCTTGCCGAAGCGCGCTTCGACGCGGGGAAGGCGGGCGAGCACACGGTCACGGCCAGCATGGGCATGGTCGCCGTCAATGCCACCGACGACGCCGCCAGCGCCCTGAAACGCGCCGACCTTGCGCTGTACGCGGCGAAGGAAGCGGGAAGGGACTGTTTAAGGTTGGCGGCTTAAAGATAAGGCAGGAAAGTCACAGCGCCGATCGCCGCCGCACCGATCGCCGCGATCAGCACACCGCCCGCTGCGACGTCTTTTGCGTGACCGATACGCTGATCGAAATTCGGATTAACAACATCGCATAGCCGCTCGATCGCTGTGTTGAGTGCCTCCGCCAGCCAGACGAGGGTGATGGCTAAAGCGATCCAGCGCCAGTCGTTTGCACTGATCTTGAGCGATCCACCCAGCGCAATGGCGGCAACTGATGCTGCAAGATGGATCCACGCATTGTGTTCCGAACGCGCCAGATAAGCGATTCCGCGAAACGCAAAAAAGAAACTGCGACTGCGCGCGTGGAGCGAGAATGGCGTGCGCGACTCGTTGTCGCTCAAGCTCGCGCCCCAGCCTCGATCCCCGCGCTGTTATGGCGCAGCGCCTTCAGTACCGTCTCCACGATCGCTGCTGCATCCAAGCCGGCCTCGGCATATTGCGTGTCGGGCGCGGCGTGGTCCTGGAACTTGTCGGGCAAACGCAGCGTGCGCAGCTTCAGACCGCCGTCGATCAGGCCCTCGTCGCTCGCCAGCGTCAGGACGTGCGCGCCGAGGCCGCCGACCGAATTTTCCTCGATCGTCACGGCGACTTCGTGGCTGGTCAGCAGGCGGCGGATCAGCGCCTCGTCGAGCGGCTTGGCGAAACGCAGATCGGCGACCGTTGTCGACAGTCCCTTGGCATCGAGCGTGTCCGCCGCCTTCAACGCCTCGGCCAGACGCGTGCCGAGTGACAGGATCGCCACCGACTTGCCCTCGCGGACAACGCGACCCTTGCCGATCTCCAGCACCTGCGGCACCTCGGGCAGCGCCACGCCGGTGCCGTTGCCGCGCGGATAACGCACCGCAATCGGGCCTGAATCATGCTCGACACAGGTCTTGGTCATGTGGACCAGCTCGGCTTCGTCCGCCGCCGCCATCACCACGAAATTGGGGAGGGTGGCGAGGTAGGTCACGTCGAACGACCCGGCATGCGTCGCACCATCCGCGCCGACCAGTCCCGCGCGGTCGATCGCGAAACGCACCGGCAAATTCTGGATCGCGACGTCATGGACGACCTGGTCGTACGCGCGCTGAAGGAACGTCGAATAGATTGCGCAGAACGGGCGCATGCCCTGCGCCGCCAACCCTGCGGCGAACGTCACTGCATGCTGCTCGGCAATCCCCACGTCGAAGGTCCGCTCGGGATGCGCCCTGGCGAATTTATCGACGCCGGTGCCCGACGGCATGGCCGCGGTGATCGCGCAAATGCGGTCGTCGGTCTCCGCCAGCTTGGCCAGCGTTTCGCCGAACACGTTCTGATATTGCGGCGGCCCCGGCGGCGCCTTGGCCTGCACGCCCGACACCACGTCGAACTTCTGCACGCCGTGATATTTGTCTGCCGCCGCCTCGGCCGGGCCATAGCCCTTGCCCTTCTTGGTGACGACATGGACCAGGATCGGGCCCTGCTCTGAGTCGCGGACATTCTCCAGCACCGGAATCAGATGCTCGAGATTATGCCCGTCGATCGGACCGACATAGTAAAAGCCCAGTTCCTCGAACAACGTCCCGCCCGTCGCCATGCCGCGCGCATATTCCTCGGCCTTTTGCGCGGCATTATGGACGCGGTGCGAAATCTTGGCCGCCAGCTTCTTGGCCAGATTGCGCAGCCCGAGATACTCGCTCGAACTCACCATCCGCGCGAGATACGCCGACAATCCGCCGACCGGCGGCGCGATCGACATGTCGTTGTCGTTGAGGATGACGATCAGGCGATTGCCCGCGCCTTCGGCATTGTTCATCGCCTCGTACGCCATGCCCGCCGACATCGCGCCGTCACCGATCACCGCGATCGCCTTGCCCGGCTTGTTGTTCAGCTTGTTGGCGATGGCAAAGCCCAGCGCCGCGCTGATCGAAGTCGACGAATGCGCCGCGCCGAACGGATCGTACTTGCTCTCGGAACGCTTGGTGAACCCCGACAGCCCGCCGCCCTGGCGCAACGTGCGGATGCGGTCGCGCCGCCCGGTCAGGATCTTGTGCGGATAGGCCTGATGCCCGACGTCCCAGATCAACTTGTCGCCCGGCGTGTCGAACACGTAGTGCAATGCGACGGTCAGCTCGACCACGCCCAGCCCCGAACCCAGATGCCCGCCGGTGGTGCCGACGGCGGAGATCATCTCCGCGCGCAACTCGTCCGACAGCTGGCGCAGCTGTTCGGGCTTCAGCCGCCGCAAATCCTCTGGGGTATCGACACCGTCTAACAGCGGCGTTCCGGAAACATTCACCATGACTCGATCATAACTCGTTGTTTCGGCGATGTCGAAGCCCCCTGTCCTGAGCCTGTCGAAGGATGTGAGCGACGAAGCGCCCGCAGGCCGCGCCGAACGGAGTCACCATGTTGTTGCCGCCATCCCATCTAAGTGATTCAGTAGCCCCGGGAGGGCGTGGGCAGCAATGAAGATCGGCAAACGCGTCGGAGCGACGGCCACCGTCATCGTCGCAATGGTCGGCTGCGTCGGTTTCGGCTGGGCCTCGCCACAAGGGGAGCCGGCGCCACAGACCGGTTTCGGCGCCTCGGTCTCACGGCTGTTCGGCGATCCGCGCCAACAATTCGGCAACCGCGTCGATTATGCCAGCCTCGACGCGCGCATTCAGCAGATCATGACCAAGCCCGACATGGTCGGCCTCGGCGTCGCGATCATCGAGGACGGCCGCATCGCCTTCGTAAAGGGCTATGGCACGACCACCGCGAACGGAACCGAGCCGGTCGGCGCACACACCGTGTTCCGCTGGGCCTCGCTCAGCAAGGGCGTCGCGTCGACGATGGTCGCCGAACTCGCCAATGAAGGCCGCCTCGACCTCGAAGCCCCCGTGTCGCGTTATTCGACCCAGCTCAAACTGCCGGGCGGCGGTGAGAATGTCGCGACCGTCGACGATGTCCTGTCGCAACGCGTCGGCGTGGTGAAGAACGCGTTCGACGACAAGCTCGAAGCCGGTGGCGATCCGCGCCTGCTCCGCGCGATGTATGCGACGCTGTCCAAACAATGTGCGCCCGGCCTGTGTCACGCGTACCAGAACGTGTCCTACGATACGGCATCGGAAATTGTTCAGAACATCACCGGCCGCCCGTATCAATTGGTGGTCACGCAACGCCTGTTCCAACCGCTCGGCATGACCGACGCCAGCCTCAGCCGCGCCGGGCTGATGTCCTCGCAAAGCTGGGCGCGGCCGCATGTCGGGCGCACCACGGTGGAGGTCAACGACACCTATTACCGCGTCCCCGCGGCGGGCGGCGTCAACAGCTCGATCATCGACATGGCGCGCTGGATGCAGGCTCAAGTGGGTGTCGATCCGCAAGTCGTGCCCGACGCGGTGCTCAGCGAAATCCACCGCCCGCGGATCATGACCGACCGCCACCTCGGCGTGTTCAACCGCGCGATGGGGCCGAACAAATATTCGCTCGGCTGGCGCGACTATAATTACCTCGGCCACCACCTCGTCGGGCATCAGGGCGCGGTGCGCGGCTATCGCGCGACGATCCTGCTCGACCCCCAGCGCCGCAGCGGCATCGCGCTCCTGTGGAATTCGCAAAGCTCGCGCCCGCCGCCGATCCAGCTCGAATATCTCGACCGCCTCTACAACATGACGCGCAAGGACTGGCTCGGCCTGGACGGCACGCCGGGGGTCGTTGCTCCGGCCGAAACGGAATAGGCCAATCTCTCGCATCGCCCCGGTGCAGGTCGGGCCACCCATCCACAAAACCGTCATTTGCAGAGGTAAATTGGCCGGCGTTTTGACTCTCGCGAACCGTCGCTTTACGCGAACGTAAAGCAGGAGAGTGCAATGACGACGGTAACGTTCGACGACCTCAAGGCGATGACCGGCCAAGGTATCGGCACCTCGGACTGGCTGACCGTCAGTCAGGAGATGATCGACAAGTTCGCCGACGCGACCGGCGATCATCAGTTCATCCATATCGACCCCGACGCCGCCGCAAAGACGCCGTTCGGCACCACCATCGCCCACGGTTTCCTGTCGCTGTCGCTGATGCCCGTGCTCACCGCCAAGGCCGATCTGCCGCGGATGGACGGCATCAAGATGGGCGTGAATTACGGGGGCAACAAGACGCGGTTCCTGTCCCCGGTAAAGTCGGGAAAACGCGTCCGCGGCCACTTCAAGCTCCTCGAAATCGAGGAAAAGCGCCCCGGCCAGTATCAGCAGACCGTCGAATACACGCTCGAGATCGAAGGCGAGGACAAGCCCGCCCTGATCGCCGAGTGGATCAGCCAGTTCTTCATTTGAGCAAAGGATGCGGAGCCTCGGCACCGCACCCATATTGAATACTTAACCCGTCACCCCGGCCTCCGCGCCGGGGTCCAGCTTTCTCCGGCGTGACATCACGACCAAGAAGCTGGACCCCGGATCAAGTCCGGGGTGACGAAAACCGGAGAGTTTTTCGTCATGCGCGACGCCGTCATCGTTTCCACCGCCCGCACCCCGCTCGTCAAAGCGGGCCGGGGCGCGTTCAACAACACCACCTCGCCGACGCTCGGCGCCTTCTCGGTCAAGGCCGCGCTCGAACGCGCGGGCATTGAGGGCGGGGAAGTCGACGACGTTATCATCGGCGCGGCGATGCAGCAGGGTTCACAAGCCCCCAACGTCGCGCGCCTCATCGCACTGCGCGCCGGGCTTCCCGTCACCGTTCCCGGCATGTCGATCGACCGCCAATGCGCGTCGGGCCTGATGGCCATCGCTACTGCCGCCAAGCAGGTCATCGTCGATCGCATGGATATCGTCGTCGGCGGCGGCGTGGAATCGATCTCGAAAGTCTCGGGCAGCGGCAAGATCTTCATCGAACCCGATGCCGAGCTGATCAAGATGCACAAGGACACCTATCTGCCGATGATCGGCACGGCCGAAGTGGTCGCCAAGCGTTACGGCATCAGCCGCGAGGCGCAGGACGAATATTCGCTCCGCTCGCAACAGCGCACCGCCGCCGCGCAGGCCGCCGGCAAGTTCGACGACGAAATCATCGCCTGCGACGCGACGATGGCGATCGTTAACAAGGAGACCAAGGAAGTCACCTACAGCCAGGTCACTGCCAACAAGGACGATTGCAACCGCCCTGAAACCACGTTGGAGGGTCTCGCGTCGCTCAAGCCGGTGATGGGCGAAGGCTACACGATCACCGCAGGGAACGCCTCGCAGCTCAGCGATGGCTCCTCGGCCAGCGTCGTGATGGAAGCCTCTGTCGCCGCCAAAAAGGGTCTCACCCCGTTGGGCCGCTACGTCGGTATGGCGGTCGCCGGTACTGAGCCCGACGAAATGGGCATCGGGCCGGTGTTTGCGATCCCCAAGCTGCTCGAACGCTTTAGCCTCAAGATGGACGATATCGGCTTGTGGGAGCTCAACGAAGCGTTCGCGGTGCAGGTGCTTTATTGCCGTGACAAGCTCGGCATCCCCGACGAACTGCTCAACGTCAACGGCGGCTCGATCTCGATCGGCCACCCCTTCGGCATGACTGGAGCGCGGTGCACCGGCCACGCGCTGATCGAAGGCAAGCGCCGCGGTGCCAGATACGTCGTCGTGACGATGTGCGTCGGCGGCGGCCAGGGCGCCGCTGGCCTCTTCGAAGTCCTCTAAACGAAGCCGTTCGCGGCGATGTAGCAAGCCACCGCCTGGGCGCGATTGACTGCGCCCAGCTTGCGGCGGGCATTGTCGACGTGGAACCGGGCGGTCGCTTCGCTCAGGCCGAGGATTGTGCCGATCTCCCAATCGGTCTTGCCCTCGGCAACATAGGAGATCGCGTCACGCTCGCGGGCCGTCAGGGCCGGACGGTCAGGCGTTTCGGGCGCCGCAAAGGCGAGCAGGCGTTCGGCGACGATGCTGCCTGCCGATTGTACGGCCTCGGCAAAGGCGGCGGGCAGTGCGGCGTCGTCGAAGCCGATATGCAGCGACGCGATCGTGCCGTCCTCGCCATAAGCCGTGGCGCACAACGCGTCGCCGATGCCGCCCTCACTCATCGCCTCCCAATAGCTGGCGAAGCGCTTGTCGCCATGCGGTGCATAGCTGCTGAACCGATAGCGCGTGCGCCCCGTCGCGATCGGGCGCAGCAGCGGGTTCTGCTCGAAGCAGACGTAGTTGGAACTGGCGCTGCCGATCCAGCCGGGCCGGACGTGCCGGGCCAGCACCCCGCCCGCCGCCCAATGCGCCGCCGACGTCAGCCGCCCGCGCGGCCGGTGGTAATTGCGCACCTGGAGGTAACTCAATCCGCGCGGCAGCAGCGCATCGCATAGCGCCGCGCTGGCGTCCTCCGCTGTCCGCGCACGGATCGCGCCATCGGCGATCGAGAGGATCGTATCGAGCATGAGCGACTCCGTTCGCGGTCGAGCGTAGCTCACACTCCGCACCTTCGCCAACCCGTGTTCCGTTTCGGGACAAATGCTTACCCCCCCGGATTCGAGAGGTGCGCGCGTTCGGCCGCTGTCGCACAGCCGCGTCAGCTTTCTCGGAGATTACCACCATGCGCTTACTTGCCTTTGCTGCCGCCTTGACCTTTGCCGCGCCGGCCGTCGCGACCGTGCACACGATCTCGTTGACGGGGACGACGGCCGGTACGACGTTCAACACGTTCACGATCGGCGCCAGCACCTATCAAACGGGCAATCTGATCCTCGATCCGTTCACTCCCTTCACACTGGAACAGGGAGATCAGATCCTCGCGACGATCACGCTCAACGGTGCATTCTTCGTGCCGACGTCGGGTGAACAGCTGTTCGGGATCAATTTCAACGATGTGAACGGTGACTCGCCGGTGGGGCCGAACGGATCGACCAACGCCTTCGGCACGGTGAGCTTCAGCTTGAACGGCGGGGCGACTGCGCGAGGCGGCGGCGACATCACAAGCGGGGCGTGCAGCAACTGTTTGACTGCAATCACACAAGCATTTCCCGGCGCGGCATTCAGCTTCGACGGGCTGGGCCTCGACGAAACGGTAACTGGCCTCGCCGCGCCATTCGATGTCGGTCAGGTGACTATCTCATACCAGTTGCGCGATGTGACGGGCAATATTCCCGAGCCGGCATCGTGGGCGATGCTCATTTCAGGGTTCGGTTTCGTCGGCGGCGTCGCCCGCCGGCGCCAAGGTGCGACCCGAGCCGTCCTCGCCTGAAGGCGAAGCGGCGGACTGATGGGGGCGGCGCGGGGGTTGCGCCGCCCCTTTTTTTGACCGGCACGCTGAGGCGCGTAAAGCCGGTCCATGAAAACCCTGCTCGATCCGACACATGCTTTGGGCAGCGGCCTCGCGGCGATGCGCGTCGAATTCCAGTTGCCGGCCACCTTCCCGCCGGAGGTTGAGGCGGCAGCGCAGGCGGCAATTGCGCGACCGCTGACCGCACATGTCGATCGCACCGCGATGCCGTTCGTGACACTCGACCCGGCGAGTTCGACCGACCTCGATCAGGCATTCGCCATCGAGTTGATCGGTGCCGACCTGCTGTTGCGCTACGCGATTGCCGACGTGGCGTGGTTCGTCGATGAGGGTGACCCGATCGACCAGGAAGCCTGGCGGCGCGGCGAGACCCAGTATCTGCCCGATGGGCGTGTGCCGCTATACCCGCCGAGCCTGAGCGAAGGCGCTGCGAGCCTGTTGCCGAATGTGGACCGGCCTGCGGTCGTCTTCAGCGTCCGCATCGCACCCGATGGCGGGGTGAAGCTCGATGGCGCCGAACGCGCAATCATCCGCAGCCGCGCGAAGCTGGCTTATGAAAACGTCGCCGATGCCGATTTGCCGCCGGGCTTTGCCGACCTCGCGACGCGCATCATGAGCGCGGAGGAACGGCGCGGCGCGGCGCGAGCCGATCCGCCCGAGCAGGAGGTTTCGCCCGACGGCGCGGGCGGATTCACCCTCGCGTTTCGCCCGCGCCTCGCTTCGGAAGATCGCAACGCGGCATTATCGCTGGCGACCAACATGGCGGTGGCGGATGCGTTGTACGCCGCCAAGACGGGCTTGTTCCGCGTGATGGCCGCGCCCGACGATCGCGCCGTCGGGCGGCTACGCGCAACGGCCAAGGCCTATGACCTCGAATGGCCCGCACAGATGACGCTCGCTGACTTCCAGCGGACGATCGATCCCGCCAAACCGCGCGAAGCCGCGTTCCTCCTTGCGGTCCGACGCGCGGGACCGGGTGCGACTTATGCGCCGTTTCGTGACGGCGTCACGCCGTGGCATGCGCCGATGGCCGCCACTTACGCGCATGCCACCGCCCCTCTGCGTCGCTTGGCCGACCGCTACGTCATCCGTGCCGCGCTGGCGGTAGCGAACGGCCAAGGGGTTCCGACAGCGGTAACCGATGCCTTTGGACGACTGCCCAAAGTGATGGCCCGCGCCGATGCGATGGGCGGAACGATCGGCCGCACGGTCATCGATCTTGCCGAAGCACAATTGCTGCAAAGCCGCGTCGGTGAAAGCTTTGCCGCCGTGGTGACGGACAAGGACGAACGCGGCGCGCGCATCCAGCTGCGCGATTTGCCGGTGGTCGCGCGGCTCGACGGGTCGACGGCCGAACCGGGCGATGCGCTGTCGGTCCGCCTGACCAGCGCCGACCCCGGCACGCGCACAATCCGCTTCGCCGCCGGTTGACCGTCGCCGCCCCGCCGTGGCAAACGGGCGCTCATGCGGGTGTAGCTCAATGGCAGAGCAGCAGCTTCCCAAGCTGAATACGCGGGTTCGATTCCCGTCTCCCGCTCGTTCGCCACCGCGCGTTGCTCTCAGGGGATCAATGACCAACGCCCGCCCGCACGCCACATTGTTCGTCCTGGTCACCATCTTCATCGACGCGATGAGTTTCGGGCTGATCATGCCCGTACTTCCGCGGCTGCTGATGAACATTGGACAGATCGACCTGCCGCGGGCGATGACGGTCGGCGCGTGGATCGGTTTTGCTATGGCGCTCGCGACATTCTTCGCGGCACCGGTGCTGGGGGGACTGTCCGATGCGCATGGCCGACGCCGGGTGCTGTTGCTCGCGCTCGGCGGCTTGGCGGTCGATTATCTGTTGCTCGCCGTCGCGCACACATTGCCGCTGATCTTCATCGGCCGCACGATGTCGGGCATCTTCGGCGGCAGCTACGCGCCCGCTCAGGCAGCACTGGCCGACCGCACCGCCCCCGAAGATCGCGCCAAGGCGTTCGGCTATGTCGGCGCGGCGTTCGGGGTCGGCTTTATCATCGGCCCGGCGATCGGCGGACTGTTGGGACAAATGGGCGACCGCGCACCCTTTTATGCCGCGTCGGCGCTGGCAGCCGTCAATTTCCTCTACGGGACGTTCGTGTTTCCGGAGACGCTGCCCCCCGAGCGGCGGCGCCCGTTCGACTGGAGCCGCGCGAACCCGTTGGGTGCCTGGCGGGTGGCACAAGCGACGCCCGGCATGGCGCGGATCGCCGCCATCCTTGTCCTGTGGCAAATCGCCAGCCTGGTCTATCCGCTGACCTGGAGTTTTTGGGCAATCGCCCAGCTCGGCTGGTCGAGCGCGATGATCGGCGCAAGCCTCGCCTTTGTCGGCGTCATCATGGCATTAGCACAGGGCCTGTTCACCGGGCCTGCGGTCAAGCGACTGGGTGAACGCAATGCCGCCACGGTGGGACTGACGGCGGCAACATGCGCCTTTCTGCTCTATCCGTTCGTCACCGCGAGCTGGCAGGTGTTTGCGATCATGATCGTGATCGCGGTTCAGGCGCTGACTCAACCGAGCCTGATGGCGTTGTTATCGAGAAGCGCCACCCCCGAAACGCAGGGCGAAACGCAAGGGATCGCATCGATGGCGATGGGCCTCGGCACGCTTGCCGCGCCTCTGCTGCTCACCGGCGTGATGGCGCATTTCACCGGATCTGGCGCGCCAGTGCATTTGCCCGGCGCGGCGTTCCTGGTGTCGGCGGCGTTTGCACTGGTGTGCATCGTGCTGGTCCGCCGCTTGCCGGAGCATCACAACAATGCGGCCGCCGCTTCCGCCACCGCGGGGCCATAAGGCACCGTCATCCGCGCGTGAAAACCCGGTGTGGCCTCTCGGACGCGCTGCACCAGTTCGGCATCGTGATAGGCGGCGCGTAATATCGCGGGGAGGTTGGCGACGGTGTTTTCATCAATCGGCGGCAGCACACCGAGACCGGCATGCGCCACAGCCGCACTGTGCAGCCCTTTTTCGAGGTCGAGCGGCAACATCAATTGCGGCACACCGCCCAGCATCATCGCGCAGATAATGCCGTGCGCGCCGTGATTGATGCACAGCCTGCTGCGCGCGACGATCCGATCGATCGGCACCGGACGCGGCTCGACCGTCACCCCCATCGCCGCAATGGCCACACGCAGACTGGTATCGATGCCCGGAATGTGTGCGCGGATCGGCAAGCGGGTCGCGACTACAGCCTGCCAGAACGGCTTGTTCGCCTGGATCGGGTTGTTGGCATAGACGAAGACCTCGTCGCCTTGGCCCGCGCCGAGTTGCGGAACGCCGTCCAGCCCGGGAGCGATAAAGCGGCCCGTTTGATCGTTCCGGTGATACGGGTCGAGCTCGGGAAAACTGCCGATAAGCGGCGCGTCGGTCGCAAACAGGGCGGCGAGATGCGGTAGCGGCTTGCGCCCGGCAGCACGAAGCTCGGCATCGACGGTGTCGAGCAGATTGCCTTCATTATGCCCCGGCGATCCGCCACCCAGACGTGCGATCGGATCGGTGTCCGACGGCGCGACCTGAAATCCCGGACCGACACTGACCGAGGGCAATCGGCCACGCGCCGCGACCAGCAAAGCCGGCGCGTAATCGGCGATGACCAGATCGGCGCGCGATAGGGCGATCAACGCTTCCCACGCACTGATCATGCCGGCCAGCACCCCGCGCCGGCCGAGACCAAGGCGCGCCAGCACATCAACGATGGTCGAGACGCGACCGTCGCCCGCGCCGACCGTGGACAGCAGCCCCGGCCAGATCGGCGCCTGAAACATCGCCACCCCCGGCGGCATGGTCAGCGGCACGTCGGTGCGCTGCGCCGCGATCGTGACCCGGTGTCCGCGTTCGATCAGCGCCTCCGCGATCAGCTTCATCGACACCAGATGGCCGCGCCCGCCGCCCAATTCCCAGCCGATCAGGACGTTCGCCATCAAACGCCGCCGTCGATACCCTCGCGCCCCATCGCGCCGAGCCGTTCGATCAGATCATCCGTGCAAGCCGCCGCAGCCGCATTGTCGGTCGATCGGATAACGAAGTTCGCCCCGACGCGTCCGTCCCGGAAAAATGGGTAGCTGCCGATCTGGCACCCTTCATGCGCGGCTTCGGTTTCGCGCAGCAGGTCCGCGACCTCGCTCTCCGCCGTCCAGCAACCGACGGTGCGCGAAACGACGGGTCGTCCGCCCTCCAATTGCCCGTCGAGGGCGTGGAGCATTCCGGCGGTGATGTGCGGCACCCCCGCCATGATGAAAATGTTGCCGTGGCGTATGCCCGGCGCGCCCGACATACGGTTCTCGATCAGGGTCGCCCCCTCGGGGACACGCGCCATGCGCAGCCGCGCCTCGTTGATCCCGCCGCGCGTGGCGTAATAGGCTTCGAGCATGGCCCGCGCCTTGGCATGAATTTCGACGCCGACGCCCAAAGCAGCGGCAATCGCATCGACGGTGATATCGTCATGCGTCGGGCCGATCCCGCCGGTGGTGAACAGATAATCGTTGCGTGCGCGCAGCATGTTGACGGCTTCGACGATGGCGTCCTGATCGTCGGCGACGACACGAACTTCGGCGAGGCGGATACCCTGGATGTTCAGCCACAAGGCGATCTGCGCGACGTTCTTGTCCTGCGTCCGCCCCGACAGGATTTCGTCGCCGATGACGACGAGAGCGGCGGTCCAGATGCGTTCGGCGGCGGGCATCAACGCGACATAGCGCCCCGCCGCACCCGCGCAACTTGCCAGGCGATTATATACTTGACAAAGCAATGGCGGGAAACTAGCTAAGGTGAATGACGAACCTCACCGCTCCGCAATTTACGAATGTCGATGCAGCCCGCGAACACCTTGAAGCGTTGCGTTGGCCGGACGGGGCGTATTGCCCGCACTGTGGCGCGTTCGCCGTAAAGCGCCTTCCCGAGCAGCGTGGTCGTGCGACCAAGGCTCACCCTGACGGGGCCGTGCGTAAGGGCATTTATCAGTGCAACGCCTGTCGCCAGCAATTCAGTGTCACCGTTGGCACGGTGTTCGAGCGCAGCAAGGTTCCGCTCCACAAGTGGTTGCTGGCGACGCGCCTCCTTTGCTCCAGCAAGAAGGGCTACAGCGCGCACCAGATGCACCGTGATCTAGGCGTCACCTACAAGACGGCATGGTTCATGGAGCATCGCATCCGTGCGGCTATGGCACCCTCTGGCGACCTCCCGCCGATGGGCGGTGAAGGCACGATGGTAGAGGTCGATGAAACCTATATCGGGCGCATCAAAGGCGTCGATGGCAGGATCGGCGGCGGCGTTTGGCACAAGATGAAGGTGCTATCGCTTATCGACCGCGCCACCGGCGAAGCGCGCAGCCACGTTGTGCCTAACACCCGCGTTGTGACCATCGCGCCGATCGTTCAAGCCAACCTAGCACCTAAAGCCAAGCTGATGACCGACGAAGCCAGCGTGTATCGCTACTTTGGTTGGAAGTTCGCGAGGCACATGACGGTCAATCACAGCGCCAGCGAATATGTGAAGCGCGGCGATAGCAGCATCCACACGAACACGATTGAGGGCTTCTTCTCGATCTTCAAACGCGGGATGCGCGGCATCTATCAGCACTGCGGCGAACAGCACTTGCAGCGTTATCTGGCGGAGTTCGACTTCCGTTACAGCAACCGTGCGGCGCTTGGCATCAACGACGAAGCCCGCGCTGCTACCTTGCTTAGCCAGATCGGCGGCAAGCGCCTGACCTATCGGCGGATTAACGGCCTCGCCGCCTAAGGCGAAGGCGAAGGCAACGGCAAAGCCGCGCAATCAGCGTTGGAGGCCAAGACGTTAGTTCGTTGTAGCGGTCGCTGCCTGCCGCGTCTCAACCTTTACAGCAATGCCACGAAAGGTTTTCGGCACTTTGCTACGCCAAACAGCGAATGCTGGATCGATGAATACCCTGAGATATGGGCCGCTGGGGCCGGAGCACACTAACGTGTTTGCGGCCCCAACCGGCACGGTCAGGCTCCGCTGAAACTCCGCTGCAATGCTCCTCATGCTCGTCATATATTGTGACCGCAAACCAGCGTTACCTGCAAGGCAGCCAAAATCGGCTTAATTGGTAAAGCAATTGTTATCTTGCCGCCAGCAGCAGTTGTGTCTGCCATCCCTGCTACAACGATGCCCACTGCTATTCGTTGCCCATTAGCGTCTAAAGCTGTGATCAACGACCCGGAATCCCCACTGTCGGAAAACAGGTCTGCGGCACCCGATATTGCGAAAACAGGGTCTAATGGTACCGATCCTGAGAAGCCGTACGCAGTTGCATGGTATGATACTGAAAACGCGCCATGTAGTTGCCCTAGTACGCGTCCGCGCGTGTGGCCTGTAGTGCGCCCGACTTTTTCCACGTCCATATTGTCGATCAGATCATCGACTGCGCCCGGAGTGTCGTATGCGTTGCCCTGAAAGGACGACACCAGCCCTTCGTCGCGGATGGAAAATATTGCAGCGTCAGAGTTGCCCTTCGGATCCACAACATCGGCGGCGCCAGCAACGAGGGGAAGGGCCTTCGCGTGAAAACCAAGGGTAAACGGGTTTAGTCCGTTAGGCACAACGTCGATAACGCCAGGCGCCACTATCGGAAGTCCGATGCCGGCATAACTGCAACTGCCTGTGACATGGTTGTTGGAAAGTCCGAACATCTGCCCGGCAGCATCGCGCACTAGACATGACAATGTCCCCGCATCTCGAAAGTTGCCGACGGATATGGAGCTACCGCAGGTAAAGAATTCTTGCCCTGCCACCGTTCGCATCACGAATGGTGGTCCCCCAAACGGTTGAGGCGGTTCATTGCCGATTTGGCTCGGCACCCCCATCCGGTAACGTATCGGCACGTCGTCTACAAAAGCTGGGAGTT
Source organism: Sphingomonas antarctica (assembly GCF_965137005.1). Lineage (NCBI taxonomy): Bacteria > Pseudomonadati > Pseudomonadota > Alphaproteobacteria > Sphingomonadales > Sphingomonadaceae > Sphingomonas > Sphingomonas antarctica. Next base: position 4,204 of record NZ_CBCRXM010000017.1, on the reverse strand, counting down.
GGGAGATGAGCTTTTTGGAAGTCGGCGCGGCGCGTTTTAGGAACGCGATGATCTCTCCACGCTTCTCGTTGAAGCTGACGGCCTTAACCTGCTTCGTCCGGAGGAGCAGCTTTCCAGCATCCGTTACCGGTTGGACCAACCCCATTTCGAGGGCTGCGCTGGAGACTGGAGACACCGGTCCATCTGGCATCAAGCCTTCGGTTTCCGCCCAATCGTGAAATATTCGAGCCGCCGTTTTCGCGTCCATCAGTCATCCCCCTTTTTCTCGGGGGCTATGCCCGATGAATTCCATGAGTCTAGCCCTTGGCCTTCTTCCGCTCTTTCGGAGTCGACTAGTCGCGCACCGCGGGGCGCACCTCTGGCCGTGGTGGCGCTGGCGTCATCGGCTTTTTAGCCCGCTTCGGCTTTGACTCTTTGCCCGTTTCGTGCGGCTTAGGCGGGGTGCTCAGCATCCGGCGGAGCACGTCGTTTTCGGAGGGGGTTTCATTGTCGGCTGCCAAAATCAAAACCTTTGATGTGGATGATCTGGATCGCTCCATAACCGATAATGACCGGCTTATCATGGCCGAAACGATCCTCGCGTGGGCGGACCTCGATACCGGCATATCACGGCTCATAATGCTGGTATTCGATCTGGATGAAAGTTCTGGATCCGGCTCCATCCTGATTGGCAACATGGATCTGAAAACCAAGGCCGAAAAGATCAAGGTTCTCTATGATCACATCGGCAACAAAGCGGCGGCGACAAACATGTCGAAGCTTATCACCGCGATGAAGGAATACTCATTTTGCCGAAACGCGGTTGCTCATCGCAAAGTTATCGGGCGCATGACGTCCGATCCAACACGAATAGCATTCCTTTCTGCGAAGCACGTTAAGGGAGAGGTGGGCAAGTATGAGATACTAGCTATCGACCATTCCGAATTTATTGCTTCAGCCAAGTTTGCGCGCGCAGCCTCCGTCAAGGTGCATGAGCTAATGATCAAATTCGAGGACAGCGGAGACGATCGCGCCAACAGCGAACCGAGCGTTGCCCAAACCGTCAGCTTCGGGGTCGTAAAAACGATGTAGGGCTTCCACCCCCGCCTCAATCATCGCGGGAGTGATTTCGAGTTCCGGCCTGTCCCCTGAGGAGGTAGCCACTTCAACTTGCTTTGTCATGTATATGATCGCCACTTGCCACCGCTGTATTAGTCGAGTAAGTCACCTGTCATGAACCTCCGCAAGCTCGTGGCGCTGTTGCCGCTCCTCATCATCGCTGCGGGCAAACCCGCCTTCGATCCACGTCAGTTGAAAACTGCGATTGCCGGGCCGCCGAGCGAAGTGCTGGTGCTCGGTACGCCGCATTTGTCGGAATTGCCGGCCGCATTCACGCCCGCATCGCTGGCGCCGGTGCTCGACCGGCTGGCGGCGTGGAAGCCGGACGTGATCACGATCGAGAGCCTGTCGGGCAGCGATTGCGAATTCCTCGCGGTCAATCGCGAGCTGACGAGCAACAGCTGGGACACTTATTGCTGGGACACCAAGGCGGCGCAGGCGGCGACCGGCTTGACCGTCGCGCAGGCAATGCTGGCGATCGAGAAGCGGCTCGGTGCGTGGCGTGCAACGCCGACAGCGGTGGACCGGCGACAACTCGCCAGCCTGTTTCTCGCCGCGAACGACCGCACGTCGGCGCAAGTGCAGTGGCTGCGCTTGCCCATTGCCGAACGCCATGCGGGCGACGGGCTCAACGCCGAATTGGTCGCGATTCTCGACAAGCCACGCAAGAAGTCCAACGAGAATGTGGACATCGCCGCCGCGCTGGCGGTGCGGCTGGGGCTCGAACGCGTCTATCCCGCGGACGATCACAGTTCGGATACGACCATCGGCATGGCCCCGGAAGCACAGGGCAAGGCGGTCGAAGCGGCGTGGCAGGCGCAAGGAATGCCCGTCGTCCGCGCAACGATGAACGCGAAGGAAAAGGCGCTCGGCACGCCCGCCGCGACGCTCGACCTTTATCGCTTCTTCAACACGACTGACACGGGCGTCGAAATGGTCCGCAATGATATGGGCGCGGCGGTCCGCGAGCCTTCGCCGCAGCATTACGGCCGCTGGTATGTCGGCTGGTGGGAAGTGCGCAACCTGCGCATGGTCGCGAACATCCGCGCCAGCTTCGTCACGCATCCCGGCGCGCGGGTGCTTGTCATCGTCGGCGCGACGCACAAGCCGTATTTCGACGCCTATCTCGACATGATGCAGGATGTGCACGTCGCGGATGCGGAGAAGGTGTTGCGGTAGCGGAATCGGCCTAAACTCCCTATACTCGATCACATGACCACCTATGTAACCGCCGATTCCGTTGCCCCGTCCCGCACCGGAGCGATCAAGCTGCATGGCCCCGCGGGCTTTGCCGGCATGCGCGCCGCGGGTCGGTTGGCGGCGCAGATCCTCGACGCGCTGGTGCCGCATGTCGTGCCCGGCGTGGCGACACAGGACCTCGACGACATCGTCCGCCGCATGACCATCGACGGCGGCGGCCAGCCCGCGACTTTGGGCTATCGCGGCTACACCCATAGCTGCTGCATCTCGATCAACCACGTCGTGTGCCACGGCATCCCCAGCGCCAAGACGCTGAAGGACGGGGACATCGTCAACATCGACGTCACCCCGCTGCTCAATGGCTGGCACGGCGACACCAGCCGGATGTTCCTGGTCGGCAATGTCGGCGTGAAGGCGAAACGTCTGGTCGACGTGACATACGAAGCGATGATGCGCGGCATCGCGGCGGCCCGGCCCGGCAACCGGATGGGCGATATCGGGCATGCGATCCAGAGCTATGCCGAGGAATTCCGTTACGGCGTCGTCCGCGATTTTTGCGGCCACGGCGTCGGCCAGATCTTCCACGACGCGCCCGAAGTGGTCCACGCCGCACGGCCCGGCACCGGCCCCGAAATCAAGCCCGGCATGTTCTTCACCATCGAACCGATGATCAACATCGGCCGCGGCGACACCAAGGTGCTCGACGACGGATGGACGGCGGTCACACGCGACAAGACGTTAAGCGCGCAGTTCGAGCATTCGGTGGGGATTACCGAGGACGGCTGCGAGATTTTCACCGCGAGTGCGATGGGGTTGGATAAGCCGCCTTATTGAGGGGTTAGTTCTCTAACGCGACGCCCTCCCCCGTCGGCGCCCCAGCGCCGTNGCCCCTCCCGGAGGGAGGGGATGGTAGAGCTTCATCGATAAGCCCCGGCACATCCTCGATGCGCCGGGCGCGGGCGGCGGCGGCGAACCAGTCGGTGCGGAGAGATTCACCGGCGATCGCGCGGGCGGTGCGCGGCAATCGGCATTGCATCGGGTCAAGATGGGCGATCGCGGCCTCTTCGTCCTCGCTCAGCGTCCGGTAATAATAGCCGTCCTTCTCCCCGCCATGTTCCTCGCCGTCGAACCCGTCGGGCGCGGGCAGCAGCGTCAGCCATTGCTCGTCATCGGGGTCGTACCACACCACCGTCATGTCGGCGGGATCGGCTCCAGGTTTTTGGGCCTCAGGTTCACACGGTTCACATGTGCCAATGGCATCCGGTTCGGACGGCGGCGGGTCGAGAAAGTCGACCAGCGCCGCGGTATCGGGTGAGCACGGACCGGCCTCGATATGCGCGAGGAGATGCTCGAACTTGCCGGCCATGCGCGCGGCGGGTGCTGTCGGTGCGTCGGCCAGCTTGTCCTCCAGCCGCGTGAGCATCGCCAAGGCGAGGCGATTGTCGAAACGGTGGCGCGTGGTGGTGACGACGCGTTCGCCATCGTCGCGCACGGTCGTCCAGCTCTGCCCGTTGCGCGCACGGTCCCACAATGTTTCGCGCAAACTGTCACAGGCGAGAAGGTCTGCCGCCTGCCAGCCGAGATCGAACGCCTGGCCCCCCGCGCGGCGGCGCAGGGCATAGGCCGAACGGCGCGACAGCCCGACTTCGGCGGCGGCATCCTGCACCGTCGCGCCATCGGCGACCGCGGACAGAAAGCGCGATTGGCGTTGCGGCGTCCAGCCCTGCGCGGCATCGGCCCCCGCCGCGTGAAGCGCCGTCAGCGCGGCGCGGAAGTGGTTTTCGGCTGACGTGACCCCCGCCTTTCATCCAGCGGCAACCAGAGACAGACCGGTGTTGTTGCGCATGAGCGCGGGTGAAGCAACGGGCGGGGTTAACCCCGCCCGTTGCGTTTCAAGTTCGGCGGC